>NZ_JACJFX010000051.1:0-10584 GCF_014164675.1 Propioniciclava sp. MC1683 | reverse complement strand
AACAGATGCCCTCCACCGTCCGCCGGTGGTCATTCCACGGACGGCCGCCCTTCGCGCCCCCACGCGGCATCAACGGCTCAATCCGCGCCCACATCTCGTCACTGAACTGAGGACTCCTGGTCACAAAGACAACCCTGACCCCCACCACCCAAATCAGTTACGCGACACGCCCTAGATACTTCGGGGTGGAGGGCGGCGGCGACCGACAGGCTCTTGGGTGCGTTAATCGTCATCTCCGCGAACAACGGCGAACCCTTCGACCCCTCACCCGGATTACGTGGCGTGCCCATCGACTCACCCGTGACGGGATCGTGCCAGTCCACCCACCCCTCGTACTCGACCGCCGACAGTGACATTGCGGCGGTGACCTCGCCGCTAGCATCGAGCACCGTGTACTCCGACAAGGCGTTGTCCGCGCCCAGGTAATACTCGTCGGCGCGGGAGCGGTCGGCCTCGACATAGCGGCGCGCGGCAGCACCTGTGCCGCGGAACAGGATCACCCCGCCCTTCATCCTGGCCTCCCTCATGAGTCGTCTCATGAAGGAGGTGCGCACGCCCCACCCGCGGTGGCATACGTGCATCCGTTGTTTCAGAGGCAGAGGGTGGCCGGTGCCGAGCGGTCGGTGGGGTGCTGGGGTTAGGAGCCGGTTACTGGTTCGCTCGGGGCGGGTGCGTCGGAGGCGATGAACTCGGTGATGTGTTGTTGGAGGAGGGCTGCGCCGTCGAGCATGGCTCTGGCTCGGTGTGTCAGGCTGGTTCGTCGTTCGGTGAGCGCGGCCTGTAGAGCATCGGCACTCTTGCTTCCTCGGAGTTCGGTGATGATGGGTCTGATGCGGTCGAAGCGATAGCGTCCTTGCCGGAGGAGATGGATGATTCGGGCGTCTCTGACGTCCTCGCTGTCATAGACCCGGTGGCGGCGGCTGGTCTGCCGAGCTGGGGCGAGCAGACCAGCGTGTTCCCATACGCGGAGCGCTGACGTGCGTATCCCGAGATAGTCCGCGAGTTCTCCGATGGACAACGGCGCGTCCGGGCCGGCGTGATGCTCTACCGCAGCGGCAACACGGGTGAGGGCCTGGCTCGTTTCGGTAAGGGCCTGGCGTTGCTGGTGAAGTTCGTGGTGGCTGGCATCAAGGAGGGCCAATGCTTGGTCGATCTGTCCTGTGCTCAACGCTTCCATGATGGAACGGGCTGATCCAGCGCCGTGGCCGCGTGCGAGTGCCTGATAGCAGAGTAGAGCGCTGAGGTGCGCACCGCGATAGACCCGGTAACCCGAACCTGTGCGATCGGCAGGCGGGAGGACTCCGGCGGCTTCGAGGTTGCGAATCTGTTGGGTGGAGACTCCGGCCCGGGTTGCCAGATCGACGGGGCGCATCATGGTTCCTTTCGAGTGCGAGTTGAGGCTTACACGGCATCAGTCCAGGATTTTCGGCAGTCCACACCCTCCAACCCTCAACTAGCAGTTCAATATTATACTTGAAGTATGAGTGATTCCCCAGATAACCCGACCCGATTCCGCCTGGACATAGACCTGGGAGCCGTCGCGGGAGATCCAGTTGAGGAACTGGCGCGTGTGCTGCGGTACTGGGGCGGCAACATGAAGCATTACGACCTCGCCCAGCCGATTACCGAGACCATCTACGACTCGGAGTATCGAGAGGTCGGCAAATGGTCGCTGTCTTGACCCGCGAAACCGCACCCTAGAGCGACTGCGGATGCTCGCGCCGGAATGATTCCCGGCGCGAGCATTCGCAGCCGTTCCTATCGCTGCAGGGCGGCCTTCTGACAAGTCGTACCTGCGCTGCGCCGGGGAAGCAGCGACGTATCGACTGACGAACGGTTGTAGCGGCGTGCTGGTTCACGTCCTGGCGTGGGTTCTGGTGGCGCACCTCCTTCACGGGAGGTGCCACCGTGACCGAACACACCCCACCCACTACAGGCGACGACGCCGCAGCCCAGGATGGCTCGCCACGCCACGGGTTCGAGACACCAGAGGGCTTACGCACCCTGCTGATCCGGTTGCACGAGGCCGGGCCTGGGGCCTGGCGCAGTGACCGTGAAGCCGCGGAACTCATGCGGTACACGGCAGAGAGGTATCGACGCCTGGCCCGCAAGTACGCACTGGATGAGTGGGAGATTGCCTCGGCAGCATTCGAGGTCATGCTCGCCCCCTCGACCAGGAACGCCGGAAACCCGTGGGCGGTCGTCACTCGCGCGATGAAGATCACCTGTGGCGTCGAAGTGCGGGCGGCGGGGATGCTCGTCTCGCCGAGCAAGGTGCGCCACACGGCCAGAATCGTCGGCTTCCACGACGCCATCCGGTTCGCGGAGCGAGAGAACCTGGCCGACTACCACCCCGCGTTCGCCGTCAACCCCACCACCGACAATGAGGAAGACTTCGACGGCAGCGAGCGCGCTCGGGTCGCTGCCGTCCTATCGGAGATAGTCGGGCTGTTCGCCTCGGCCGGATGGGATGCCGTGCTCGTGACCGACTGCATCGAGCACGTCGCCTACCGGCTCGGCGATCTGACCTCCCGGCCGAACGCGGTAGAGGTGCTACGCCGCGACCGCGCTATCCCGGAGCTGCTCGGGGTACCGTCGACGTCGTGGGCTGCCTTGCTGCGGATCGTGCTCGGGCATCCCGCTCCGAAACACGCTGGTACTGCGACTGGCGACGGGGTGCTGCTGCGCCTGCTCAGCGGCGAACCCCTCGACTCCCTGCGCTGCGACACCGGCCTGCTGGCTGCGATATGGGCCGCCAACCCAGACAAGCAGGCCGAACCCTGAACCACCGCGAGTCTGTGGGAGGGGCGTCGTACCTATCAGCATGAGCATCCCCACCGCACCCGCCTCCGTCACTCCTGACCGTTCCGCGCCGTCGTCACAGCATGCTGCTTTCACGTTGGGAGCACGCCTGGCCGCTGCCTCACGTCAGGCGCAGGGTTTGCCCGCGACGGTGGACGATCCGGCGGTGCTGGACGAACTGCGAGGACTCTGCACGGCACCTCGCCCCAACAAGCGCATTGTCTCGAAGATACGGAAAGGCCCCGCACCCTGAACCGCTTGCGCTGGTCAAGATGCGGGGCCGACAACGCCCTGCGGGTGGCCGTGCTCAGGCTCGCCAGACGAACTCCACCCGGCGGGCCAGCACCTCGGCGCGGTACACGGTGCGGCGGGTGTGGAACGCCTCAACCGTCTCGTTGCGGCGACGTGCTGGGGTCGCACCGTTCATCCCGTTCGGCAGAGCGTGGACGAGCACGGCTTCCAAGATCAGGCTGGTGGCCTGGTACTGCCACAACGGGGTACGCCCCGCCCATTCTTTGGCGACGGTGGTCACGTCGATGCCCGGCCCCTCCTGTTCGGGCATGGCGGCGGCGTACTCACGCCGGGTGACCTCGATCCGCTCGGCGATCCTGGCCCGCTGCCGCACCCACATCGCCTTGTCGATCAACCCGTCATAGTGATCGTCGTCCAATCGGGCCAGGCGTTCCCGGTCAGCATCCAGCCTCGCGGCGAGACCGACCCGCGCACCCGCGTCCACGCTCGGCGTCGCCCGCTTCGACGGGGCCAGGGTGATTTGCTCGAATGTTGCCAGCACCGCTTCTTCCACCAGTTTCAAGATGTCGGCGGAGCGGATCGAGCGGTGACATCCGCCGCGGGTGGCCTGCACGCACTGATACACGTTGCCTCGGTGGAGCATCGCCCGCCCACACGCTGAGCAGCGGATCAGCCCCGAGAACGGATACATGCGCTTCGCCGCCCCACTGCCGGGCTGATGGAAGTTCCGCGCCTGCTTCCGCGCATCGAGCACATCGGAGACCTGCTGCCAGGTGTCCTCATCGAGAATCGCAGGCCAGGCGGCTTTCACCTGCATCTGCGAGGTCTTCGCACGGGTGCCGTCCGGCAATACGGGGCGGTACTCGCGCACGCCTTTGATGGAGGGGCTGCGCAGCACCATCTTGATCGTCTTATCCGACCACGCGCACCCGTGGGTGGTCAGCACGCCGCGCTCGTTCCAGTCCTTGCGAATCCGGTACAGCGACTCACCGGCCAGCACCCGCTGCGCGGCCTCGGCCACCATCGGCCCCGCCACCGGATCAACGACGAGGGCACCGGACTCGGCGCGGTAGCCGAACGGCACCCTGCCGCCGTGCCAGGTGCCCTCAATGGCTTGCTGCTTGGCTGCGCGGGCGACTCGGCGGGCGGTGTCGGCGCTGGACTTGTTCGCCATCGCTACCAGCACCCTGGCCATCGCTACATCCGAATCGGTGTCCAACCGTAGGGAGCCGGTGACCGAGCGCACGGTGAACCCGGCCAGCACTTTCGCGTCGATCAAGTCCTCCAAATCTCTGGGGTCGCGTACCGCTCGATCCAGGTCGTAGGCGATCATCACTTGCGCCTGTCCATCGGCCAGGTGCTTGAGCATCGCGCGGAACTCTGGGCGAACCACGCGGCGCACCCGCTCACCCGATGCCAGCGTGATCGTGCGCTGCTTGAACGCCGACGTGTCATTCTCACGGAACACCGCCGCGACCTCCCAGCCGTGCGCGACAGCGTAGGCGCGGCAATCGGCCTCCTGCCGATCCACCCCACGCTCGGTACTCTCGGGATCATCACTGATCCGCACATACACCACCGCCCGCAACGGCGACACTGACCCCGTACTCTGTTCCTGCTGGTTCTGGCCCATCAGTCGGCCCACCTTCCTACTCGTGTGAGAGGTAGGTGCGTTTACAGAACCTCGGCTACGCCGTCACCGCGCACCGTGCCCAAGGGGCCACCGTCGACACCGCACACGCGGTCGTCCACTCACCGGAAGTGACCCGAGAATCCCTCTACGTCGCGATGACCCGCGGCCGCGAATCCAACCGCGTCTACGTCGCCACCGACGAGCATCACCTCGAGGAGCATCAGCACCGTGAGGACCTGCAGAACACCGCCCGGAGCATCCTCTACGGGATCCTGCAGCACCCTGGCGCAGAGCTCTCCGCACACGACACGATCACCGTGGAGCAGGACTTCTGGGGCTCACTCGAGCAACTCGCGGCCGAGTACGACACCATCGCACAAGTCGCCGGACAGGAACGCTGGATCGCCCTCCTGCACGCCGGAGGCCTCACGGCGGAGACGATCGACGAGCTCGTCGAGACAGACGCCTTCGGGATCCTCACCACCGAGCTGCGCAGGCTCGAAGCCGACGGGCACGACATCGACAGTCTTCTCCCGCGCATCATCCAGGTTGGAGGACTGGACGAGGTGCAGGATCTCGGGTCGCTGCTGCGTTACAGGCTCCAGCGCATCACGGCGGCCTACCAGCCTGCTCCGCAGCGGACCGCCAGGATGATCGCCGGCCTGGTCCCGCGCGCGACCGGGATCACCGATCCCGCGATGAGGCAAGCCCTCGACGAGCGGGAGCAGCTCATGGAGCAGCGCATCGATGCCCTGGTCGAGAAGCTCCTCAAGCAGCCAGAGCCCTGGTTGACGGGACTCGACGAGACCGCTCCCGCAGAGGGTGAGGCTGCGGCACGGGCGGTCATTGCGTACCGCGACCGGTGGGGCGTCACCTCGAGCAGCCCACTCGGAGCGGTGCCCGGCGACGATGCTCAGCGCGTCGACTACGAACGCGCCCAGGGCGTGCTCGTGAGCCTTCAGCAGACCGAGCACTCCCCGGAGGAAGTGCGGTCCAGACGGAGTCAGAGGCGGTCGATTTCCTGATGTATGCGGCCGATATTCTTAGTGCATGACGCCAACGAACCGCGCGCGGATCTCTCGCCAGACGCGCTCAAACGTGTTCGATTGGCTCTCGCTTTCCGAGTACGACTGGTCGGGGCGGCTGCAGCATCCGCAGTTCCTCGCCCGGCTCTACGACTTGGAGGAGCTGCCGAGCAGAGACCACAGGTACCGCACTGCCAGCGGCGACATCTACCAGCACATGGTGAACAACTGGGACTGGGAGGATGACTGGGTCTTCAACGACGACCGTTTCCAGCTTCGTAACGGCAGCGACGAGACGTTCCTCAACTTCTTAGCCGAGACAGTCCATCCCATTGTCCGCGACGATCCAGACGCCGCTGCCGCGATGGTCGCTGCCTACAATGACACCCTCCGCCGAGATGGGTATGAGCTCATCGAGACAGACCGTTTCGGAGATCGCATCATCTATGGCTGGCGTCAGATTTCCGCGTATTACGCCCCAACCGAGCTAACGCTCGCCAAGACGCCCGACCTCACCGAGAACTCTGTGCTGCGCCGTCACCTCGATCTAATCAACCGCGACCTCAGCTCAGATCCCGCTGCGGCGATCTCCTCCTGCAAGAACCTCCTCGAGAGCCAGTGCAAGATCGTGCTCACGGATCTGGATATCGAGTTCTCCGAACGAGACGAGCTCCCGGCTCTTTTCGCAAGCACCGCATCGGCACTCGCGATCAATGCCGACGCGGTAGACGGCAGCAAGCGCGGCAGCGACGCCCTCCGCAAAGCGATGCGCGCCCTCTCCACTCTCGTGCAGTCCGTCGCGGAGGCACGCAACTCAATCGGCGACGGGCATGGCTCCGTCAACGAGAGCCCCGCGACTCCACGACATGCACGCCTCGTGTTCAACTCGACTGTTGCAGTCGCGCAGTTCATCGCCGACACCTGGCACGAAACCTCCCATGAGCAAAAGGCTGCGCTGGGCTCCTCCTTCTGACGCTTCTCCACTCCAATCCGCAAGCGGAACTCCACCGCTCTTCCGCACTCCAACCGAGCAGCGTAGACTGCGAAATGGCAGGACAGACCACGCGCGAAGCCTGACGTCGGGCGGAGCAGACCGCCCCAAGAAGCCTCGGGGCACTCACCACACAGGACCAGCCACATCGAAGTGCTCCCGTGTGAAAAGTGAGGCCATCATGAATCTCATGCAGCGTCTGTGGAACGCCAGCGTCCGCACCCGCATCTTCCTGCGCCGCCGCAGCCGTACTTGTCATGCTGACACCTATCGAGGACAGCAGACACTGACCCAGTGCGCTCCGGTGGCCACCACTTCGTGCCACCGGAGCGCGCTGACCGCGGCGGCATGCCCGGGCGCATGTCGTGCCCTGGGTTCGGTTCCGTGGTGAGGACGAGCCGCGGGCGCGGGCATCTGTTGCTGGACATCCAGCAGGCCGACGGCCAGACCATCCTGGTGTAACTGAACGCGAGCATGGCTGGGCAGATCGTGGTGGTCGCCGGCTATCGCTGGTCGCCCGCGTGGCGGGCCGCATATCGGGCCCACGGTTCTGCGGACTTTTCGGCGTGGAGGAAGGCGACGTGGTGGCTGTAGCCGAGTGCGTCGGCGACTAGCGACGGTGGGCATTGGAGGACGAGCTCGCCGAGGGCGCTGTTGCGGGCGCCGAGGAGGTTCACGCCGAGGGCTCGCAGTCTGTCCATCACGGTGTTGGGGTGGAGGTGTCGTCCGGCGAGGATGCTTGGGAACATCCAGGGGCTGTCCGTCCCTGCCGCTGTCCGGAGGTTGGGCCGAGCATCGCGGTGCTGGCGGATCATGTTGGCGAACGGCTCAGGCACGTCCACTGGATGGCGGCCGAGCTGGATTCTCATGCCGTGAGGGCTCTCGGCGATGGCCTCGGTCGTCAGAGTGACGACTTTGACCAGTGGTTGCGCGTAGAGGAGCAGGAGCATGCCGGCGACGCGGTAGGGGAGTGACTCGCTGGTCCCGGTGAGCAATTCGCGGATCCAGGCAAGTCTCTGCTCCTGGCTCAGGGACGGGCTCGATCGGGGAGTGCGATGCGCGACCGTGACACCGGTGTTCAAGCGGGACTTCTTGGCGAGCTGGAAGAAGTTCCTGATCATGGTGCGAGTGGTCGGTCCGCCTGCCAGCCACTCGTCGGCGTCTTGCTGGGTGCAGGTCGCGGCGGTGCGGTGGTGTGTCTGGTGCAGCCAGGTCAGGAACTTGACTGTCTCGGTGATCTCTTGCTTCGCTGAGTGCACCGGGCCGCGCGTGTTGGCGCCTGCTTCGGATTTGGCGCGGATGTTGCGTAGGTGGTGCCAGGTCGCGAAGTGCTGGACGGGCTGACGGACCTCGGCGGGGAGCCCTTCTAACTTGACGGCGATCCACTCCTCGAATCGGTGCAGGTAGGCATCGCGGTAGGGGAGTAGGCCGTGATGTTGCAGGAGTGCTCGGATGTGTTCGGTCGGCTTGCCGGGAACGGCGTCGAGGCCTTCGTGGGAGATCGGGATCGTGCCGTCGCCAAGGCCACGCAGGAGCGTCTGGACCTTGGGGGATCGCTTCCAGACGAGGATCGACTCGGGTCGCTCGGATGCGCATAGCGCGTCGACCAGACCGCGCAGAGCGGGGTGTTCCGGCTCGCCGCCGAGGACCTGGTGGAGGTCGGCGCGAAGCGCACATCGGGCGCAGAGCCGCCCTCGGTGATGCCCGGCTTCGGTGTCGCAGCTGTCGCAATGGAAGTCGTGGGGGATCTCCGCGCAGGTCGCGCAGATCGGACCGCCGCCGGCGCTTGCGGGTCCTGGTAGCAGGCGGTCTTGGAGGCACTCCGGGCAGACGCCTCGGGTGTGGACGGCGTTGTAGTAGCAGATGTTGCAGAGCCGGCCCTCCGGCCATGTGACGGCGACCCGCGGGATCTTGCGGCCGCAGCGTGCGCACGGGTTCCCGGTCGTCGAGGTGATGCGTGGACGACCCTGGATGGTGGAGCGGGGGGACAGGCCTGCTGGTCCTCGACTCGCCACGGCAGCCATCCCTACTCGTCGAGAATGTTCGCGCGCCGGGGTCGAACTGATCGGTCGAGGCTGACGACGTTGGAGCCGGGCTCGGTCGCGGTCTTCCGGCGCCGGACGTCCGCGGCGGTTGTCGTGACCAGATCGGCTGGTGTGCACTCGAAGATGTCGCAGAGTGCGGCGATAACTTGGAGCGAGACGCGCTCCGGCCGCTGATTGACGAGGCGGTAGACCTGCGGTCGGGAGAGCGTGATGTCCCGTTCGCCGAGCAGCGGGATGAGATCGGTCGTGTTGTGCAGACCTCTGGCCGCCATCAGCTCGGCCAGGCGCCACTGGTAGTCGACCTTGCGTTTCATGGTGTTCCATCCTTCGTGGTGCGGGCCAGGGCCTCGTTGACGGTCCTGTCGAGAGCGCTGCGGAGCGTGCTGCGCCGGAACTCGTCGCCGACGAACTGGTAGATGCCGGTCGTCGAGGCGTACTCGTGCCCCATCTGGTCCTGGACGAACCGTGGGTCCCAGCCAGCCTCCAACAGATGCGTAGCGTAGGAGCGTCGGAACGAGTGCAGATCGAGCCCGTCCGAAAGTCCGAGCTCGTCGCAGTAGCGGCGTAGCCGGCGCAGCAGCGCCGGTTCTCCGACCAGGCCGCCGCGTTCGCTGGGGAACAGGTCGAGTGTGTCGGGCTCACCGCGACCGTTGGCGAGCCAGTCCTCGAGGATCGGAGGCGTCCATCGCCAGACGGTGAGCACGCTGCGGGGTTTGTAGGGCGAGGAGCGCTTTGACTTGCCGTAGCGGACCTTGCAGACGCCGAACCGGCCGAACTCGCGCGCATGCGGGTTGCGGGCGAAGTCGACGAGCTGCAGGTGTCGCAACTCGTTGAAGCGGAGGCCGTAGGCGTAGGCGATCTTCATCATGACCGCATCGCGATAGGCCGCCTGCCAGCCCTTGCGTCCCGACCGCCCCATGCGTTCGACCTCATCGTCGGCGTAGACGAAGAGTCGATCGAGCTCGGACCGCGTGTAGGGACGCTTCGTGGGTCCGCCGTCGTACTCCTGGACGTGCGGTGCGGAGTTCCAGTCGAAGAAGACCTGCGCCGGGTGGGTGCCGAAGTACTGCTCGCAGACCCGGTCCCATCCGTAGTC
The DNA here is from genome assembly GCF_014164675.1 of Propioniciclava sp. MC1683. Classification (NCBI taxonomy): domain Bacteria; kingdom Bacillati; phylum Actinomycetota; class Actinomycetes; order Propionibacteriales; family Propionibacteriaceae; genus Propioniciclava; species Propioniciclava sp. MC1683. Next base: position 740 of record NZ_JACJFX010000051.1, on the reverse strand, counting down.
GGGGTTGCTGACGTAGCTCGTGAACGCCCGAAGCGCAGAGTGGTAGCTGCGCAGCGTGGAGCGAGAGACGTGTCGGACGGTGCGCAGGTCGGCCGAGAACTCCTCGACCATCGCCGGCGTCCAGTTCCACGGATCCTCGTTCATGTGCTCAACGAACCGGCGCACACAGCGCAGCCGCTGCTCGATCGTCGCGAACTGCAGGTTCCTGGAGAGCTGCTGGTTGCGCCAGCCGTCCAGCATGAGCTGGAGCACCTGCTCCTCGGGCCGAAGGACCGGCAGCGAGGGCACCACCGAGACCCGACCCACACCGTCGACGTGCATCCGACACCTCGTTCCGCGGTTGCATCCAATGAGTCAATGATGCATCCGATGAGACGCCAAGGGTATACGGGCTCTTCACAATCGAGGGTGTAGCCGCGGCCTGAATCCGCCGGTCTCGAGCAGCGATCGTGCGATGTAGTGGGTGAGGTTCCGGAAGCCAAGGGCGCTGCCGCGGAGGTGTTCCAGCCGGCCATTCAGGGCCTCACTCGGGCCGTTCGACGTGCCGGGCCGGTCGAAGTACGCCAGCACGTCGGCCGCCCGCTTCTTCAGCGTCCGGCCCAACACGATGACCTCGGCCAACGCGCCGGGGACACGGCTGCCGATGGCTTGGATGAGATTCTCCATCAGCTGGCGACCCTTCGCGCGGTCAGGTTCGCGGTAGGCGGCGATCATCTTCTGGTAGATGGCCCAGGTGGCTT
>NZ_JACJFX010000050.1:0-10940 GCF_014164675.1 Propioniciclava sp. MC1683 | reverse complement strand
ACCTCCCGGTCACCGTCGGCATCAACGGCTCCATCACGGCCCACACCTCGTCAGAGATCTCCTGTCGCGTCACCGTTCAAGACTCACCCACCGAGGAGCGAAACCTCTTGATCAACACGGCCTAGGTCAGGCTGGTGCGGCGCTGGCAAGTTCCTCACGGGTGGGCGGGTTGGCGCCGACGCGTCCCACGGTGATGGCCGCCGCGGCCGTTGCGTGGCGAAGTAGTGCTTCGATGCTCGCCGGTGTGAGCATCGCGCGGGGATCGTCGCCCAGGTCGAGAAATCCCGCCAAGAGGGCTGCCATGAAGGAGTCCCCGGCGCCGACTGTGTCGGCGACCACCACGGGCGGTGCGGGGACCGTGACCAGACCGTTCGCATGTGCCGCGAGAGCGCCGCTAGAGCCACGAGTGACCACCACTAGGGCTGGGCCCAGTTGGCGCCATGCTTCGGCCGAGGCCTCGATGGGCCTTTCGGGGTACAACCAGACCATGTCCTCGTCGGAGGCTTTCACGACGTCGCTCAACGCCACGAAGGCTTCCACCTTGGCTCGTGCAGCGGCGGTGTCCGGGGTGATCGACGGTCGGCAGTTGGGGTCGAAACTGATCAGGGCGCCGTGGGTGCGGGTGCTCTGGATCGCCTCCAGTACGGTGTCCGCCCCTGGGGGCAGTAGCGTGGCGATCGATCCTGTGTGTACGGCACGGGCGCCCTCCAACGCTGCGGGCAGCCATTCTGGGAGTGGGGGCAGTTCCCACACCAACTCGAACTCGTATGACGCTGACCCGGTCGCGTCGAGTGTCGCAATCGCGGCACTCGACGGGTGGCGGTCGGGTGGCAGCAGGCAGCGAACTGTGTTGGCGCGGAGATGGTCGCTGATGAGCGATCCGTATTCGTCGTGGCCGAGGCGCCCCACAAAGCTGACGTCGTGGCCCAGCCGAGCCAGCCCCACCGCGACGTTCAGCGGACTGCCGCCGACATGCGGGGTGCCGTTCACCACGTCGACGAGCGCCTCCCCGACCACCATCACCGAGTTCTGCATGTCCTGCTCCTGTCGTTCTGCTCCGCCATCACCGGGGCTGTCCAGGCCGCGGCCTCTGGCTGTCACTGCTGTCGGTCTGCGACCGACTCACGCTCGCGGAGGGGCATGGGCACTTGGAGATGTCCCACAGGCTTCCCCGTCAGAAGCATGTCCATGGCTGCCCTTCCCATTTCCTCGTAGGGGATCCGGACGGTCGTCAGACCTGGGTGGACGTAGGTCGCGATGACGTCATCGTCGAAGGATGCGATCGAGATGTCTGTGGGGATCCGTAGTCCGCGCTCCCAAATGGCCTGGTAAGCCCCGAATGCGAGGCGGTCGTTCATGGCGATGATGGCGGTGAGGTCGAGGCCTTGGTCCAGGAGGGCGAGCATGCCGCGGTAGCCCTTCTCGGGTTCCCAGTCCTCCTCGAAGTGGCGCGCCATGAAGGTGAGGTCCGCTTCTGCCATGGCTAATTCGATGCCCGTGAAGCGGTCGCCGATGGAGACCGACAGGCGTCGGTCGCGGCGCAGGGCGTCGGCGTCGCCGAGGAGGGCGATCCGCTCGTGTCCTCGTTCGATCAGGTGGTTCGCCACGTCCCGGCCGGCCGTGATCTCGTCTCGCAGGACCGAGGCGTGGCCACCGGTCGAGGCGCCGTTGAGCACCACCACGGGGAGGTCCCCGACTTCGGCGGGGATGTCGATCTCCTTCGATCCCATCAGGGCGAAGATGAGCCCGTCCGGCCTGCGGTCGAGCATGGCGCGGACGGCCCGGTTGATGCGCTTTGGATCGTTGCCCGCCTCCGCCATCAGGACGGTGTGGTCGCGGGCCTCCGCGCCATCCAGGGCGCCGCGGATCATGGCCGATGCGTAGCGGGTGACGGTCACATCGTCGGAGATGAACCCCACGGTGCGGGTCTTGCCCACACGAAGGCTTCGGGCTGCGGGGTTGGGCCGGTAGTCGAGTTCGCGGGCGGCCGCCCGAATGCGTTCCTGAGCGTCTGCAGAGAGTCGGGAGCCCTCGCGGTTGTTCAGCACGAGGCTGACGGCCGTGACGGACATTCCAGCCCGCTCGGCCACGTCGGCCAACGTTGCGCGCTTTCCCATCCCGACCCTCTCGTCCCGGCAGGGCGCGCGTGCCCCACCGATGCCCATCGTGCCCTGTCGAAAGGATTTAGCCAACCCGTTGACCGTCGGCACGGGACGTGTTACCTTCTGAGTGCTAAATCCTTTTAGCGCCGACGCAAAGGCTGCGGCGGCGAGGACTTTCGGAGGATCATCGTGACCACAGGCATCATCAAGAAGGTGGCCGCTGCGGGCGTCGCGGCCGCGCTCTCGGTTTCGCTCGGCGCCTGCGCCAAGGGCGGTTCCAGCACCACCAATCAGGGCACGTCGGCCAACGGCACCACGGAGCTGGCGATGTGGACCCACAACGCTGGCAACGAGGAGGAGCTCGGGGCCATCACCGCCATCGTGGACGACTTCAACGCCAGCCAGACGAAGTACAAGGTCAACATCCAGGCGTTCCCTCAGGACTCCTACAACCAGTCGGTGGTGGCTGCCGCTGCCTCCAAGAAGCTCCCCTGCATCCTCGACACCGATGGCCCCAACGTGCCCAACTGGGCGTGGGCCGGCTACCTCGCTCCCCTCGAGGGGCTCGATGACACCCTCGGCAAGTTCCTGCCCTCCACGGTCGGCAAGTACAAGGACCAGAACTACTCCTACGGCTACTACGACGTGGCCCTGGCGATGTTCTCCCGCAAGTCCGTCCTGGAGAAGCACGGCATCCGGATCCCGACCGTCGACCAGCCGTGGACCCAGGCCGAGTTCGACGGTGCCCTGAAGAAGCTGAAGGACTCCGGCGAGTACGCCTACCCCCTCGACATCGCCACGGGCTCGACCGGCGAGTGGTGGCCGTACGCCTACTCGCCCATGCTGCAGAGCTTCGGCGGTGATCTGATCGACCGCACCGACTTCAAGTCCGCCGACGGCGTCCTCAACGGGCCCGAGGCGGTGGCGTGGGCCACGTGGTTCCGTAGCCTGGTCACCAACGAGTGGGTCGCGGCCAAGAGCGGCGCAGACTCCACCAAGGACTTCGTCAACGGCCAGTCGGCCATCCTCTACAACGGCTCGTGGTCGGCCAAGGACGCCCGCGCGGCCTTCGGCGACGACCTGGTCGTCCTGCCCCCGCCGGACCTGGGCCACGGCCCCAAGATCGGCGGCGGTTCGTGGCAGTGGGCCGTGTCCTCCAGCTGCTCGGCGCCGGAGGGAGCGATGGAGTACATGAAGTTCGCCGCCCAGGACAAGTACGTCGCCTCGGTGGCCGAGGCCACACGCACCATCCCGGCCACTGACGCGGCTGCCAACCAGGTGGAGGCCTTCAAGCCGGGCGGGGAGGACGACATCTTCCGCCAGTTCGCCAAGGAGTTCGCAGTCGTGCGGCCGGAGACCCCCGGCTACCCCTTCATCGCGACCGAGTTCGCCAAGACCGCCCAGGACATCATCAACGGCGCTGACCCCCAGCAGGCGCTGGACCAGGCGGTCCTGAACATCGACGCCAACCAGCAGTCCAACAACTACTTCGAGTGACGAACGGAGGGTGGCGCCGCACGTGCGGCGCCACCCATCCTCGAGGAGGAACTCCCCATGCCGCCTGCAGTGACGCCCGACCGGGCCGCCGCCCGGAACCCGAGATCCCGAACCACGCTCGGCCACCAACCCGTGACCGTCGCCTGGCTGATGCTCGTCCCGGCCATCATCCTCATGGTCACCTTCCTGATCATCCCCATCATCCTGACCTTCGGGCTGGCCTTCACCAACGCCCGACTGATCTCTCCCGAGCCGGCGCGCTTCATCGGGCTGGACAACTTCACCCGCCTGTTCGCCAGCCCCACCTTCTGGCGCTCCCTGCAGAACACGGTGGTATTCGCGCTGGTCATCGTTCCCGTGCAGTCCGCCATCGCGCTCGGGCTCGCACTGCTGATCAACGCCAAGGTGCGCGGGGTCAACTTCTTCCGCACCGTGTACTTCCTACCCGTGGTCACCTCCATGGTCGTCGTGTCCATGCTCTGGATGTTCATGTACCAGCCGAACGGCCTCATCAACGTGCTGCTCGCCAAGATCGGCATCGACGGACCGGACTGGCTCGGGGACCCCCGGACCGCCCTGTTCGCGATCATCGTGCTGTCCATCTGGCAGGCCGTCGGAATGCACATGGTCATCTGGCTGTCGGGGCTGCAGACCATCCCCGGGGAACTCTACGAAGCAGCCGCCCTCGATGGTGCCGGACCGTGGCGGCAGTTCCTCCACGTCACCTGGCCCGGGTTGCGCCAAACCGCCACATTCATTCTGATCACCATCACGATCGCCGCGTTCTCGCTGTTCACCCAGGTCAACATCATGACCCAGGGCGGACCGTTGGACTCCACCTCGACCGTCGTATTCCAAGCCGTCAGGACCGGATTCCAGCAGCAGCAGACCGGTTACGCCTCTGCGATCTCGCTGGTCTTCTTCGCCATTGTGCTGGTCGTCTCCCTCATTCAGCGCTACCTCACCCGTGACAAGGAGGCCCGGCGATGAGCACCATCAAGCACACTCCCAAGGCCAAGGTGCCCCCCGCAGCGGCCGCCGCCCACAACCACCCCGTCGCCCGAGCCGCCGTGGCGCTGGGACGCGTCCTCCTCGCGCTCATCTTCGGGCTGCCGCTGGTCTTCATGATCGTCTCCAGCTTCAAGCCCGACAACCAGATCTTCGCTGACCTGGCCTCGATCAACGCCTTCCTGCCGGTGGGTGACCTCACCCTGGAGAACTACCTAGGTGTGTTCGACCGAGTTCCCTTCGCACGGTTCATGCTCAACTCCATCATCGTGTCGGTCCTCACCGTCGGACTGGGCCTCCTGGTCAACTCCATGGCCGCCTTCGCCCTGTCCCGCATAGAGTTCCGCGGCCAGAAGATCATCCTCACCGTCATCCTGGCCACGCTCATCGTCCCCTTCGAGACGATGGCGCTACCCCTGCTGTGGTGGAGCAACCAACTCCCCTGGATCGACGCCAACGGGCTGTCGCAAGGCTGGCTGGACACCTACCAGATCCAGATCGTGCCATTCATCGCCAACGCCTTCTCGATCTACCTCTTCTACCAGTACTTCGACTCGATCCCGCGCGAACTCGACGAGGCCGCCCGCGTCGACGGCGCCAACTGGTTCCGCATCTACCGAAGCGTGGTCATGCCTCTGGCCGGCCCCGCCGTCGCCACCGTAGCCATCCTCACGTTCCTGCCCGCGTGGAACTCCTACCTGTGGCCCCTCATGGTGGTGCAGAGCGAGGAACTCCGCCCCGCCATGGTCGGCATCGACTACTTCAAGCAACTCAACGTGTCATGGGGCCAGATCATGGCCTACGCCACCATCATCACCGCGCCCGTGCTCGCCCTGTTCATCTCGTTCCAGCGCGCGTTCATCAGCTCCATCGCGAGCTCCGGAGTAAAGGGCTGACATGCTGCGACTCGACGACTCCTGGGTGTGGGACTTCTGGACCGCCGACGACGGCGAGCTCTACCACCTCTTCTTCCTCCATGCACCCCGGTCCCTCGGCAACCCCGACGACCGCCACTACAACGCATCCATCGGGCACGCCGTGTCCACCGACCTCACCAACTGGCGCCGGCTCGACGACGCCGTGACCCGAAGCGATGCGCCCGCCTTCGACGACCTCGCCACCTGGACCGGCAGCATCGTGCAGCACCCTGATGGAACTTGGTACCTCTACTACACCGGCACCACCCTCCACGACGGCGCCAACGTCCAATCGATCGGCTACGCCACATCGCCAGACCTGACCACCTGGACCAAAGCGCCCGGACCTGTCCTCGAGGCTGACCCCCGCTGGTACGAGAAACTCGCCGACGGCCAATGGCACGACGAGGCATTCCGCGACCCATGGGTCCTGCCCGACCCCGACGGCAACGGCTGGCACCTACTCGCCACCGCCCGGGCCAACCACGGACCCGCGGACGACCGAGGGGTGGTCGCCCACGCCTGGTCACCCGACCTCCACACCTGGGAACTCCGCCCACCCCTCTCCGAACCAGGGCAGGGCTTCGGACAGCTTGAGGTCGTCCAGCCCGTCAACCTCGACGGACAGTGGTACCTCATCTTCAACTGCCTAGCTTCCGACGTCTCCCACAGCAGAAGGGCGACCGGCACCAGCGGCGGCGTCTGGGCCGCCCGCGCTGACGGGCCCCTCGGCCCCTACGACATCGCCGATGCCCAGCAGCTCACCGACAGCCAGCTGTACGTCGGGAAGGTGGTGACCGAACGAACCACCGGGAGCCCCATGTTCCTGGCCTTCCGCAACGATGGCCCCGACGGCTTCGTCGGCGAGATAACCGACCCCGTGCACCTCACCACACGCGACGATGCCGTCATGGCTGCATCAGAACCAATCCAAGGCTGGATCGCAGCAAGACAGCACACGTGACTCCCGCGTGACGTCGAAGCCCCCTTGCAATGGGCTCGGTAGCCAGCAGACCCGTACCACGGCTAGCCGTGGTACGGGTTTCCGCATCTGCCGCGGCTGGTGCTTGCGGGTCGGACCGTGGCCAGGCCGGCGCATACAGTCGACGACAGCGCCGGACGGCGAACCGATGTCCCGGGAAAGAGCAAGGCATGACCCCAGCAATGAACTCCACGCGGCGCCTGAGCGCGAGGGCCGTCGCGCTCATCGGAACGGGGGCGGTGGTTGCTTACGCGCTGCTCGCCGCGGTCCAGATCCTCGTGTGGAATCCGCAGGCTGCAGTCCCCGGCGTCGGTCTCGACCAGATATACGCGGACGTGGCCGCGACTGGCGAATCCATGGCTGCCGGGATGGTCATTGCCTTCCTGGCGGTCGGGCCCCTGCTGGCGATCGCGCTGCTAGTCGGCGCCTGGAGGCGGCCCGAGGGGCGGGCCAGTGTGGTGGGGGTCCCGTTCCTGGTTCTGCTGGCTTTGGGAGCCCCAGCCTATTTCTGGGCGAACTTCGGTCCGGGCATGGCCTTGGCCGACACGTTCTTCGTTAGTGGGGGTGATCATTCACCGTGGTCTGCCCCGTTGTGCGTGACGAGCGGCCTCGCTGTCCTTGCCCTCGTTGGGCACGTGGTGTGGAACCGCTCGAGCCGTCAGTAGGAACCCAGAAGGGCGGGGTGAGAACGTCCGCTTCTGCCGCCGTCAGCGCGGTCGGTCGTGCCGAGAGTCGGACGTTCACAGATGCCCTCTGCGTACGTCCGCGAGTGCCTGCACGGTCATGGCCCCATTGGGGACGCTGTGGTCGACGGTCTGGGGCTGACTCACTTGCGGATGACCGACCTGTTCAAACAGGAGTCACGTGCCGTATGTTGGCCCAACCACTCCGGCGCGCCGGCTAGCACGTCAGGCACCCGACCCGCGATATTGTCCCCCCGTGTCTGGACCACGTGGGCCGCCCCCGTCATTCGGTCCGGACGGTGTGTGAGTCGTCGGTTTCGATTTGATGGGTGCATTGCCGAGCGTACTCGGCTGGGGGCAGGTAGCCGAGCGAGGAGTGCCGGCGGTGATGGTTGTACTCGTCCTTCCAGTCGCCGATCACGACCTGTGCGTGCAGTAGCGAGTAGAAGCTGTTGATGTTGAGACACTCGTCGCGGATCCGGCTGTTGAATGACTCGACGTACCCGTTGCGCCAGGGCGAGCCCGGCGGGATGTAGGACAGGCCGGTGCGGGTGCCGGCCCAGTCGGCCATCGCCTCGCTGATGAACTCCGGCCCGTTGTCCGACCTGAGCACCGCCGGGGCGCCCCGGGCGGCGACGAGGTCCTCGAGGTGGGCGGTGAGCCGGTCCGCGGTAATCGAGCGCTCCACGAGGCCGCCGATGCACTCCCGGGTGTGCTCGTCGACGATCGAGCAGATCTTGATCGGTCGTCCGTGCTCGTCGGCGTCGAACTGGAAGTCGACCGCCCACACCACGTTCGGCGCGTCCGCCGTCGGCGCGTCGACGGTCGAAGACCCGACGCGCTTGCGTCGCCGCCGCTGCGGGACCCGGAGCCCCTCGTCACGCCACAGGCGTTGGACCTTCTTGTGGTTCACCACCCAGCCCTCGGCGCGCGCATCGTGATACGCCCGTCGATACCCGTAGCGGGGATGGTCCTTCGCCCAGGCGCGCAGCCACTCCCGCAGCGCCCGGTCTGGGTCCGCGACCGTGTCGGCGTTGAGCGGGCGTCGGTACGCGGAGCGGGACAGCCCGACCAGACGGCACGCCATCCGTTCACTCACCTGCAGTGTCCTGATCAGGTGCGCGACGGCGGCACGGCGCCTGCCCGGGCCTAGAAGTTTCCCTCAGCCAGCTCCTTGAGCGCGGCCTTCTCCAGCTCCGCTTCGGCGAGCAGCCGCTTCAACGTGGCGTTCTGCTTCTCGAGCTCCTTGAGGCGCTTCGCGTCGTCGGCCTTGAGTCCGCCGTATTGGTTCCGCCACCGGTAGTACGTCTGCTCGGACACCCCGAGCTCTCGGCACACCGCCGCGACATCCTGCCCGTCGGCGAGCATCCTGTCGGCCTGCCCGAGCTTGCGGACGACCTGCTCCGGAGTGTGACGCTTCCTACTGTTCGTCATGATCTGACCAGTCTCCCTGCCCGCCACCGCGGGCAACAGGACGACTCGCATAACGACCGGACCTACGAAACGGGGTCAGCCCACACGGTTGCGCCGGACCAAAGACTCCTACTTCGGCCCAGACTAGGCGCCACGTAGGGTCTCATCGCGCAGTGCCGCCTTCCCGAGAGTTCAACTTGAAGCCATTCTCGCTAACTAGCTGAATGTGCCTACACCTTGGATTGTGAACAGCCGCTTTGGACGGATGGGAGACGTCGGCGTCCGGGGACAACTGAGACCAGAACTGAGACCGCAGGCGGCATGGGGTCACGTCCAAGAGCGGGGGCGCCTGACCGTCTCATCGCGAAGGACTCCCGGTCCGTACGAATCACCCTTGACTAGGCGTTGCATGCGTTCCAGATGGCCGCCCGCTCCTCGTGTTCCGCGGGCGCGGTACCACGGGGGCGCCAGGACTTGGGCACGACTTCGGCTGTTGTCCGATTTGCCAAGCGGAGTCCGATGGACGCAGTGTAAGAGGTGCTGGTCGCCGAGTGATTGACGTTTGCTAGGATCTCCGCTGGACGACGGTGTGCGCAGAGCAGGGGGAAGAAATGGGCGACGACTACATGTCGCGGTGGCAGGCCCACAAGGCGAACGAGAATGCCAACAATGGCCAACAGCTGGAAGACGCGGTGCGCCTCGAACGCCTCGTGCAGGAGCTATCTTCGCACTTGCTCCGCGAAATACCGCGTGCCCTGAAACATTCCGGGATTCCCGCTTCCTCCTTCCCGCGCCGCGTGGGGATGTTGGGCCTGCAGACACCCTCACCGGGCTGGAGGGTTGGCTACTTTCGTAACACATTGGGCCCTGATGTAATCCATTGGCTTACCAGCGACGAGAGGTTCCTGTCCATCACCCTTGCCACGAGCCCGAAGTCGGAAACCATGGACGTTCTCCAGCTCCCCCGCGTTCTCCTCGGAAGTGATGTGCAATACCTCTTCCACGACGAGGCCAAGGGCTATTACACGTCTTGGATTAGGCACGGCGACCTCACCGTGCCCCAGAAGAGCTGGTTGGCGGACTACATGCTACAAATGCTGAAGGATGCCGAACGCTTCGCCCGCAACTGACCTGTTTCAGCTCAAATGTCGCATTTCGCGGCTGTGATCCCCTACCAATACTTGATCGCTTCAACGACGATCTCGACAAGATCCACTATCGGGCCGCGAGGACGGTCGGCGCGCCCGCAGAGCGTGCAGGGCGCCGATGTACTGCACTGGTCAATCCGAGTTGCAGGTAAGCATCGACAAGGTGATCGAGGCACAGGACGCCCTCGACTTCACCAAAGCCGCGCTCTTGGAGTTCCATCATCCTTTGCTTCGCACCGCCCACATGCCCATCCTGACACCGAGGGCAGGTTCGGGCGACTCAGAGCGCGGCATGCGGCAACCTCCTTGTCCAGGTCGGCCTCTCTCCGGCGCGGTGCTCCCTCGATGGGTGCTTGCATTTCACTCACATGCCGCCGCGGGGGCGCGGCATGGCAGCCAGAGCTCGCGCGATCCGGTAGGTGTTGACCATGCAATTCCTCACGCCGACGACTCTCACCGGGCACCTTGTTTCCCTTGAACCGCTCGATGACGTGCACATCGAGGGACTGCGCGCCGCAGTGCAGGACGGCCACATCAACGACCTGTGGTACACCTCCGCACCCGCCCCCGAGACGGTGGCGGCCGACGTCAAGGCCAAACGTGACCTGGCTGAGCGCGGACTTATGCTCCCGTTCGCCCTCCGCCGGCTCGCCGACGGCCAGCTTGTCGGCGTGACGACCTACTGCCATCCGCTCCCTACGGTCCCGGCGGTGGAGATCGGCTACACGTGGCAGGCGGCGTCGGCCCACCGCACCGGAACGAACACGGAGGCGAAGCTGCTGATGCTCGCCCACGCGTTCGAGCAGTGGGGCTGCCGGCGGGTGTGTTTCCGGGCGACCTGGTTCAACCATCCGTCGCGGCGGGCGATCGAGCGGCTGGGGGCGGTGTTCGAGGGACGCATCCGCAACGACCGGATCATGCGCACCGGTGAAGTGACCGACACGGCGCAGTATTCGATCACCGACGGTGACTGGCCCGCAGTCCGCCGACACTTGGACCATCTCCTCGCGAAGTAGCTCGGCGGGACTCGCAGGGACGAATTGGGTGGTTGGCCACCATCCTCCCCGAGTTCCGCAGTTGGTGGGCATTCGGGCGGGTCTGAGCGAGCATCGATGCTTGTCAACGCGATTCGGTGGTTCCGGAACGGCTGAAAACGGTGGGCACACGAATTGTCGTGTCGGGCTTGTGTC
>NZ_JACJFX010000049.1:0-12276 GCF_014164675.1 Propioniciclava sp. MC1683 | reverse complement strand
GTGTGGCAGACTCGCACTACGAGTGCTCCTGTCAAGCAGCTGGAACGGAACCTAAGCAGTCCTATCCTTGCTTGTCACAGGAGCATTCGCCATCAGACCCGCCCTACAGCATCGGCGGATCGAGGCTCAGTAGGATAAAGGGTGGCCATACTCGTTCAACAGCACGTGTAGGTTCTCTCGAATGTGCTCTGGATAAAGGCCGATGTCCCACCAACGCATGGTTCCGCTGGCCTCAGCAGCACCGTACTTCTCACCCAGGCCCGCGAGCGCCGCGGATCTGTCCGGAGTGGCCAAACGCTGGTTCAGCCAGTAGATGAACTGGGCGAGAGGGGCGCCTGGGGCTGGGTGCTCTTTGTGCGTCACTATCGATGTCATGGGGTGCCACTGACGGCGCTCAGCGAAAGTCCTCAGTGGTGCTCACCGAAGTTCCTCAGGTCGCGGGGGTAACGCTAGCGCAGGTTTGTGCCGGTTGTGGCGCGGCGGAGTTCGTCGGCTGCGGTGGCGTGGTGGCGGAGTCGGTAGGAGGCTCCGTCGAGCGTGACGACGACGGATCGGTGGAGGAGCCTGTCGAGCATGGCTGCGGCGACTGTGGTGTCGCCGAGGATGTCGCCCCAGGCGCCGACGGGCCGGTTCGTGGTGATCACGATCGAGGTCTTCAGGTAGCGCTGGTTGATAACTTGGAAGAGGGCTGAGGCGGCCTCGCCGGGTAGGGGCAGGTAGCCGAGCTCGTCGATGATGAGGAGCGTGGGGCCGGCGAAGAACCGCATCATCGTCGACCATTTGCCTTCGATCGCGGCGCGGTGGCAGCGGGCGGCGAGGTCGGCGGCGGAGGTGAAGTAGGTGCGGTAACCGGCCTTGACTGCGGCGTGTCCGAGCCCGGTGGCGATGTGTGTCTTTCCGACGCCGGGCGGACCGATCAGGAGCACGTTGGTGGCGGTGTCGACATAGCGGCAGGTGCCTAGCTCGGCGAGCAGGGACCGGTCTATGCCGGAGGCGTGGTCGAGGTCGAAGTCGTCGAGGGTGGCCCCGGTGGGGAGGTTCGCAAACCGGAACCTGCCGGCGAGGCGGCGTGCGTCGGTCGCGGTGACCTCGACTCGCAGCAGGTGCTCGAGCGCGTGGGTGAGGGTCCAACCCTCCGCGTTCGCCTGATCAAGGACCTTGGGGAGTGCTTCGGCGGCGTCGGCGAGCTTCAGGTCGAGGAGGTGTCCGCGCAGCTGCTGGTAGACGGCGGCCGCGGTCTTGCTCTTGGTGGTGGTCATCGGAGGGTGTTCCTGTTCTTCGCGGCCTTCTCGTAAGCGGCCAGATCAATCACGGTCGCCGGCGCCGCGGCGGTGCCGGTGAGGACGGCCGCAGCGCGGAGTGCGGCGGGCCCGGGTGGGATGCGTTCCTTGCGTCGGTGCGGGCGACCGGGAGGGGCTGAGGCGAGGGCGATGGCTTCGAGGGAGGTGACGTGTCCGGTGTCGCGGATCGTGACCCCGAGCCCGGGCTCGGCGACCCGATGCCTGGCAATGACCGTCCCCGACGCGGTCGCGATGTCGATGGTGTCGGCCCCGAGCCGCTGGCGAACCTCGACTCTCGCGGCGGCGAGCTCCGGTGGGACCGAGTACCGATTCCCGCGCCAGTCGATCAGTGCCTGTCGGGTTGCGGTGCGTTCCTCGGTAACGATCACCGGGAACACGACCGGCGGCAGCGGGCGGAGCCGCTCGAGATGAAGCATCGCCGCCGCGGTCGTTTTCCCGTCCTTGGTGCGCCGCGAGCGGGCATCCTGCGACTGGGCGAACGCGTTCAGGCTGGCCTGCGCTTGCTCGACAGTGAGTTCGTCGGGCAGGTTCCGCCACCAGCGTTGCGCGGCGGTGTGGTTGTTCTTCTCGACCACGCCCTTCCGGTTCCCGCTGCGGGGCCGGCAGACGATCGGCTGAACACCGTGGTGTTTCGCGAACGCGGCGAACATCGGGGTGAGGTCGCCGGTGCGGTGATCGAGAACGGTCCGCATCCGGTCGAACCGCCAAACGCGAGTGAGACCTCCCAGCAGGGCGAGCAGCGTGGTCATCGCCGTGAGCAGGTGCGCGACGTCCATCGACGGGGACAGCGCTGCCCGCCAAACCCCGGAGTGCGCGAGCGACCCGACCAGCACGTAGGCGTTCTTGTGCGGGAAACCCCAGTACGCGGGTGGGTCTGGGAGTTCGAGCCAGTCGAACTGGGTCTCCTCCCCGGGCGCGTGCTCGATGAGCGCGTTGGGCCGCTTCGTGACATGCGAACACGCCGTGCATGCCGGTCGCAATGACCGGGCCCGGATCTGCCGCGTCAACGTCGAATACGACCCCTTGAACCCAAGTGGACGCAACTCGTCGAGCAGCGTCTGTGCCCAAAGGTGGGGGTCCTCACGAAGCCGTTCGGTGACGTAGTCGACGAACCGCTCGAACGGGTCCGGGCGGGCCTGGACGCGGACGCCGGGCTGTCGTTCGCCGGCCAAGTAGGCGCGGATCGTCTTGCGGTCGTGATTGGTGTGGCGGGCGATCGCGCTGATCGTCCACCCCTGTTCTTTCAGAGCGTGAATCTCCACGCTGCTCCTCTCTGAGAGCATGAGCAACGGGCCTCCCTCGAAGGCTGGTGTGTGGTCAGAGACCACCAGCATCGAGGGAGGCCCGCCTCATGCGGCGGAGCGACCCAGGGTGGGGAACCTCGATGAGCAGAAGTGGGGAGTTTCAGTGAGCGCCGTCACCACTCTGAACCGCGAGGGGCCAGTGTGGAGCGATAGTTGCTCAGGAGGGATGTCGTTGCTACCAGCATGACGTCGAGTTCCTCGCTTGGATGGGTAGCGTCTGCGGACGCCGCCTCGTGCCACTCGATGAGCCGGTTCGTCTGTTCGGCTCGATTTCCTTTGGCATCCACTCCGTGCGCCAGAAGCCCGAAGGGGAAGGGGCCTTGAAGGATCTCGCGGGGGCTCCTGGAGCCCGCCGGGCCGGCCGCAGCTAGGAGCTGACGCTTTTGGGTCACGGCCTCAAAGACGTCTGCTCGACGGGCGGTGGTCTTCGAGGAGAAGGCTGCGGCTACCCCGGACGAAAGTACGGATGGCTCGTGGTGAAGGTGAGTAGGGTAATCCGGTTTGAGGATCACCACGTCAACCTCATTCGAGGAGCCACCGGGGCCGACAATGTACTTGCGGGTGACTACCGGCCACCCAGGCCCCCAGTCACGTAATATTCGCGTCCAGGTGCCCTCGCCTTCGTGGCCCGCTCTTTGCGGATTCCCAGCGGTGGCGTTAGTGCGAGCCTCTTCGTAGTCGTCGGCGACAGACTGCGCGAGACGCTCTAGAAGAGTGTCGAACTTGTCTGCCACCGGTTCTCCTTGAATCGTGCTGAGCACCTCCGCCATCTTTTGACAGTTCTCTGGTGCTCGGACCTCGTTGCTGTGGTTCGTTGATCCGCCGTCATCGAGATTACTGGGTTCTCGTTCATGGATCCCCACGTATTCCCCACGCTCAAGGCATCCGACATGGGGAAGGCGACCATCGGGGCTTGTCAGGGCCACAATCTGCCCAAACCGACGACAAGTTCAACTCCTCTCTCGCGCACAACGATGTATGGTCCCCTGACTACATCAAATCCCCTCTGACAAGGACTTCGGTCCTTCTCAGTTGTGGACTCCCATGGACACGGGTGGCCTCCAGAGGCATCCCATTCCCCACGGTTCCCCACGTATTCCCCACGACATCCGGGTCGTGGGGAACCTCGTTGGCGTCGCCCGCTGTCCACCCGATCGTCCTCGCGGCCGTTACGGAGCGTGACAGGGCGTGTCACGCGGGGTGCTGCTCGAGGAGCCGCTGGGCGAGCGCGTCACCGCGCAACGCCGCGTCGACCCATGCACGGCGGGCGGCCTCGAGGTCGCCGTTGTCACGCCAGCGCGTGCCGAGGTTCGTGAGCGCCTGGACGTCACCGGCCTCGGCGGCGACGAGGAGCACCGCCTCGGCGTCGTCGGCCCGGCCGTCCTCCTCGAGGAGCAGCGCAAGCGTCACGGCGACGCGCGTCTCGCCGCGCGACCAGTGGTGGTCGAGGTGCGTGAGCCCCTCGGCCACCGGGGTCGCGTCGCGCAGCGCGTGCTCGACGGCGGACTCCCAGCTCATGGCGGCGGACTCGGCGACGATGTCGTCGGCCTCCTGTGCGAGGCCGATGCGACGCAGGACGCGCGCAAGCCGCACTGGGGTCTCCGGGAGCTCGAGCGCCCGCGCGTAGTGGAGCGCCGCACGGTCGTCGTCACCGCAGGCCTCGAAGATCTGCGCCGCCATGAACGCACCCTTGGCGTCACCCGCCTCCGAGGCCGCAACGAACCCGGAGCGCGCGATCTCGGTGCGGCCACGCTCGTGGTGGAGCAGCGCGAGGTTGTATGTGGCCTCGGGGACACCCGCCTCGATGGCCTTCTCGTAGAACGGCACGGCCGCGTCGTCGCAGCCGAGCGCGCGCAGGTCGTTGGCGATGTTGAAGAACTCCTCGGGCGCCGACGAGCTAAGCCGATGCAGGGCGACGCGGATATCCTCCGCTGCGTCGCGCGGCTCCGACACCGTCGTCGGGTGCGAGTGCGTCGTCGTGTCTGCGGCCAGCGCAGGACTCCTCGGTGTGAGGGCGACCGGATCGTTCCGGGCGCACCGCCTTCCCTGGCGCAGAGCGGACAGGGGTCGTGCACTCAGAAGTCTGACAACGCGCACGGGGGTCAGCAACCGGTACAGAAGTGGGTCACCCGTCGCCGAGCACCCTCATTCGCCCGACCGCCCGCGGTCAGGCGAGGACACCCGCAGACTCGCCCGCGAGCATCCCCCCGACGAGCGGCGCAGTCGCGAGGAGCAGCTCACCGTCGGGCAGCGGCGCCGCCTCCTCACCGAGGTTGACGACGAGCGTGAGCGCCCGGCCCCCGACGCCCGCGGCAGGGGTCCGGCGCAGCACGAGGCGCGTCGCCGTCTGCTCGAGCCACTCGACGTCACCGCCCCGCAGCGCGGGCTCGGCACGCCGGAGCGTGCCGAGCGCCCGGTAGAGCGCGAGCATCGAGGCGTCGTCGTCGGCCTGGGACTCCGCCGTCAGCGACGCCCAGTCCTCCGGCTGCGGCAGCCACGTCGTCGTGCCGTCGGGCGCGAAGCCGAACGGCGGCCGCGAGCCCGCCCACGGCAGCGGCACGCGGCAGCCGTCGCGCCCGCGCGACGTGCCGCCCGAGCGCGCGACGATCGGGTCCTGGAGGACCTCGGCAGGGAGGTCGACGACCTCCGGGAGCCCAAGTTCCTGCCCCGCATACACGTAGGCCGCGCCCGGCAGCCCGAGCAGGAGCACCGCCATCGCGCGAGCGCGGCGCGTGCCGCGAGCGAGCGCGGCGTCGTCGAGCGGGAGCTCGGCCGTCGAGCCCGGCACGTACTCGCCCTCGAGCCGCACGTCCGCGCCGTAGCGCGTCACCGAGCGCGTCGTGTCGTGGTTGTCCGTCACCCACGTCGTCGGCGCACCCACCGCGCCGTACGCCGCGAGCGAGTCGTCGACCGCCGCGCGGATCGCGGCCGCGTCCCAACCCGCCTTGACGAAGCGGAAGTTGAACGCGAGGTGCATCTCGTCGGGCCGGAGGAAGAGCGCGACGACATCGTCGGGCGCCCCCGTCTCGATAACGGCCATGCGGTCGCCGTCGTAGGAGTCCATGACGGCGCGGAACGCCCGGTAGATCTCGTGGACTCCGCTCGCGTCGTCCTTGGGGATGAGCGGGTTGCCGTCAGGCGTGTCCTCCCACGCCGTGTCCTTGATGAGCGCGTCGGACACGTCGATGCGGAAGCCGTCGATACCGCGGTCGAGCCAGAAGCGGAGGATGCGCTCGAACTCGGCGAGGACTTCGGGGCGACCCCAGTTGAAGTCGGGCTGCTCGGGCGCGAAGAGGTGGTAGTACCACTGGCCCGGCGTGCCGTCGGGCTCGGTGACGCGCGTCCACGACGGTCCGCCGAACGCGGAACGCCAGTTGTTCGGGGGGAGCTCGCCGCGCTCACCGCGTCCGTCGACGAAGTGGAAGAGCTCCCGCTCGGGGCTGCCGGGGCCGGCCGCGAGCGCGGCCTGGAACCAGGGGTGCTGGTCGGAGCAGTGGTTGGGGACGAGGTCGATCGTCACGCGCAGGTCGCGCGCGTGCGCGGCCGCGACGAGCGTGTCGAGGTCGTCGAGCGTGCCGAACATGGGGTCGACGTCGCAGTAGTCGGCGACGTCGTAACCCGCGTCGACTTGCGGCGACGGGTAGAAGGGCGAGAGCCAGAGGGCGTCGACACCGAGCGAGGCGACGTGGTCGAGGCGGGCGGTGATGCCGGCGAGGTCGCCGACACCGTCGCCCGTCGTGTCCCCGAAGGACCGCGGGTACACCTGGTAGAAGACGGCCTCGCGCCACCAGGGCTGGGTCGTGGCGGGCGTGGTCTGGGCGCTCTGCGGGGTCACGCACCCAGCCTATGCGTGCTCGCTGCAACGTTGCTCGCGTGTCAGATCCGACGGACCTTCGTCCCTCCCGCGCACGATGCCCCGGCTGGGTACCCTAGGGCCTTGAGTCCTGTAGGGGTGACCGCGGCGCTGGTGACGGGCCCATTCCTGCTGGGATACCTGGCGGGGGCTTGGCTAGCGTTCCTGCAGCAGTCGCAATGCTGGCGGACACCGGATCGACGACGATGTGCGAGGCCCGAAGATGGACGTCGACCTGGGCACAGTTGAGCGCTCACGACCATCGGGTAGGTGGGTGAACGCCGTGCCATCGGCCTGTGGATTGGGTGACGCCAATCGGTAGGCGGGTGGTCAGGGTCCGAGGAGTGCGAGCGGGACGACGGCGATGCCGTCGGGGCGGCGGTAGGCGTGTCGGCCGGTGTAGATGATCATCCGATCGACGAGGCGGTCGCCGAGTTGTCCGCTGAGCCAGTTGAGGTGTTCGACGTCGGCGGGTCTGATGGTGTCGGTGAGTTTGACCTCGATCGCGACCGTGGAGCGGTCGGGCGCCTCGACGATCAGGTCGATTTCGTGGTCGGTGTTCTTGGTGCGTAGGTGTCCGATGTGGGCGTCGGCTGCTTCGGCGTAGACGCGAACCGATTGGGCGGCCAATGACTCGAACAGTGCCCCCAGCCAGGTGCCGGTGGCTGCGTGGACGCGGTTTCCTTGTCCTCGGAGGAGTCCTGTCTTGCCGACGCCGACGAGGCGGGCGGCCAGGGCGGGGTCGACCAGGTGGTGCTTGGGGGAGTGGGTGAGTCGCTTCAGGGGGGCGAACGCCGGCGTCCAGGCCTCGATCGGGTCGAGAAGGAAGATCCGTTGTAGGTGCTGGCGGTAGATGTCGGCGGTCTGCCGGGCCGGCTTGTCGCCCTCGCCTGGTGTGGCGGCGGCCAGGATCGTGGCGAAGGCGGCGTCGGTCGCGGTCGCCGCAGCATACGCGGCCAGCCACGCTCGGAGCGCTGCGGGACGCCGCACGTTCACCCCGCTGTCGGGCAGTTCTCGCTCGACGATGCGGGTGAGGTAGCTGTCGAGTTGGACCTGTCGGGCCTGTTCGGGCAGGTCGCGGATCCCGGGGAACCCTGAGCGGAGGATTTCGTCGGTGTAGCCGGGCAGGTCGATGGGGGAGGTCCCGGTGATCGCGGGCCGGACGCCGGCGAGCATGTCCCGCAAGGACACGGACGGTTCGGCCAAGCCCCGCTCGCTGAACGCCAGTGGCCGCATCGTCAGGCTCACGATCCGCCCCGCCCCGGAGTGCACCCGCACACCGGGCGCCACCCCGGCCGAACCCGCGAGTAGGAAGCGGCCACCGGTGGGGTCGTCGTCGACCGCACGCCGCACTCGATCCCACACGTCGGGTTCGAGTTGCCACTCGTCGATCAGGACCGGGCCGGGAACGTCGGTGACCAGGTCCAGATGGCTGGACACGGCCGTTCGCTCGTTGGGGTTGGTCAGCGACAACACCGTGGCCACCCGCTGGGTGGCGGTCGCGGTCTTGCCCACCCCTTTGGCGCCCTCGAGGGCGATCGCCGCCAGGTGAGGGAAGAGTTCGTCGAGGGTCCCGTCCACGATCCTGCGCCGATATTCCACCCATTCACCCTAACATTCGGACGGTGTTCTATCTAACAACTCGACACCTAAACACCTAACATCTGGACACTCGGGCGTCCTCTTGCCATCAGGCGTGGTCACGTTCCGGTCCGCCGAGCAGGCCCGCCTTCATAGGGCCCGTTGCCAGAGTGGCCGCAGCCGGGTCGTCGATTGCGATCAGGCTCAGGACGCTCCACCGGATCACCTCCCCGGGCTCGACCAGCCGCCTTCTGACCCGGCGTCCCAGCAGAAGGGCGAGCGCCAGTGCCGGGAGGACGAGGAGGTTCACCGGGACGACTCCGGCGCGCTCGTGCGTGACCACGTTTGCGAGGGGCCCAACGGCGACCGCGAACACCAAGACCGGAAACCCCCACTGCCGGGCCCGCAGGGCGAGGAAGACCTGGGCCACGACAGCACCGAGGAAGACCACAATGATCGCCACCACGGAGATGCCGAGGGGGTTGAGCGTCGTTGGCGGCAGGCCGAGGGTGGGGCCCTGCGCCCAGGCCCAGGCCGCCACAACGCCGCACGACGTCACCGTGATGATCCGACCCACCCCGTGAGCGACCGGCTCTGGCGCGAACAGGGCCGCCAGAACCACCAGGAGATCCCCACCAGTGTCAGGGGCCGAAGAAGCGCCAGCAGGAGGAGGGAGATGGCGACCAGTACGCCAACGGCAGCCATGGCCGATGTGATGCTCACCCGGAGCCGCCCTGCGAGGCCCGCCCCCTGGCGCAGGTCGCTGAACGGGACGAAGGACTCCAGCGCCAGGAGCACGATCACGAGCAGGGCCACGATCGCCGACTGCCCCCAGCCGGTCAGCGCCGTTCCCTGACTCACCAGGTAGCCGACCAGCACCAACGTGGCTGCGGTCTTGACCGCGAGCGCCGCCCAGGCTCGGCGCTCGCTCTCCGGGGTCAGCCACCGTCCGATCCACCCCTCAGCGCTGAACGCGTCGACCAGGCGACCGAGCGTCGTCCGCGCGTGCACGGTGGTGCTGGCCCCCAGTGACCCGACAGCCGCGCCGTACCCGACCAGCATGAGGAGTCCCAGCGCGGTGGATCCCCACCAACTCCGCACCAGACCTTCGCCGGACGGGATGGAAGCGAGGGCCGCCACGAGCACCACGAGGACAACGGCAATGGCGAACGTCGGGAAGACCACCCAGCGGCCGGACCGGAGCAGGGTGGCTCGGCGTCCGCCCTCGCTCCCCGGCCCGGACTGCATGAATGTCCTCCCGCTCCACCAACTCCTTACGTGTCACACGGCTTCGACCAGGATCTTCATGGCCTTGCCCGCACGCAGCCGTTCCATGGCATCGGCGACGCCGGCGAGGTCGGTGGTCTCGACCCAGCCGGTGAAGTCGTACTTGCCCTCGGCCATCGCGGCGATGACCTCGTCGTACTCCTCCTGCAGGTAGCCCAGTGTCGCGCAGATGCGCCGCTCGCCCATCACGAGCAGGGTCGGGTTGAACTCCACCGCCTTCTCGTGCAACGCCACCACGGTCATGAGCCCGCGCGCACCGAGCAGCGCCACGGCCTGCACGAAGGCGGGGCCGTTGCCGGCGGCGTCGTAGGCGAAGTCGAGGCCCTGCGGCCCGGCGACCTCGGCGATGACCGCGGCCAGGTCCTCGGCCAACGGGTCGACGACGTGCGTCGCCCCCACCGCCTGGATCGCTGCACGGCGCTCGGCCGAGGGCTCCGACACGATCACCTTGTCGATGCCGTTCGCGCGCAGGGCGAAGTAGGTGCCGATGCCGATGGGTCCCGCGCCCACGACCAGGGCGGTCGCGCCCGGCTGCGCCTCGGACACCTTCACCGCGTGCCAGGCCACGGCCATCGGCTCGACGAGTGCACCCATCTTCAGGTCGACGTTGTCGGGGAGCTTGTGCAAGCGGTCGGCCGTGACCGTCGTGTACTCGGCCATGCCCCCACCGTGGGAGTAGACGCCGTGGAACGAGATCTTCTCGCACGCGTTCGGCAACCCGAGCTTGCAGGCGCGGCACTCACCGCAGGAGTAGACGCCCCACACCGCGGCCTTGTCGCCGACCTCGACGCCGGTGACGCCCTCGCCCACTTCGGCGACCGTCCCGGCGAACTCGTGGCCCAGGATCTGGGGGAGCGTCGCGCCGGTCAACGGGTGGGGCTTCGAAAAGTCCATGCCGCTCGCCTCGGGCGCGAAGTAGATGTGCAGGTCTGACCCGCAGATGCCCGAGTAGGCGTTGCGCAGCTTCACCTCACCGGGCTGGGGGCTGGGCTCGGGTACGTCCTCGACCCGAACGTCTTGCTTGCCGTGGAACTGGAGTGCCTTCATGGCCGGTCCTCTCGTCAGGCTGGGGCAGCAGAGCACGCCGGGCGCCCACACTGCTGCAGGTCTGCCTCCAGCTTGCCCTGCCCACGCCTTGCGCGAGGAGGAACGGCCCAAGGTCACCAGGACGCGTGCACGTGCTCCCGGATGCGTCGGTCGTACAGCGCGGCCACGGCGTCCCGCTGGGAGGCCGACAGCGGGGGCAGCGAGCCGGCGGCAGCGTTGGCCCTCGCCTGCTCGGCGTTGCGCGCACCCGGGATGACGACGCTGACCCCGGGGGTGTCGACGATCCAGCGCAGGGCGAACTGCGCAGGCGTCACGCCCTCGGGCACCAGGCCGGCGAACTCCTGCGCCGCAGCGATGCCGACGTCGTAGGGCACCCCCGAGAACGTCTCGCCCTTGTCGAACGAGGCGCCCTCCCGGTTGTACGAGCGGTGGTCGTCGACAGCGAACTCCGTGTCCGCGGTGTAGCGCCCCGAGAGCAGGCCGCTCGCGAGGGGGACGCGGGCGATGATCCCCACGCCCGCGGCGACGGCGGCCGGGAGGACCTCCTCGAGCAGCTTCAGCCGGAACGCGTTGAGGATGATCTGCACGCTGGCGACGTTGGGTCGCTCGATGGCGGCCAACGCCTCGTCGCACCGCTCGACGCTGACGCCGTAGGCGCGCATCCGGCCCTCGGCCACCATCGTGTCGAGCGCGTCGTAGGTCGCCTGGGTCGTGAACACCGGTGACGGCGGGCAGTGCAGCTGCACCAGGTCGAGGGTGTCCATCCCCAGGTTGGCACGGCTCCGGTCGTTCCAGGCGCGGAAGTTGTCGAGGGTGTACGCGCCCGCCACGTGGGGGTCGGCGCGGCGTCCCATCTTCGTGGCCACGAACACCGACCCGGCCGGGCGCTCACGACGGAACCGGCCGACCAGCTGCTCGCTGCGGCCGTTGCCGTACACGTCGGCGGTGTCGAAGAAAGTGACGCCGGCGTCCGCGGCGGCGTGGAGGGTGGCCAGGGCGTCCGACTCGGGGACCTCACCCCAGCTGCCCCCGATCTGCCAGCAGCCCATGCCGATGACCGAGGTGTCGAGGCCCAACCGTTCCATGCGTCGCGTGTCCATGGATCCCACCCTGCCGAAGATGCCCCTCAACGACGCCGAGACGATGATCCACTCCTACCTCCGCCACGGCCTCGCGCCCGGCGGCCACCGCGACGACCGGCTCGACCACACCGACGGCATCGGCTGCGGCGCCATCGACGGCCTCGACACGGTGGTCACCGTCATGACCGACCCCGACCTGGTCGACGACCACAAGCGCCTCGTCCGCACGCTCATGGGCGCGAGCTTCGACCGCGACAACTACCTGCGCGTGCTCGGGGCAGCCCTCATGCTGCGCGCCCGTGAGGACACCTACTTCGCCGACCGCGGCGAGATCCTCGACCTGCTCGACCGGCTCGCCCCCTAACAGCGTCTCGGTGCTCGAGGGCGGCCATCGCGAGTGCCTGGTCGTGGTCAACTTCGTGCCCGACACGACGATGGCGTCCAACCGGTTCGCCGACGACCACGGCGGGTTGCAGGCCTTCGGCTACGACATCTGGCGCTCGCGCCAGCTCGCCGAGACCCTGCTGCCGCTGCCGTCCCAGGAGGTCGACCGGCACCGCTTCGTCATGGCGCGGGTGATGATCACCATCGCGACCCTGATGGTGCTCACCGACGGCACGCTGCCGCTGCTGGCCCGCGTCCCCGGCTAGGGCGTGTCGCGTAACTGATTTGGGTGGTTTGGGTCAGGGTTGTCTTTGTGACCAGGAGTCCTCAGTTCAGTGACGAGATGTGGGCGCGGATTGAGCCGTTGATGCCGCGTGGGGGCGCGAAGGGCGGCCGTCCGTGGAATGACCACCGGCGGACGGTGGAGGGCATCTGTT
>NZ_JACJFX010000048.1:0-16326 GCF_014164675.1 Propioniciclava sp. MC1683 | reverse complement strand
TTTCACTTACGAGGTGACCCTTCTGGGTGGCAGACGGCGACTTCAGCAATCACCATCCTCCCTGCTCAGAAGGGTCTCCTCGTCCTACGCCACACCCACACCGCCAACCAACGCCGGTGGATCAGGGCTGATACTGGTGATAGAGGTAGCGGTTCAAAACGATCGACTCGTCGTTATCCAACCAGACGATGTTTGAATCTTGGAAGTAGGCGCGCTCTCCGTCGTACTCCACCGCCCGACCGATCGTTCCTGCTGCCGACAGCAACACATCTCCCTTTTTGGGGAACGGATACCGATTGCGATAGTCAAGGAAGAGTGCTTCAGAGATGTAAGCATCCGGCTTTCCTCCGAAGGTGCCAATCTTGAAAAACGGGATATCACCCCTGGTTGTAGTTTGATCTTTGAAAACCCGTTTGCACATCGACACGCGACCGAGCGATCCCAGCTCGATCCAACGCGAGCCACCCTGCGCGCTGGGACGTAGAAGGGTCTGCCGATAGTGCTCATATTGGTGGCGGCGTGCCTCCAGCTCCGCCTCCAGCTCCGCCTCCAGCTCCGTGAACGTGTCCAGGATTCGCACGATCTCCCGCTGCACCTCCAGAGGAGGAACCGGGATGCGATATCTCATGATCGCCTCCTTGTTCCCGCGAGGCATCTTCGCACCCTTGGCGTGTTGCATGCTGTAGGCGAAGAAGCTATCCGACGACAAGAGATAGAACAGGAACTCAGGGAGGAGCATCGGGAGCATCCCAGCGAAGATGCGGAGTGCCAGAACGTCGCCGCTGCATCCACCGGCGTTCGTCGCTAGCCAAACCTTCTTGAGATACGGGCGAATGTTGCCCAGCAGAAGGTCGCCCTCTTGATACGCGGTGAGGCGCGCCGTGTTTGGCAAGTAGCTGGCGTCGACCTTGCCCTGCTTGTTCGGAAGGAGGTTGTCGACGCCGACAAAGTTCGTAGCGTCGAGTTCTGCCGCGTCCACTCGAGTTGTTGAGTAGGCGGCTACTGCACCTAGTTCGCGGTAGCAGATTCCCCCCGGCGCCAGCTGCTCGATGAGATCGTCGATGCGGCTCACGCGTCTGATCCTTCGAGGTCGGCGACGATGGCGTCGATCTGCTCGCGAAGTTCTTGCTGGCGGGCGACGATGCGGGCGATCTCGGCGTTGAGCGCGGTGATGTCGGTGACTTCGCGGGTGTCCTTGGCCTCGACGTAGCTTGAGACGGCGATGTTGTAGCCGTTCTCCGCGATGGCCTCGTTGCCGACGAGCCGCACGACGTGATCGGCGTCCGCCCGCTTGGTGTAGGCGTCGAGGATCGTGGCTTGGTTGGCGTCGGTGAGCTTGTTCTTGTTGCCGTGGCGGACGAACTCGGCGGAGCCGTCGATGAACAGCACCGCGTTGTCGCGTTTGGACTTCTTCAGCACGATGATGCAGGTCGCGATGGTGGTGCCGAAGAACAGGTCCGGCGGGAGCTGGATGACGGCGTCCACGTAGTTGTTGTCGATCAGGTACTTGCGGATCTTCTGTTCGGCCCCACCCCGGTACAGGACGCCGGGGAACTCGACGATCGCGGCGGTGCCGTTGACGGCCAGCCAGGAGAGCATGTGCATCGTGAAGGCCAAGTCGGCCTTGCTCTTGGGTGCCAGCACCCCGGCCGGCGCGAACCGGGGGTCGTTGATGAGCAACGGGTTGGCGTCGCCCTCCCACTTGATGGAGTAGGGCGGGTTGGAGACGATCGCCTCGAACGGCTCGTCGTCCCAGTGCGCCGGGTCGGTGAGCGTGTCGCCATGGGCGATGTCGAACTGCTCGTAGTTGATGTCGTGCAGGAACATGTTGATCCGGCACAGGTTGTAGGTCGTCAGATTGATCTCCTGACCGAAGAACCCCTGGCGCACGTTCTCCTTGCCGAGCACCTTCGCAAACTTCAACAGCAGCGAGCCTGATCCGCACGCCGGGTCGTAGACCTTGTTCACCTCCGTCTTGCCCACCACCGTTATCCGTGCCAGCAGTTCGGACACCTCCTGCGGCGTGTAGTACTCGCCACCTGACTTGCCGGCACTGGAGGCGTACATCTGCATCAGGTACTCGTAGGCGTCACCGAACGCGTCGATCGTGTGGTCGGTGTAGGTGCCCAGGTTGAGGTCGCCCACGGCGTCCAGGAGCTTCACGAGCCGCTCGTTGCGCCGGGCGACGGTCGGGCCGAGCTTGTTGCTGTTGACGTCCAGGTCATCGAACAGGCCCTTGAAGTCGTCCTCGGACGCTGCGCCCTTCGCCGATGCCTCGATGTTGGTGAACACCCGGCTCAGGGTCTCGTTGAGGTTTGGGTCGTGGCGGGCGCGGGCTCGGACGTTGGCGAAGAGGTCGGAGGGAAAGATGAAGAACCCCTTCTCATTGACCGTCTCGGCAATGCCGTAGCCGGCCTCCTCGGCGCTCAGCCGGGCGTAGTCGAAATCGGGGTTGCCTGCTCGCCGCTCCTGCTCGTTGAGGTAGGCGGTGAGGTTCTCCGAGATGAACCGGTAGAACAGCATGCCCAGCACGTAGCTCTTGAAGTCCCATCCGTCGACGCTGCCGCGAAGATCATTCGCGATCCGCCAGATCGTCTTGTGGAGTTCTGCCCGCTCGGCCTCTTTGCTCATCAAGCTCACCTGGGCAGTCTCTCAGACCGTCATCGCGGCCCATCTCGGCGACTCGCTAGCTGGATGGAGCTGTGGATTCCGGCGTCTGACCGAGCCTCTCGCTACCAGCCCTTGGCCCGCCGGCACGACATGCTGGCGCGCTTTTCCGTAGCCGACAGGCGAGAGTGCACGCGGTGAGACTCTCGGACGATTTAGGGCTGGAGGACCGCACGGCCATCAGCGGGATGGTGACGGCGAGGGCCTGAGCCCACCCTGGACGAGCACGGCCGCGTGCGCGACGACCTCACCTACCGGTCCCCCTCCTCCCGTGAGGGGTCGCGTCATGGCTAGCGAATGCGGCCCCCGGACCATGTGGATCCTCGTGGGCCTCCTCTTGGTCAAACGAGCCGACCGAGATGCTGCCGTTCACCGAGGAGGAGCTCGAGGTCGCCTGGTCCTGGTCAGCCGCTCGAACCCGGAGGGGGTCGGCGTGAAGTCGACGAAGGGCCGGCGCAGTCGCCTGGTCCCGCTCGCCGATCGCGCCCTGGACATCGTCGCCGACCTGAGCCAGGGCAAGAGTTCGGTCGACCTCCTCTGCACGACCGACCAGGGCACGACGCTGCACCGGAGCGCCGTCGTAAGGTCCCTCGACTGGGAGAACACCGCCGGCGGCGGGCGCCGGACCCATGACCTCCGCCACACCGCGGCGTGCCTGTGGTTGGCGCGTGGTGTCGACCCCGGGACGGTCCAGGCGTGGCTCGGTCACGAGTCGATCGCGACCACGAACCGCTACCTGCACTTCCTCGGAACGGAGGCCCATCGGGCGGGTCTGGAGCGCCTCAATCGGCCGCGGGGCAATGGAGGGGCAATGAAGACACAAAAGGCGGACAACCCGTAATGGGTATCCGCCCTTGTGGAGCTAAGGGGATTCGAACCCCTGACCTTCTCATTGCGAACGAGACGCGCTACCAACTGCGCCATAGCCCCATGCTCGAAGAGCGAGGACGATCATACCACCGCGACTGCGGCGTCCGAAATCGGCGCCGTCGGGGTCCACCCGCCTACTCGCCAACCGCGCGGCGCTGCTCGTCGGACGCCGCCTCGGCCGGGGCGCCCACGGGCAGGTCCGCGGTCACCGGAACGCCCGAGCCCACGGGCACGGGCGCGGACAGGTCGATGGTGCGGACGGTGCGCGGGGTCAGCGGCCGGCTCACGTAGGTGGGCGCGGTGATGGGGATCGGGTCCCACAGCGAGCCGGTGTGCTCCACGGGGGCGGTCAGCTCGACCGACAGCTCGTGCTCGGAGTCGTCGTCGTCCTCCAGGACGTCGATCGCCACGGTCTGCTCGTCGACCCCGTCGCCGCCCCGGATCACCCGGGCCCGCGCGTCGAGCCCGCGCCGCATGTGGGCGACCGAGAACCGGGCGATGCCCAGGAACACGGCGATGAGCCCGAGGGGGGCCGCGATCGTCCACCACGAGACCAACCCGAACCCGGCCAGCGCACCGACCACCGACGTCACGATCGTCAGGAACACGAGCACGACCCGGCGCCGGCGGGCGGCCTCCCGGTCGATCTCGGAGAGCTCGCGCAGGGCAGCACGGCGGTTGAGCGGCGTCGAGATGACGGCGGTGCCGTTCTCGGCCGACTCCAGCGGCGTACCCCGGCGGACGATCGTGACCGAGGCGGAGAAGGGCTCCCCGGGCTCGATCTCGTCCATGAGCCCGTTGTCCTTGCGGTTGAGGATCAGGGGGATCAGGTAGACCAACCAGAACGCCGCGACGGCGCCGAAGATCAGACCTGTGAAACTCATGCGTCCGACCCTAGGGCGGACCCCCGGCGCGCCCGCGGCTGACGCGCCGCCACCGGGGCAAACGGGGACGCCGACCTGCGACGGCGCCCGTCAGGCGAGGCGCCCGATCAACCCCTCGGGCCCGACCTCTTCGGCGTGCAGGGCGAACAGGAGGTGGTCGCGCCACGCGTGGTCGACGTGCATGAAGGCCGGACGCTCCCCCTCGTACCGGAAGCCCAGCTTCTCGACCACGCGGAGGGACGCCACGTTCTCGGGGCGGATCGCCACCTCCAGCCGGTGCAGCCCCATGGTGGTGAACATGTGGTCGCCGGCCAGGGCCAGGGCCGTGGGGGCGATGCCGCGTCCGGCCAGGAAGCTGTCCACCCAGTAGCCGGCCATGCCCCAGCGCGCGGACCCCCAGACGATGCCCGAGATCGTCATCTGGCCGGCCAACTGCGGGCGACGACCGGGCTCGGTCCACGTGATCACCCACGGCAGGGAGCGGCCCGCCCGGGCGTCGGCGGTCTGGGTGCGCACCATCTGCGCGAAGGTGATCTCCTCCCCGTCGTTGTCGGGGGGACGGGTGCCGTCCCACGGGGCGGTCCACGACCGGTTGCGGGCGCGCACGGCGAACCACTCGTGCGCGTCGCGGCGGCGGATCGGACGGAGCCCGACCGGCCCGTGGGAGAGGCTCACGGGCCAGCGGCGTGGCCCGAGGGGGCTCACGGGCGGGGTGCCCCCACGCGGGCGTCGTCGAGGACGAGGCACTCGACGGTCGCACCGGCGTCGGCCCCGGACCAGTCCTCGGGGATGACCGCCAGGACGTTGGCGCGCGCCAGGTCCCAGGCGAGCTCGGAGTCGGTGGCCCCGACCGGGCGGACGGTGCCGTCGGCGTCCCGGATCGCGGGGACGAACTGGGTGACGCCCTCGCTGCCGGCGACCGCCTCGGCAAGGCGGCCCTCCTCACGGGTCGCACTGAGCGGGTCGACGTCGTTGAGCTTGTTGATGACCGGACGGACCAGCGCCTGGTAGGCCACGTAGGCGCTGATGACGCCCGACGGGAGGATGACGAGCGGGGTGCGGCCGTCGCCCAAGCCCGCGTAGGCGATGCGGGACTCGCGGTTGATCGCGACCACGGCCTCGTCGAGGTCGGCCATGTCGTCGACCACGTCGCGGATCATGTCGCCACCGCCGACGACCACGATGAGGTCGGCCCGGATCTGCTGCTCGGAGATCGCCTGCTTCACCGCGCCCGGCTGGGACGGCACGATGTCCAGCGGGTACACGGTGGCGCCGTCGCCGCGCGCGGCGGCGGTGATCAGCGCGGTCGCGGCGTCGTAGCGCTGCTGCGGGCGGGTCAGCGGCTGGCCGGGGGCCACGAGGGTCTCACCGACGGTGAAGACGACCACCCGCGGGCGCGGGCGGACGAGCACCTTGTCGAGGCCGACCTCGGCGAGCACGGCGACCGAGCGCGGGGTCAGCACGTCGCCGGCGCGCAGCAGCGGCGTCCCGTCGGCCAACTCGGACCCTGCCCGGCGGAGGTTCTGGTAGAGGCGGGCCTCCTCGCCGATGACGACGTAGCCGTCGGCGTCCACGTGGCCGGCCCGGGCGGGCACGACGGCGTCGACGCCCTCGGGGATGATCGCGCCCTCCTCGATCTCGACCGCGGCACCCGACACCAACGGGCGGCCCGGCCCGTCGGAGACGCTGATGGAGTCGACGACGAACAGGCGCTTGGGTGCGGTCTCGGTGGCGCCCACGAGGTCGGAGCCGCGGACGCCCCACCCGGACGTGCGGGCGGTGGTGACCAGCGGGAGGTCGAGGTCGGAGTCGATGTCCTCGCACAGGACGAGGCCCGGGACGTCCCAGATCTGCATGCCGAAGGGGCGCATGGCGCCGACCTTGTCGAGCAGGAAGCTGCGCTGCTCGTCCAGCGTGCGCCGCGTGGGCTCGGCGGTCGCCGGGGTCGCGCCCTCCGCCTCGTCGCGCCACAGCGGGGCGGGGGTGGAGCCGGTGCGCTCGTCCTCGACGGCGTCCTCAGTCGTCTTGCGTCCAAACAGGGCCATGAAACTACAGTAGGCGAATGTCCCCAGCCTCCCCGGGAGTGACTCCGCGAGCCTCGCAAAGTGGGCCCGCGGCGTCCGAGAAGGAGGCCCTGCGCGCGACGGTGCGGGCGGCCCGCGCGGCCGATCCCCGTCGTGGCGCCGCCGATGCGGCCCGGCTCCCCCGCCTCCTGGCCGCCTGCGCCGGCCACGACGCGGTCGCCTGCTACTTCTCCGTGCCCCCCGAACCCGACACCGTCGCGCTGGTCGACGCGCTGGACGCCGCGGGCGTCCGTGTCCTGCTGCCGGTGCTGAAGGGGCACCGCGAGCCCGCGTGGAACTGGTACGCCGGACGGGGCTCGTTGGTACACGGCTGGCGCGGCATCCCCGAGCCGGGGGGCCCTCCTCTGCCGTCCTCGGCGCTGGGCGCCTGCACGTTCGTCTGGGTCTCGGCGCTGCTCGCCACACCGGGCGGCCACCGCCTCGGCACGGGCGGCGGCTGGTACGACCGCGCGCTGGCCCATGCCGACCCCGACGCCGTCCGCGGCACGCTGGTGGGCGGGGCCGAACTGGTGGACGCCGTGCCGCTGGAGCCCTGGGACCTTCCCGTCGACCTCGTGGTGACGCCGTCGGCGACCATCGTGACCGGGGCGCGCGGCGTCCGGACGCCGTCGGAGGAATAGGCGTCGGCCGCCGTGACGTTAGGATGCGTGAGCCCTGACGCCGTCCCCGAGGAGTCCCGATGCCCACCTACCAGTACCGGTGCGCCGACTGCGGTCGTGAGCTCGAGGTCGTCCAGAAGTTCACCGACCCCTCGCTGACCGAGTGCCCCACCTGCACCGGGAACCTGCGCAAGGTGTTCAACGCCGTCGGCGTCGTATTCAAGGGGTCGGGCTTCTACGCCACCGACAACCGCACCAACGGCAAGACCGACGCCGCCAAGCCGGCCGCGAAGCCCGCTGACAAGCCCGCCGCGGCCCCCGCCGCCAAGGAGTCCGCGGCCTGAGTGGCACGCGCCGCCTAAACCTAGGGGCGTGACCAGACCCACGTTCCCTCCGGCCCTGCGCCGCACCCTCTACCTGCGCCGCCGCACGCTCGCCGCCCTCTGCGCGTTCGGCGCCGTGCTCGCGACCCTGCTCGCCCTGGCCCCGCCCACGGCCCCCACCGTCTCCGTCCTCGCCGCGGCCTCCGCGCTGCCGGGCGGCACCGTGCTCACGAGCACCGACCTGGTCGCCGTGGAACTTCCTCCCGGGGCGGTGCCCGACGGCGCGGCCCGGGTCGAGGCCGACGTCGTCGGCCGCACGCTGGCCTCGGCGGTCGCGGCGGGTTCGGTGCTCACGGCGACGGCGGTCTCCGAGGGCACGCGCCTGGCCAGGCCGGGCCACGTGGTCATCGCCCTGCCGCTCACCGACGAGACGATCGCCGCGCTGGTGCGGCCGGGCGCCCACATCGACGTGCTCGACGCCGCCGGCGTCGCGCTGGCGTCCGACATCCCGGTCGTGGCCCCGCCCGGCACGCCCGGCGGTGTCAACCTCGGCATGACGGGTCCGCAGCGGTCCGTCCTCGTCGAGGTCCCACACGAGGTCGCGGCAACCCTGACCGCACAAGGAATGATGTCGCTGACGGTCGCGCTGCGCTGACGTCCGGGGGTCGCTCGAGCGACGCCTCCCGATAACCTTCCCACTCTACTCGACGGTTTCCTTCGCCGCAGCGATTTGGCTAGACTCCTCGGGCGCGGTAGCCCCACGCCCCGATCGGGGCACTACCACGCCACCGAGAGGGAATCAGTTTTATGAAGGGTTTCAAAGACTTCCTGATGCAGGGCAACCTGATCGAGCTGGCCACCGCCGTCATCATGGCGGGTGCCTTCGGCAAGGTCGTCGAGGCCTTCACCAAGATCATCATGGACCTCATCGCCAAGGTCGCCGGCGGCGAGCCGAACTTCGACACCGTCGCTGTCGGCGGCGTGAACATCGGCGTGTTCATCACCGCGCTGATCTCGTTCATCATGATCGCCGCTGTCGTCTACTTCATGGTCATCAAGCCCTACCAGGCCCTCAAGGAGGCCGCTGACGCGCGCCTGAAGGCCGACACGGACGCCGAGGCCCCCGCCCCCACCACCGACGAGCTGCTCGCCGAGATCCGCGACCTGCTCAAGACGCGCGCCTGAGCTTCGCCTCCCCAAGCTCCGAACGGGGCCCATCCCTCAGGGATGGGCCCCGTTCCACATGTCGGGGCCCGGGTCAGGTCCGGCCGAAGTGCGGCGGGACGTCGGCCAGGAGCCGACGCTCGTCGGCGTCCAGGCGCGTGCGTCGCGACGGGGGCAACACGGTGAGGACCTCCAGCCCGTAGCGCTCCCGGGCATCCCCGATGGCGGCGTACAGCTGCGCGGCTCCCAGACCGGCGCGCAGGGCGTCCGGGACGGGGTGGGGCCAAGGACCGGCGGCCGCGGCCGCGCGCGCGTGTTCACCGAGGGCGTCGGCGTCCCACCCGCGATGACTCAACTGTTCGACCAACAGGTCGAGGTCGGGGGCCTGCTGCTCGCCGAGGTCCAGGTCGGCGGCCGTGAGCGCGAACGCGATCGCGCGGTGCCAGCCGCTCACGCCTCGCCGAGCACCTCGACGTCGACGGTGCGGGGCTCACCGGGGTCGGCCAGGTGGGCGTCCCCGACCACGGTGACAGGGTCGGAGAACGTCCAGTCCCCCTCGACGACCAGCGAGCGCGCCTCGCGCAGCGACGGGACGTACTCGACGCGCGCGTCGAAGTCGGGGAGCAGGCCGAAGTAGCGCTTGTCGAGGTCGATGCCCGGCAGCCGCTCGGTGGTGGCCACGAGCCGGGCGTCCCCGTCGAGGGCGAAGGCGTCGGAGCGCACCAGCATGAGCTCGTTGGTGGTCTTGACCGGCAGGAAGCGGTCGCGCTCCACCGCGATCGCCTGCGCGCCCGGGAAGACCTCGATGGCCGCCCCCATGGCCGTCTCCATCTGCACCACCGGGGTGGAGCTCGGGTCGGACGGGTCGACCGTCTTGATGTTGCGGATCAGCGGCAGGCCGAGGACGTTGTGGCGCTCCGACATGAGGCGGCGCAGCGCCCCGAGGTCGATCCACAGGTTGTTGGCGTGGAAGTAGGGGTGCCGGTCCTCGTCGGTGAAGAAGTGCATCTCCTCGGGGGCGCACTGGGCGGTGTCGCGCAGGATGAGCTGCCCGTCCGACTTCCGCACCGCGAGGTGGCCGCCCTTGCGGTCGTTCGGCGTCCGGGGGCAGACCTCGGCGGCGTAGGGGGCACCCGACTGCGCGAACCAGCCGGCAAGCTCGGCGTTGGGGCCTGCCCCGAGGTTGTCGCCGTTGGCGATGCTGACGTACTGGAACCCCTCGTGCAGCAGCTGGTCGAGGATGCCGGTACCCACGAGCGCGGTGTAGATGTCGCCGTGACCGGGCGGGCACCACTCCAGCGTCGGGTCGGCTGGCCACTCGACGGGCTCGTACCCGTCGAGGGTGAGCTTGGGCTCGAAGCCCTGCAGGAAGTCGATGGGCAGGTCGCCCACCGGGAGCTCGTCGTAGATGCTCAGGTGGTCGAGGGTGGCCTCGCGGGTGCGGAAGCTGTTCATGAACAGCAGCGGGAGTCGCACGTCGTAGCGCTCGCGGGCGTGCAGCACCTGGGACACGATGATGTCGAGGAAGGTCTTGCGCCCCCGCACCGGCAGCAGCGTCTTGGGCCCGTCGAGACCCATCGAGGTGCCGAGGCCGCCGTTGAGCTTGATCATGACGGTCCTGGCCAGCGCATTGCGCGCGTCGTCGGGGTCGACGTCCACGGCGGACAGCCGAGGAGGATCGGTCAGCGGCTCGATGTCGTCCTCGCGGATGAAGCCGCCCCCGGCGGCGCCCAGCTGGCCGTAGTAGTGGGTGAACACGTCGATGGCGGCGCCCGTCGCGCCTGCGTCGGCCATCTTCTGGCGCGAACGCTCCAAGCCTATGGTCATGGCCTCGACTCTAGCGGGGGCAGAGGAGGCGGGGGCGGGGCGTGATGGCCCCTGAACGTGAAGGGAGAGCGACGCCGGTCGAAGGGCTAGAAGCCGTCTACCCACCCCCAGGAGACATCAACAACCTGGCGTCGCTCTCGCGTCACCAACTATAGACCAGATCGCAGTCCTGGGTGGCCGCCGGGGCGTCCGAGTTCCGCCCGACTGAGGGTGACGGACGGCTAACTCTTCAACTTCCACCCACAGCAGCCGTACCCGCCCGTCGGCACCCCGTACGGCATCCGCGCCCGCCGGGGACCCGTCGCCCGGGCACCCGGATCTGCCCCTAGAATGGCCGGGCTGGCCTCGTAGCTCAGGGGATAGAGCAGTGGTTTCCTAAACCATGTGTCGGAGGTTCGAATCCTCCCGGGGCCGCCAGCCTTCTAGCTCTGACTAGGCCAGATGGACGGATGTCGATTTCTGCTAGTTGGTGTCATGGGCTGTCAATTAGGCAACGGCGTTGGCAGCTAGGCAGCGGGGAGGTCGTCGTGGCGAAGCGAAGGGGCCAGGGAGAGGGCTCGATCTACCAGCGCGAGGACGGCGGATGGGTCGCCCAGCTCGACCTCGGATACGTCGCGGGCAAGCGCTCGCGACCCGTCCGCCGCGCGCGAACCAAGCGCGAAGCCCTCGCCAAGCTGGAGGAGATGAAGCGCGACCGAGACGCCGGCATCACCTCGACGGCCAAGAACGTCGAGCAGTGGCTGGCCTACTGGCTGGATGAAGTCATCGCTCCCGCAGTCGAGGCGGGCGACCTCAAGCCCGCGACGGCGCGCTACTACCGCTCGCACGTCGAGCAGTGGCTGACCCCCCACCTCGGCGCGCACCGACTCAACGAGCTCGCGCCCCGTCATGTCCGCGAGCTGCATGCGGCCATGCGCAAGGCGGGCAAGTCCGACGCGATGATCCGCAACTCCCACGCGACCCTGCGCAAGGCGATGAAGGTCGCCCTCTCGGACGGCCGCCTGCGTCGCGACCCGCTCGCCGGGGTGTCCGCACCCACCCCGAAGGACCGCTACCGGATCCTGACCGCCGAGCAGGCCGGGGTGCTGTTCGCCTGCGCGTCCGCAGATCCGCGCACCCTCGCCCGCGTCCACGTCGCGATCCTCGGGGGGCTTCGCCAGGGCGAAGCGCTTGCACTCAGGTGGGAGGACGTCACGGACACGCACATCAGCGTCAAGACGTCCATCACCCGCGTCGACGGCAAGCTGACCCACGTCACCCCCAAGACCAGGGCGGGCGTCCGTGAAGTGCCGATGGCGCCGGCGCTCAAGGCGTCGCTGGAGGCGTGGCGGGAGCGGTCGGGCACCGGGTACGTGTTCCACGGCTTCCGTGGCCCCGAGGCGATCGAGGGTGCGGAGCGGGACCACCGGGCGTGGAAGGCCGCACTGGAGGCCGCGAAGCTGCCCGCGGTGCCCCTGCACGGCGCGCGGGGGACGTGCGCAACCCTGCTGCAAGCTGCCGGGGTGCCGCCTCGCGTAGTGGCCGACATCCTCGGGCAGGCGAACGTCGTGGTCGCGCTGGAGCACTACTCGCACTCCGATGACGGCCAGCGCACCGACGCGCTGGGCAAGCTCGCCGAGCAGATATAGACCGCGCACACGCTGGCGATCACGAAGCGCAAGGCCGAGCTGGAGGCCGAGCTGGCCGCGCTGCCCGAATGATCGAGACATGAGACACGACGCCCCCCACCATCGGGTGGGGGGCGAAGACCGTGGGGGCGTTCTTGTGTCTCAGGCCGCCGTGTCCACGAGGGTGATGATGAGGCCGCGGTTCGGGTGGTACGTCCACCTGGCCTTGATCCCGTCCCACTCCTCGGTTTGCTGGCCGTCCAGGGAGCGGGTCGAGTCGATGTGCTGTATCACGTAGTCGGGGGTCTCCAGCTCGCGCAGGTAGCAGGCGACGACGGCCATCGTATCGCCGTCCCTGTCGTCCTCGCCCTTGGTGTCGAGCGTCATGGACTTGCCGCCGTCACCGTGGGCGTTCCGCGCGCCGGGGCACGCCTTCGCGGCCGTGACGATGCGCGACTCGGCGGCGCTTGGCGTCGGAGTCGCTGCGGGCGCTCCCCCGCACCCGGCCAGCAGGACCACGAGGGTGAGGGCTGCGAGCTTCTTCATGGGTCCTCCTAGACCTCGGAGCGGACGACGAGTTGGCCGGCGTCACGCTTGCGGCGTCCGCGCTCGATGCGCTCGGCGATGACCCTGCACGGGCGCGGATGGGCTGCCACCACCTTGGGGTCATCGATCAGGTGGACGCAAGCCTGCGCGAGCGCCGGCGCACTCAAGCCAAGCTGCATGGCGGTGGCAGTGATGGTGCGGTCGTCGCCCGAGGCGACCGCCTGCAAGGCGATGCCATGGGAGGCGTCAGGAATGGGCATGGGCTTCATCTCCTTGATGGGCCAGCCGCCGGCGCAGGTAGTGGCGATCAGAGGGGTGGAGGTGGCGCAGGCGCGCCTCGAGCGTGGGCACGTCGACCCACAGCTCGTCAGCGACCTCGTGGGCGTCCGTCGACCAGGCGAGCGCCTCCCCGAGGTCCCGAATCCCGATCAACCGGCGCGCGGCGAGCTGATCGACCACGGCCTCCTCGCGCTGCTGCCACCACCAACCCCGCGGCGCCGGTCCGCGCTCGATGTGGGCGACCTCGTGGGCGATGGTGGAGCGGCGCTCAGCATGGGTCTGGCGCGGGTCCAGGGTGACCCGCTCGTGCCCGAAGTCGGTCAACCCGACGATACTGACGGGCAGGTGGGCCCACGCGAGATCCCAGTGTGCGAAGGAGCGGAAGTGCCGCCATGGGTGGTACACCCCATGAACCCTGCCGCCCGGGTCCGACAAAATGACCAGGGCCGCGCCCCCGGGCTCAGCCGTTGACGAGCTGGGACACCCGTCCTCTGGATACGCCGAGGATCGCGGCGGAGTCCGTGACCGAGTAGCCGGCCTCGCGGAGATGCCGGGCAACCCGACGAGCCTGGCGCGCAGCGGCCTCGGTGGCCGCTGCGGCGTCCGCAGTGGCTTGCCGCGCCACGGCGACCTCGTCCCCGAGGTGGCCGATCTCGGGGACTACGTCAATGGTCCACCCGTCGTGGTCGGTGCCCCCATCGACGGTGTCGAGGTAGTCGCGGACCTGCTGTTCGGCGCGGTCGAGGGTGGCCACCTGAGTCCACACGTCGTCGCCGTGCCACAGTTCCCAGCCGCCGCTCCACCGCTTGGCGGTGATCGTGATGGTGGTCACTGCTTGCTCCTCTCGATTGCGTTGAGTGCCTTGCGGGTCAGGCCGGGTGAGATCTCGCGGGTCTGGGTGATCGACACATGCACGGCCCCGTTCCTCCACACCTCGTGGTCGCCTTTGCCCTGCCGCGGCTCGAAGCCAGCCTCGGTGAGCAGCTTGGCGAGTTCGCGGTACTTCATCGGCTTGACCATGACTCTAGTTTAGAGGGGCTAAACCGTCAATGTCAAGGGGGGGTATACAGGACGGCGCCCCCCCGCCGCCCCACCTCAGAACGTGCCAGTACGGGCGAACCCGTCGGCCTCGACCGGAACGTCCTCAGCCTGCACATAGGCGCTGTAGGCCCGAGTGACGACCAGGACGAACAGCATGAGCGTGTGGGTGAACAGGAACGCCACCACGGCCGTCGCCGGGATGGCCAGCGCGCCTCTGACGAGGAACGAAATCGCAGCCACGGCAGCGAGGGCGAGGGAGTTGAGGACACCCAGGAGGACATGGGCAACGGACTCGTCGAGGAGGCTGCGCAAGGGCAGGTCCTTGATCCTGTAGTACCTCTCACGCTCGGCCCGCTCGCTGAGCTTGGATCGCCATCCGGCCAGCAACGTGAAGGTTCCAAGCAGGCCGGCTGACACGAGGGCTGACCATGTGAGGGCCAGGCCCAACGCGGCCCCAGGATCAGTCTTCGGCGGGAACGCCCATGCGAGTACAGCGGCTGCCGCGGGCACCAGGAGCGACAGGATGCGTGAAGGCCAGTCAGGCCGCACGTCCTTCAGCTCGCCGTTGCCGTAGGTGCGCCGCGAGAGGCCATTCCAGTGGCCGCGCAGGATAGGGGTGGGACTGAGTCGCGCCATGATCCATCCTCCCTCGCGGCTCCGACATTTTCTAGGCCCAGTCTAAGTCCGGTCGCAGCGTTCTGAACCTGTCCCGCACAGCTCGCTCCCACGTGTCCCGATCAGGCTCGATGTCGCTGTTGATCGGGTAGGTGAACACCTCGCGGGCGTCGTGCAGGCCTACCCGCGTCCTGGAGTCGCCGTCATCGAGATCGACGTAGCCCTCGTTGAAGTCGAAGTCACCCGAGTCGCGAACATCGACGACCTCGAGCATCCCCGCCACGTTGCGGTCGGCGCGCTTCAGCCAGCCGAGGATCCCCGACCGGCCTACATCATCCAGCTTTGCCTGAAGTCGGTACCGGGTTCGGGTGCGATCCCCCTCGCCACCCACGTCGACCGACCTCAGATGCAGTTCGGCGTTCTTGGTGCGCTTGATCAGCTCGGCAAGGTAGTCGGGGTCGGTGACTTGGGTGGCGAACAGCTTGAACCACGGATCGCCCCCTGGACGCGCAGGGTCGAGCATGTCGGCGATGCTGAGCAGCTGCACCAGCGGGACGGC
Organism: Propioniciclava sp. MC1683; assembly: GCF_014164675.1. Taxonomy (NCBI): domain Bacteria; kingdom Bacillati; phylum Actinomycetota; class Actinomycetes; order Propionibacteriales; family Propionibacteriaceae; genus Propioniciclava; species Propioniciclava sp. MC1683. The sequence goes on along the minus strand of NZ_JACJFX010000048.1, from coordinate 1,261 downwards.
CGGCGCGACGCGGGAGATCGTCTCCACGGCCATGAGCCCAGGTCCGACGTCGCGGGGTGCAAGGAGTTCGACACGGTACTCGCGGGCGGGTGCGCGATCGGTGATGTCGACGTCTCCGTCGACCCCCATGAGCGTCGGGAACGACCCCGCCGACCCGTACTTGACGCGCATGGAGAGTCGTCGACCCACCTGTCCGCAATCGATGAGCCGGAGCACCTTGTCGCCGGCGCCGATCGACTTCTTCGCCTCCAGGATTCCCAGGGCCTCGGCCTGCGCGTAGGTGAGCGTGGCGTCGAGGATCCACTCGTTGGCGACGAACCCTCCCGCCAAGGCTGCGAAGCGTTCAAGAAGGTGCGCGCCAGCCTCCGTGCGCCACGGAGCATCCTTGCGGCCGTGACGCTCTCGCGGCTCGACCTTGAAGACCCTGAACCCGTGCGGAGCCATCAACCCTCACCCTCGTCGCCGCGCCGGTCCTTGCCTGTCTGGACGTTGCGACGGGCCGCCAGTGGCTCGTGCGACTCCGCGTCGACGGCGGGGAAGTCGACAACCTCTCCGCCCCCGTCGTCGGGACTCTTCTTTCCTGGCTCGCCCGTGCTGGCACTGCTCCCACCCCTCTCCATCATCGCGTTGATGAGTTCAGTGAGTGCGTCGCGCTGCCGATCGTCCATCAGGCGCGAGACCGGCGGACCAACGTAGACCTTCCCTACGGGCTTCATGCCGAGCCATGTCTCGACTGGTGCCCCACGGAGCGCCTGCTTGACCTTCAGCACGTTCCCGGGGTCCGCTTCGCCCTTCCCGTTGACCATCCGACGGACAGTCTCGGTCGCAAGACCGGCCGCCCTTGCCAGGCTCGCGACCGACGGCGCTTCCCGATGGACGTAGCCGCAGAGGATCATCGCGCTGGCCCAAGGTTCTGGCGTACTCACGTCTACGAGGCTCCTAGCTCCTCCGCTACCGAGTCAACCGGGCCGGTAGACATCCCGTCTACAAGTTACAGGCGTGCGAGTCGGTTTACGCGCAAAGCAACGCGCCCGCGGGTGGCACGGACGGTGCCCTAGGAGCCTGCTGAACAATCTGTCCGCGTGCCCACGGGACTGACCGGCAGCTGGCTGGAATTGTTGGGTTGTGCAGGGTGAGTCGAGTCCGCAGCGGGATGTGTTGGACGTGGAGTCGCTGGCGGGGCATTTGTTGCCGGCTGGCAGCGTGTTCCGGTTCTTGGCCGAGCACCGGCACCGCCTGTTCCCGGACGCGTTGTTCGCCG
>NZ_JACJFX010000047.1:0-18057 GCF_014164675.1 Propioniciclava sp. MC1683 | reverse complement strand
CGACCCCGCTGTCGCACTCAACTGCGCTGACTCACACTCGCGGCTCGACAGCCGCGGCGGCGTCCCACCCGCCACCCACGTCCAACCCGCCGTCAGATAGACGCCTTGTTCAGCAGGCTCCTAGGGGCAGTACTCGTCGGCGACGCGGGCGGGGATGTCGTCCTTCGGGGTCGGCCGCGCCTCGCAGTCGAGGATGCCGGTCTCGGAGAGGGTCCACGTGGCGCCGGTGCCGTGGGCGGTGGTGCCGTCGGCGCAGGTCACCGTGACCGCGACCGGTTGTTCGTGGACGCCGTGGTAGGCCAGCATGATGCCCGGCATGGGGTTCTGGCCGAGCAGGTCGGACACGATCCGCACGCCGTCCGCCAGGTCGGACGGGACCTGTTCCTCGACCGCCGCACGGACGGCCGGGTCGGTCAGCCACGGCTCGTCATCGGCCCACGTGACGCCGCGGGTCACCTCCTCCCCGGGCATGTCGACGAGCGACATCGACCCGTCGGCGGCCGTCTCGCGCACCTGGACGGCCCTGACCTTCCACGTCGTCTCGCCCTGCGGCTCGACGGTGACCTCGGGGGACACGCACACGAACGCGCGGGTCGGGGTGGGCGAGGCGACGGGCGACGTGGCGGGGGTGCTGACGACCGGCGACGGGGTCGGCTGACCGGCCGTGCAGGCGCTGAGCGTGGCGACGAGGAGCAGTCCGGCCAGGGCCGACAGGGGGCGCATGGCTGCAGTATCCACCGCCCGGACAGCCGCGCGGGCGGGAACAGATGAACGCCCGAGCCCTGGTGGGCTCGGGCGTTCGTGGCGGAGGTGGCGAGATTTGAACTCGCGATGGGGTTAACCCCCAAACCCGCTTAGCAGGCGGGCGCCATAGACCTGACTAGGCGACACCTCCTCGGCCGAGGTGAAAGCCTACCGCCCGCCCGGCAGACGGGCAAAAGGGCAGGCCGGCGGCGAGTATGCTCGACGAGAATCCCCCCATTGGAGGCTGTGATGGCCCGCAGGACCGACCGCGAGAGCGCCTACGAGGCTGCCCGTGCGCTCGAGTCGACCCCGACGAGCCCCACCTCTCCCGCGCGACCCGGCCGCCGCGTGGCCGACCAGGCCTCCCAGCACCGCTCCTTCGCCGGGTCGATCGGCTGGGCGCTGGCGGGCACCGTGCTCCCGGGGCTGGGCCTGACCCGCACCCGGTGGCGCGTGGCGGGGATCATCCTGCTCGTTCTCTCGCTGCTCCTCGCCGTGGCCGTCGGCCTCACCGCGTGGCTGAACCCCAACCTCGCGCTGGCCGCACTGGTCGTCCCGAACATGCTGACGATCCTGTGGGTGGCCGCGATCGTGTTCGGCGTGGTGTGGGCCGCCAGCATAGTGGTGACCCACCTCGCGCTGCGCCCCCGCCCCGCCGCGTGGTGGCAGCGCCTCCTCGGCGGCCTGCTCGTCGGGGCGATGGTGCTCGGCGTCGCGACTCCGTCGTTCGGTGCGGCCCGCGCGATCCGCGACACGTCGCTGCTCATCAACGACGTGTTCGGCCACGAGGGCGCCCAGGTCTCGAGCGACGACGACACCGGGGACTTCGGCAACGCCGTCGACCCGTGGGCGAACAAGGACCGGCTGAACGTGCTGGTCCTCGGTGGCGACGCCGGCGCCGACCGCACCGGCACGCGCACCGACACCGTGATCCTGGCGTCGATGGACACGCACACCGGTGACACCGTCCTGTTCAGCCTGCCCCGCCAGACCCAGAAGATCCCCTTCCCGGCCGGCAGCGCGCTGGCCGAGCGGTTCCCCCAGGGCTTCACCAGCGGCCGGCTCAACGACCAGGCGTACGCGCTGAACGCGATCTACGACTCGGTCCCCCAGTTGGCGCCCGATGCCATCCCCGCCGGTGTCGAGGACCCGGGCGCTGAGGCCCTCAAGCTCGGCGTCGGCGCCGCGCTCGGCCTCAAGGTCGACTACTACGCGATGGTCAACATGCAGGGCTTCGTCGAGTTCGTCAACGCGCTCGGCGGCATCACCGTGAACATCAACCGCCCGGTGCCGGTGGGTGGGCGCACCGACGGTGACATCCCGCCCGACCGCTGGCTGCCCCCCGGCCCCGACCAGCACCTCAACGGCGAGGACGCCCTCTGGTTCGCCCGCGGCCGCTACGGCATCGCGACCGGCGACTACGACCGGATGTCCCGCCAGCGCTGCGTGATCCAGGCCGTGGTGAAGGAGGCCAACCCGACGACGGTGCTGGCCAACTACGAGGCGCTCAGCCGGGCCGGCCGCGAGATCGTGAACTCCGACGTCCCGAACCGCCGGCTGCCCGCCATGGTGGCGCTCGCCCTGCGGGTCAAGGACGGCACGATGACGTCGGTCTCCTTCGAGAACGACAAGGACGGCTTCTCCACCAGCAACCCCGACTGGGAGCTCGTCCGCGCGAGGGTCCAGGACGCCATCCGCCCGGCCCCGCCGGCCCCGACGTCCGCGGCCGCCCCGGCGACGCCCGCGCCCGGCACCCAGCCCTCGCCCGCGGCGTCCGGGACGCCGTCGCCCCGCCCGAGCGCGACCCCGAGCGGCTCGCCGACCCCGGCGGCGCCGTCCTCGGTCGTGGACGAGTGCGCGTACAACCCCGAGCCCTACCCCACCGAGGAGCAGAAGGGCTGAGTCAGCCCTCCCAGACCGTGTAGCCGCGGTCGGCGTCGAGGTGCTCGCTCACGGCCTTCACGATCGCGTCGAACTCGGGCAGCTGGCCCTGCGGCGCGACGAGGTGGACGCGCTCGTCGGCGCCCTGGTGCAGCGTGATCCGCCCGGGGGCGGTGGTGACGCGGGTGACGTCCTTCCAGGTCCCGGTCCGGACGCCGGCCGGCGAGTCCACGCGGTACCCGGCCTCGTCGAGCTCGACCACCACCTGCTGGCGGCGGGACGCCGCGACGGCGGCCCCCAGCAACGCGGCCGCGGCGACGATCAGCAGGACGCCCAGCACGATGACCGCGACCCTCAGCGCCCCCTCGACCGGGAGCACCGCGACGACGGCGCCGCCCGCGGCGAGCAGCGCCGCGACCGCGAACGCGCGCACGGGCGGGCGGGGGGTGATGACGAACCGGTCTGCAGCCACGCGGCGAGAGTGGGATTCGAACCCACGGAGGGTTGCCCCTCGGCCGCTTTCAAGGCGGCTGCACTAGTCCACTATGCGATCTCGCCAGATCGGGAACATCCTAGCGGCGGGGCCTGTGCTGCCCGACTAGGGTTGACCCATGCGTGCCGTCGTTGTCACAGAGCCGGGTGGACCCGAGGTCCTGCAGATCGCCGACGTCGAGGACCCCACCGCGGGGCCGGGCGAACTGCTGATCCGCACCGTCGCCGCGGGCGTGAACCGCGCCGACATCCTGCAGCGGCAGGGCCACTACCCGCCGCCGAAGGGCACCACCGACACGATCGGGCTCGAGGTCTCCGGCCACGTCGAGGCGGTCGGCGACGACGTCGAGGGCTGGTCGGTCGGCGACCCGTGCGTGGCCCTGCTGGCCGGCGGCGGCTACGCCGAGCTGGTCGCGGTGCCCGCCGGGCAGGTGATCGCGCCGCCCGAGGGCGTCGACCTGGTCACCGCCGCCGGGCTGGTCGAGGTGGCCGCCACGGTCGTCTCGAACATGGACCACGTGGGCCTGCGCCCCGGCGAGACCTTCCTCGTGCACGGGGGTGCCGGGGGCATCGGTAGCTTCGCGATCCAGTACGCCAAGGGCCAGGGCTGCCGCGTGGCGACCACCGCGGGCTCGGCCGAGAAGCTCGAGGTCTGCCGCAAGCTCGGCGCCGACATCGCGCTGGACTACCACGACGACTGGGTCACCCAGCTCAAGGAGGCCACCGACGGCAAGGGCGTCGACGTGATCCTCGACATCATGGGCGCCAAGTACCTCGACGCCAACGTGAAGTCCCTGGCCCGCCGCGGCCGCATGGTCGTCATCGGCCTGCAGGGCGGCGTGAAGGGCGAGCTCAACCTCGGCCTGCTGCTGAACAAGGGCGCCACGGTCACCGCGACGTCGCTGCGCTACCGGCCGGTGAACGAGAAGGCCGCGATCGTGGCCCGCGTCGCCGCCGAGGTGTGGCCGCTGATCACGGCGGGCGAGATCAAGGTCGCCCACGAGACCCGGTTCGGCATCGACGAGGTCCGGCAGGCGCACGAGCAGCTCACCGGCGGCAACAATGTGGGGAAGATCGTCCTCACCTTCTAGTCTCGTGCGGTGAACTTCGCCGCCTACGCCGACATCTGGCGCCTGCCCGCCGTACGGCAGGCGGTGCTGCTCGGCGCACTCGGCAAGGCCCCGTGGTTCGGCGCCGGCGTCGTCCTGACGCTGCACGTCGTCGGTGCCCTCGGCCAGACCTACGCCCGCGCCGGCCTCCTGACGGCCGTGTTCACGATCGCGATCGCGCTCGCCTCGCCCCTGCGCGGGCGCTTGCTCGACACCATCGGCCTGCGCCGCACCCTGCTGCCCTCGCTCGTGCTGCTGCCCGTCGCGTTCGTGGCGGCGCCGTTCCTGGACTACTGGCCGCTGCTCTTCGTCATGGGCGGGGTCGGCCTGCTCGCCGTGCCGTGGTTCGTGCTCACCCGCCAGCTGGTGCTGGCCGCGGTGCCCAACTCCCAGCGCCGCGCGGGCCTCGCGCTGGACTCGGTCGTCACCGAGATGGCGTTCATGGCCGGCCCCACCCTCGGCATCCTGCTCGCCACCGCCTGGGACACCGGCTGGACCCTCACCCTCCTCGCCCTCGCCTCGGTCGCCGCTGCGTGGGGGCTCTACATCCTGAACCCACGGCTGGTCAGCGAGTCCCCGGCCACGACCGACCCGGACGCCGCAGGCGGCGGTCCGTCCGACCCGGCTGCGGGTGCCGTGGGTGTGCCCCCGGTGCGCGGGGGCGTCCGGACCTGGCTGAACGGCCCGGTGATCGCGACGTTCGTGGCGACGGTGGCGGCGTCCTTCACCTTGGCCGGGACCGACCTCGCCATGGTCGCCGGGGCGCGGTCGATTGAGGGCGCGGCGTCGCTGGCGATCCTGATCGTGTTCTGGGGTGCCGGCTCGCTGATCGGCGGCCTGCTGTTCGGCGGGCTCCCCCGCGGCAGTCTCGGGCTGATGCCGCTGCTGCTCGGGCTGGCCTTCACCACGATGCTCGCGGCGCTCGGCACCAACATCTGGCTGCTCGCCGCGCTGCTCGGGGTGGCCGGACTCTTCTGCGCGCCGACCTTGGCCGCGACCGGCGAGCGGCTGAGCGACCTGGTGCCCGAGGCGTCCCGCGGTGAGGCGTTCGGCTGGTCCGGGACCATGGCCACCGGCGGCAACGCCCTCGCCCCGCCGATCGTGGGGTTCGTGCTCGACGCGTGGGGCTGGCAGTTCGGCTTCGTCGTCACCGGCCTGTGCGGGCTAGCCCTGGCCGGCGTGGGCTGGGTGGCGTTGAAGCTCGGACGCCGCGGCGTCCGCAGGCACCGGGCCCGGGTGGCGAGCGCCTGAGGCACCTCTCAGGAACGTCGGGCCCCCGCGAACGCCGCCCCTGCCCCGCCCCGACACTCACCCTTGTCACAACCGAGGGGGAAGAGATTCCCCGTGAATGTGACAAGGGTGAGTGTCGCGCCCCGAGGCGTCAGCGCAGGAACAACATCCTCAACCGCAACGAGGCGGCCGTGATGCCGATGAGGCTCATCACCAGGAAGTAGCCCACGTGCACGACGGTCATGCCGTCGAAGTAGCCCACCGACAGCTGGCGCATCAGCTCGACGCCGTGCCACAGGGGGAGCGCCATGATCACCCACTGGATCGCGACCGGGTACACCGTGATCGGGAACAGCGTCGCCGACAGCAGGAACATCGGCAGCAGCACCAGCGGCACCAGGTCGAGCTGCTGGAAGCTCTTCATGAAGCTCGTCACCGCCATGCCCAGCGACGCGAACCCCAGCGCGATCAGCAGCGCCACCGGGATCATCGCCAGCGCCCACCACGACGTCACGAGCCCCATCACGGTGATCACGCCCAGGAAGCCGATCGCGTAGAGCAGTCCGCGGAACAACGCCATGAAGACCTCCCCCAGGGCCACATCGAGCGGCCCGAGCGAGGTCTGCAGCATGCCCTCGTAGAGCTTGCTGTAGCGCAGCTTGAAGAAGACGTTGTTGACCGAGTCGTAGATCGCGCCGTTCATCGCCGAGGTCGCCAGCAGGGCGGGCGCGATGTACATGGCGTACGAGATCGGACGCCCGTCCGGCCCGGGCACGGACCCCACCAGCGCGCCCATCCCCATGCCCATGGCGAGCAGGTAGAACACGGGCTCGAAGAAGCCGGTCGCGATCACGCCCCAGTTCTGGTTGCGGATCACCCGGAAGCCCCGCTCGATCACCGCGCGCGCGTTGCCGGCGTACAGCCCGCCGAACGAGGCGCGCCGGCTCCGCAACCGCTCCCGGATCGGCGCCATCACGCCCGACTCCCGCACCGACGCGCTCACCGGACCAACCTCCGGGTGAAGGTGCGCGCCGCGGCCAGCAGCCCGCCGACGACGCACGCGACCAGGAACACGACGTGCACCACGATCAGCCACGCGGGCACCGAAGCGCCGTACGACACCACCCGCGCCAGCTGGGTGCCGTGCCACATAGGCGAGACCCAGCCGATCCACTGCAGGTAGACCGGCATGGAGGCGAGCGGGAAGAAGGTGCCGGCGAACAGGAACATCGGCATGACCACCAGGCGCTGCACGAAGTTGAACTGCAGCCCCTCCTCCTCCAGCGTCGCCGCGTAGGCCATCAGGGGCGCGAACATCGCCATCGACGCCAGCATCGCGATCGGCACGATGGCCAGCGAACCGACCGAGGGCCACGCCCCGCACGCCAGCCCGACCAGCCAGAACAGCAGCGCCTGCACGAACATGCGCACCGAGATCGCGACGCCCTCGCCGATCGCCATCTGCCACGGCTCGACGGGGGTGGCCTGGGCGGCGAGGTAGTTCTTCATCCACTTGAAGCCGCCGAAGATCGGCCAGGTGCCGAACTGGGCGCCCGTCGACACGACCGTCGCCACCAGCAGCCCGGGCGCGACGAACCACAGGTAGCTGACCCCGTCGACGTCGGTATCCACGATCGAGCCCAGGCCCATCCCCATCGCGACGAGGTAGAGCACCGGGTTGCCGAGGGCGGTGACGAACGCCGTCCAGAAGAACGGCTTCTCGGCGGCCTGCCGGTAGCGCGCGTACTGCACCCAGCCCCAGCGGCGGGTGCGGCGGGCCAGGGCCGCGTGGTCCATCCCCGAGAAGGTGACCACCGGCTGGGCCGTGCCCACGGCGTCCGAACCCTCGGGCCTAGTCAATGAGCGACCTCCCCGTGAGGCGGAGGAACACGTCCTCCAGCGAGGAGCGGCGCACCAGCGACGTCAGCGGGTTGAGCCCGCGGCGGTTGATCTCGTCGAGCAGGGCCTCGCCGGCGTCGTCGTAGAGCAGGATGCGGTCGGGCAGCACCTCGAGGCGGTCGGTCATCGAGCGCAGCACGCCCTCCATCTCGGCGTTGCGGCTCGACCCGAACCGCACCTCGACGACCTCGCGCGTCGAGTACCGCTGGATCAGCTCGCGCGGCGAACCCTCGGCCACGATGCGGCCCTTGTCGATGACCACGAGGCGGTCGCAGAGCTGCTCGGCCTCGTCCATGAAGTGGGTGGTCAGCACCAGGGTGACACCCTGCTCCTTCAGGCGGAACAGCCGGTCCCACAGGATGTGGCGCGCCTGCGGGTCGAGCCCGGTCGTGGGCTCATCCAGCAGCAGGATGCGCGGCTCGTTCACCAGCCCGCGCGCGATCGTCAGGCGGCGCTTCATGCCGCCCGACAGCGCGCTGACCTTGGCGGTGGCCTTCTCGGTGAGCTGCGCGAACTCGAGCAGTTCGTCGGCCTTGGGCTTGAGGTAGCTCAGCGGCAGCCCGAAGTAGCGGCCGTAGACGATGAGGTTGTCACGGGCGCGGAGCTCCTCGTCCAGCGAGTCCTGCTGCGGCACGACGCCGAGGGACGCCCGCACCTCGGGCCCGTTCGCCTCCGGGTCCAGCCCCAGCACGGTCAGCGACCCGGACGTGCGCAGCGAAGTGCCCCCGATCATGCGCATCGTCGTGGACTTGCCGGCGCCGTTGGGGCCGAGCAGCCCGAACGACTCACCGGGCGCGACCTCGAACGAGATCGCGTCGACGGCGGTGAAGTCGCCGAACGTCTTGGTCAGCTCACGGGCTTCGATCACGGGCACGGGCGCACCCTACAAGCCGCCACCGACAGGAAAAAACGGGGGGCCGCTCAGCCGTGCAACTCCCGGCGATCGCGGTGCCAGTCACGGTCACGGTCGCGCTCCCGCCGCGCGCGGGCGGCCTCGGGGTCCTCGGCCGCGCGCCGGCCGGCGGCCCCGGCGCCGATCCAGGTGATCAGCGCGGGGATCGCGGTGCCGATCATCGGCCAGATCGGCCAGTAGTAGTACGGCGTGACCCCGGCGAACAGCCACGTCGAGAGCCAGATCACGTTGAACAGGGCGGCGAGCCCCAGCCACGAGCGCAGCGCGCCGTCCTGCACCTTGCGCGCCTTGACCGCCGGCGCGGGGGCCACCCGGGTGGCCACGACGATGTCGGACAGCAGCGGCACCAGCTCGCCGAGCCGCTTCGAGGCCAGCACCCCGCTCAGCCGCTCGGAGTGCTCGATGCTGTCGAGCCGCCCGTCGGAGAAGGCGGCGTTGATCGCCTCCGCGGCGACGTCACGGTCGGCGTCGCTGGCGCGCACGTCGCCGTGCACGCGGGGGTCGGCGGAGAACCGGGTCCAGACCGGTCCCGGACGCTCGGGCAGCTGCGCGCTCATGTGGGGTGGGCCTTCCGTGAGGGTGGTGCCCCCAGCGTAACCAGCGCAGGGGGCCTGGCCCGCGGCGTCCGAGATCACCGCCGCGGTTGCGCGTACCGCAGCGAGTTCGGCCGGCAGGGCGCCTCGAACGCCACCTTCAGCGAATCCGCGATGCGGCGCTCGGTGCGCAGCGCGAACAGCCGCTCGACGACCCGGTCGCGCAGCATCACCGGGGTGATGGTGTTGAGGTAGATCTTCGTCGCGCCCTCGAACCCGGCCAGCGTCGAGACCCGCCACTTCAGCATCACGCGCCACGGCATCGCGAGGTCGACGTCGATGGGCCGGTAGTGCCACTCCTCGTTGCAGGGCACGTCGGCCCCCGTCGCGGCGTGCATGGCCTGGATCATGTCGCTCATCCCGCGGACCTCCTCGGGCGACTGCTCCCACGGGTCCGGGTGCTCGGACTTGCTGTAGATCTCGATCGTCGGGAACCGGTGCCCGAAGCCCGCGAACGCCATCGCGTGGTCGTTCTCGGCGATGACGAGGTTCTTGTACGAGGCGAAGTTCGTGGCCACCTCGTTGAACAGGTTGGGGTTGGTGCGCAGCTTGGCCAGCGTGGCCTCGTGCTGCACCCCGCGCTCGTCGATCGCGACGAGCTGCTTGTGCAGGTGGTCGAAGCTGGCGCCGGCCGGCTTCAGCCAGTTCTGGAAGACCGTCACGTAGCGCGCGTACCGGTTGAGGTCGTAGAGCCCCTTCACCGACTCGATCGTGTAGGTGATGAACTGCGCGTGCTCGTCGGGGGTCAGGGTGCCCGCCCCGGCCAGCTGGGCGTCGTCGGTCGCGCCGTCGGTGAAGTGCCGGCGGGCGATGATCAGGTCGTGCCCGCCCCCGAAGAAGCCGGACGCCGCGGCGATCCGTTCGTCCTCCCCCATCGCCGCCACCTTGGCCGCCGACAGCCCGGACGCCTTGAGCTTCATGTCCACGACGCTCAGGACGTGCGCCCGGCCGGCCGGTGAGGCCAGGTAGGCCTCGCGGCGTCCGGCGATGTGGGTGGGCAGCGTGTAGCCGTAGTTGAGGTTCCAGTACTCGTAGCTCAGGATCTCGAACAGGTTCGGCACCCGCCGGAAGTCGGCGACGGTGTTGTACATCTCCTCGGCCGGGGTGCGGTAGTGCGTCTCCCAGGTGGTGTTCCCGCGGTGGACGACCCGCGACTTCTCCGGCGGGGTCTCCTCGTAGCGCTTCTCGCAGAACGAGCAGTACGCGCCGTGCTTGTCGGGGTCGAGCGGCTTCGCGTTGACCCCGCCCAGGCCCAGCGGCCGGTTGCCGCGGCCCGGGACCGTCCAGACCTCGGTGCCGGTGAAGGGGTTCAGCTGCTTGACCGTCCCGTCGGCCAGGGTCGTCAGGTAGTCGGGCTCGCGGCTGTACTGCATGGACCCAGCCTGCCCCTCCACCTCACTCCGCACCAAACATCGGGCCGCCGTGTCACCCTGTGGCCGGACCCAGCCCCCTCTGGGTGGGCAGGAGATGCGACAGACTGCCGCTGACTCAGAACCAGCGGGCCAGCTCGGCGACCAACCCGTCGTCGGCCAGGCTGCCGGTCACGGCGTCCGCGACCTCGAGCAACTCGGCCGGCGACCCGCCCATCGCCACCCCGCGCCCGGCCCAGGTCAGCATCTCGATGTCGTTGCGGCCGTCGCCGATGGCGAGCACGTTGGCGGCGTCGATGCCCATCCGGCCGCACACGCGCGCGAGGCCGTGGGCCTTGTCGACTCCCTCGGGCGCGATGTCGAGCCAGGCGGTGTAGCCGATCGCGTACGAGACGCCCTCGAGGCCGAGGCGGTGGGCGAGCTCGATGAACTCCTCCTCGGAGGCGTTGGGGTCGCGGACGATCACGCGGGTCACGTCGGAGCCAGCGAGCTCGTCGACGCTGACCACCTCGATCTCGCCGTGCAGCTCGCCGGCCGGGAACTCGCTCGACACCCGGTAGCCGCGCCCCACCACCTCGACCGCGAGCAGCGGGGCGGGGTGTTCGGCGAGGATCCGGTCGACCACCGGCCGCGGGTCGAAGGTCAGCACGTCCACGACCTCGAACGGCGGGTAGCGCACGGTGACGGCCCCGTTGGAGCACACGTGCTCGGCGTGCTCGAACGGCAACTGCTCGATGACCGTCAGCGCGGACGCCCACGCGCGGCCGGTCGACAGGATCACCGGGACGCCGGCGTCAGCGACGCGTTGGATCGCTGCGCGCACCTGCGGGGCGACGATGTTGGACGCGTCGACGAGCGTTCCGTCGACGTCGAGGGCCACGAGGGCGGGCTGCCAGGTCACGCCCTGAACCCTAGAGAAAAAATGCCGAAGAAATTGTCAGGTTCCACGCAACCTTTCGGGTCGCTCGTGCGTCTTGTGGGTAGAGGAGGTAGGCCCCCATGCTCCAGTACGACTCCACCCCCACCCGCGTCCAGCGTCTCCGCGCGCGGGCCTACTGCGTCATGATCGCCATCGCCGCGATCGCGACCGCCGCCGTGTTCCTGCTGCCGAGGCTGCTCCCCTGAGCCTTGAACCGAGCCGGTGGGTAGGTTGGGTGACGTGAGCACCACACCCCAGCCCGGCCCCGGTCGTGAACTGCACCTGCGCGTGGGCACCGCCCAACGCGAGCGCGCGCTGGAACTCATCCGCAACGCCGCCGCCGACGAGCGGATCACCTTCGACGAGCTCGAGGGGCGCGTCCCCCGGGCGCTGGGCGCCGTGACCCGCGCCGACCTGGTCGCGGTGCTCGAGGACCTCGTGCCCGCCGCCGAGGTGGACGCCGTCGTGGGCCTGGACGCCCCGATCGGCGAGGGCCCGGGGTATTCCTGGGACGACCCGCTCGTGCTCGAGGGCACGGGCTGGAAGCAGCTCACCGTCTCCGGTGAGTGGGTGGCCCCGCCGTTCATCGAGGTGCACACCTCCATCGGCGGCGTGCTGCTCGACTTCACGCTCGCTGCCGCGCCCGCCAAGGTGATCGACCTGGTGCTCGTCGTGAACGACTGGGGCACCACCACGATCGTCGTCCCGGAAGGCTGGGGCGTCGACACCCAGGCCACCCAGGCCGAGGCGAGCTACATCGAGACCCGCGGCGTCCGGACCCGCCCCCAGCACGGCAAGCCCCGCATCATCGTGCGCGGACGCACGTCGGGCCAGGTCAAGGTGAAGGTCTCGACCGAGAAGGACGTCCTCAAGGCCCAGCGCGTCATCGCCAAGGGCCGCCCCGGCATGCCCGAACTGCCGAGGGCTTGAGTTTCCCGCGCCCAAGGCTTGAGTTTCCCGCGCCCAAGGCTTGAGTTTCCCGCGCCGAGGGCTTGGGCTTCGGCCCCCGGCCCGGCGACGACTGGCAGAATCGCGTCATGGAAGAGACCACGTTCACCGTTCCCAGCAACGACGGCATCGACCTCCACGTCTACCGGTGGGCCCCCGAGGGTGAGCCTCGGGCCGTCATCCAGGTGCAGCACGGGCTGGCCGAACACGGCGCCCGCTACCGCCGCTTCGCCGAGGCGCTGACGGCGGCCGGCTACCTCGTCTACGCCCCGGACGCCCGCGGCTCGGGCCTCACCGCCGCCGGCAAGCACGGCGACTGGGGACCCGACGGCTGGCAGGGCTGGGTGGACGACCTCGGCGTCCTCAACAAGCGCATCCGCGAGGACGCCCCCGGCCTGCCGCTGGTCCTGTTCGGCCACTCGATGGGCTCGTTCGCCACCCAGCACTTCCTGCTCGACCACGCATCCGACGTCGAGGCCGTCGTCCTGTCGGGAACCGGCGACGCCGCCGTCCTCGCCCCCATGCTCGGCTCGGACGCCCCCACCGACCTCAGCGCCTTCAACGCCCCGTTCGAGCACCGCACCGGGTTCGAGTGGCTCTCGCGCGACGCGGACGAGGTCGACAAGTACGTCGCCGACCCCCTGTGCGGGTGGGCCGCGCCGTCGCCCGCGGGCATCGTGTCGCTGGCCCGCGCGGCCGACCCCGAGGCGCTGTCAGCCATCCCGAAGGACCTGCCGATCCTGCTGATCTCGGGCCGCGACGACCCTGTCGGCGGCGCCGGCGGCGAGGGCGTCGAGGCGGTGGCCCAGCGCTACCGGGACGCCGGCCTGACCGACGTCGAGGTGCACCTGTACCCCGAGGCCCGCCACGAGCTGCTGAACGAGACCAACCGCGACGAGGTCACCGCCGACGTCATCGCGTTCCTGGACCGCGCCCTGGCCTGACGGCCCGCACCGCGAACGTGGGCGCCCCCGGGTCGAAGGGGGCGCCCGCGACGTCGCCGGTGACCTCGACCACGTCGAACCCCACCGACTCGACCTCGGCGCGCACCTCGTCGACGGTCAACCGCGCATGGGCCAGCGACCGGGCCGAGGCGTCCACACCCAGAACCCGGACGCCGCGCCGCGCCAGCCGCACGGCGTACAACCCCGGACCGCAGCCCAGGTCGAGCACGCGCGACCCCGGCCCCAACCCCAACACGGAGCGGAGCCAGTCGACCGACGCGTCGATGAACGCGTGCGGCCGCGACGCCGCCGCGGTCGCCGGGTCACGGCTCCACCGCCTGCATCGCCTTGAGGATCGTCACCTGCCGCGTGACCGAGCCGTGCCAGTCGTCCTGCCGGCTCTCGGCCGAGCCGTCCTGCACCGCCCAGCCCAAGTTGATCGCGCAGCGCACCACCACCCAGTCGCGGGCAGCACGCTCGTCGAGGCCGGCGGTGTCGACGACCGCGTAGAACCGGTCACGGATCGCCTCCCCGACGTCCCCGGACGCCTCGAGGTCGGCCCAGCGGTTCCACAGCAGCGGCGCCACCTCGTACTCGGGCGCGGCGTTGTAGCCCTTGGGGTCGATCGCGACCCACTCGTCGCCGCGGGCCATGACGTTGAGGTAGTGCAGGTCGCCGTGCACGACGTGGGTGCCGGGCTCGGCGGCCAGCTCGCGGCCGGCGCGCAACGCCCAGTCGACGAACCGCGGCGGCGCGGGCACCGCACGCCCCAGCCCCTCCAGCTCACCCAGCCAGCGGCGCACGAACGCGTGCCCGTCGGGCAGTTGCGGGGCGGCCCGGCGGTGCAGCCGGCCGTACAGCCCGGCCACGATCCGGGACGCCTCGTCGGCGTCCCAGTGCTCCTGCAGTTGGCCGTCCAACCACTCCAACAGCAGGACGCCGCGGCGCGGGTCGGCCCGCACCAACTCGACCGCGGGGCGTCCACCCCACAGGGTCAGGGTCGGGATCTCGCCGACGTTGTCGGCCTCGACGTGGCTGAACTTGCAGGCCCGGCGGACGCCGTCGGCGTCCAGCACCGGGTACACCCGCGCCGTGACGCCGGACATCGGCTCTCCGACGGGGGTCAGGTGCCAGCGCCGGAAGGTGTCCTCGATGAGGCGCGGGAGGCCGTCCTCCCACGCCTGCCGGGACACCGGGCCGGAACTCAAGCGGCGGCGACCGGGGTCAGGAACTCGCGCCCGCCGAGGTAGGGCCGCAGCGCCTCGGGGACGCGCACCGACCCGTCGGCCTGCTGGTGGTTCTCCAGGATCATGATGATCGTGCGGGTCATCGCACACAGCGTGCCGTTGAGGGTGGCCAGCGGGCGGGTGCCCTCGGCGTCCCGCAGCCGGATGTTGAGGCGGCGCGCCTGGAACTCGGTGCAGTTCGAGGTCGACGTGATCTCGCGGTAGCGCTCCTGGGTGGGCAGCCATCCGTAGCAGTCGAACTTGCGGGCGGCCGACGAGCCGAGGTCACCCGAGGCGACGTCGAGCACCTGGTACGGGATCTCGAGCGACTCGATGAAAGCCTTCTCGTAGCCCAGCAGCTTGGCGTGCTCGGCCTCGGCCTCCTCGGGCGAGCAGTAGACGAACAGCTCGGCCTTGTCGAACCAGTGCACGCGGAAGATGCCGCGGGTGTCCTTGCCGTAGGCGCCCGCCTCGCGGCGGAAGCAGGACGACCAGCCCACGTAGTGCTTCGGCAGCGACTCGGCGGGCAGGATCTCGTCGGAGTGGTAGGCCGCCAGCGCGACCTCGGAGGTGCCGACCAGGTACAGGTCGTCGCGCTCGAGGTGGTAGACGTCCTCGGCGGCCTGGCCCAGGAAGCCGGTGCCGGCCATCGCCTCGGGCTTGACCAGCGACGGCACGATCATCGGCATGAACCCCCACGAGGAGGCCATCGCCATCGCGTGCTGCAGCAGCGCGAACTCGAGCTGGGCGCCCTGACCGGTGAGCACGTAGAACCGCGAGCCGGAGATCTTGGCACCGCGCTCCATGTCGATGGCGCCGAGCATCTCGCCGAGCTCGAGGTGGTCGCGCGGGGTGAAGCCCTCGGCCGCGAAGTCGCGCGGGGTGCCCCAGGTCTCGATGATCTCGCCCTCGTCCTCGCCACCGGAGGGGACGCCGTCGATCACGATGTTGCCCAGCTGCATCATCAGCTGGTCGTAGGTCGCCTGCGCGGCCTCGGTCTCGGCCTGCGCCTCCTTCACCGAGGCGGCCAGCGCCTTGGTCTGGGCCAGCAGCTCGGCCTTCTCCTCGGGCGACGCCTTCGGGATGCGCGCCGACAACGCCTTCTGCTCGGCCCGGGCCGTCTCGGAGCTCGCCATCAGCGAGCGGCGGCGCTCGTCGGCGGCGACGAGTTCGTCCACGAGCTCCACGGACTCGCCGCGGGCGGCCTGGCTGCGACGCACGGCGTCAGGGTTGGTGCGCAGAATCTTCGGGTCGATCACAGGCCCGATCCTATCGGTGACCGCCGGCCTGCCAGACTGGGGGCGTGAGGAGGCGGATCGGGCTCGCGCACGTCGCCCTGGTGGCGACGGCGGTGGCCTTCGCCCTCTGGACGTGGCTCGCCCTCGGCACCTCCACCTTCGCGGCGGTCGACGCGGCCTCGCGGCGTCCGGGAGTCGACCCGATGGGCACTCGCGGCCAGATCCTCGCCGCCATCGCGATCGTCACCACCCCGACCGTCGTCTACACCGTGCTCGCGGCGGTCACCTTCTGGGCCGCGCGCCGCCGCCTGCACAACCTGGCGTGGGGGATGGGCGCCTCGATCCCGCTCGGGTGGGGCGGTGCGCAGCTGGTGAAGGCGCTGGCCCGGCGTCCACGGCCCGACACCGCCGCACCCCTGATCACCGCCGAGGGCTGGGCCTACCCCAGCTCGCACATGGTCGCGATCACGGTGCTGGCGATCATGGTGATCTCCGCGATGGTCGTCACGCGCCGGCGGCGCACCTCGATCGTGCTGGCCTCAACCGGCCTCGTGCTGCTGTGGTGGCTCGTGTTCGCCGACCGCTGGTGGCTGCGCGCGCACTGGTTCACCGACCTGATCGCGGGTGGGTTCCTCGGCGGGTTCGTCGCGTCGCTCTGCCTCGCGGTGGCCGGGGTGAGCGTGATCCGGTTCGGGCCGGTGCACCGCCCACCCGGCGTGGCTCGGCGCGCGGGTGTCATCTTCAACCCCGTCAAGGTGCCCGACCCGGTGGTGTTCCGCCGGCAGGTCGAGGGCGAGTGCGCCCAGCGCGGCTGGGAGCCCCCACTGTGGCTCGAGACGGACGCCGCGGACTCGGGCATCGCCGTCTCCCGGGCCGCCCGCAAGCGGAAGCTCGACCTCGTGCTGGTCGCCGGCGGCGACGGCACGGTGCGGACGGTCTGCGCGACGCTGGCCGACTCGCGGATCCCGATCGCGATCCTGCCCGTGGGCACCGGCAACCTGCTGGCCCGCAACCTGGGCGTCCCGCTCGACGTGGCCGACGCCCTCGACGTCGCCTTCGACGGCAACGCGATGCCGGTCGACGTGGTGCAGCTGCGCGCCGACGGCGGCGACCCCGACCACTCGATGGTGATGGCCGGCATGGGCCTGGACGCCAAGATCATGAGCGAGACCAACACCGACCTGAAGAAGGTGATGGGCCCGGCCGCCTACGTGATGGCCGCGCTGACGACGCTGAACAGTCCGCCGTTCCGGGCGACGGTGACCCTCGACGGCGGCTCCCCCCTCCGCCGGACGCCCGCCGTCGCCCTCGTCGCCAACGTCGGCAACGTGCAGGGCCAGATCGCGTTGGCCCCCGACGCGCTGCCCGACGACGGGCTCATCGACGTGATGTTGGCCTCCCCCGAGCGCGTCGGCGACTGGGGCGCCATCGCCACCCGCGTGCTCACCCGCGCCGCCGACCACCCCGGCGTCGAGCGCGCTCAGGTGCGCAAGCTGGTCATCGAGACCGAGGAGCCGGTGCCGTTCCAGATCGACGGCGACACCATCGGCGAGTGCACCCGCCTCGACGTCGGGATCCTCCCCGGCGCGGTCCTGGTGATGGTGCCGTAGGGTCGCCACCGCTCCCTAGGATCGCCCCATGAAGTGCATCGGGCTGCTCGGCGGCATGAGCTGGGAATCCACCGCCGAGTACTACCGCCTCATCAATCGCGAGGTCGCTCGCCGGCTCGGTGGGCTGCACTCGGCGCGCATCGTGCTGGCGTCGGTCGACTTCGCCGAGGTGGCCGCCCTCCAGGCCTCCGGCGACTGGGACGCCGCGGGTCGCCTCCTCGCCACCCAGGCCGCCCGTCTGGAGGGCGCCGGCGCGGACCTCGTCCTGATCTGCGCGAACACCATGCACAAGGTCGCCGACGCGGTGCAGGACGCCATCGGTGTCCCCCTGCTGCACCTGGCCGACGCCACCGCCGACGCCGTGCGCGCCGCCGGGATCACCCGCGTCGGCCTGCTCGGCACCGCCTACACGATGGAGCAGGACTTCTACCGCGACCGGCTGGCCACCCACGGCCTCGCGGTGCTCGTCCCCGACGCCGACGACCGCGCCGAGGTGCACCGCACCATCTACGACGAGCTGTGCCGCGGCGAAGTGCTGGACGAGTCGCATCGGACCCACCTCGCGATCATCGAACGGCTCCGCGCCCGGGGTGCGGAGGGCATCATCCTCGGCTGCACGGAGCTGGAGCTCCTCCTCGACCCGGACGCCGACGGCTCGGTCCCCCTGTTCGCCACCACCCGGATCCACGCGCGGGCGGCGGTGGACGCAGCGTTGGCCTAGGGCGTGTCGCGTAACTGGTCTCGTAGGCAGATGATGGTGCTGGCCAGGACGAGGCCGGCGCGGTAGTTGCGAGCGAGTTTGTCGTAGCGGGTGGCGATGGCGCGGAACTCCTTGATCCGGTTGAAGAAGCGTTCCACCACGTTCCTGCCCTTGTAGATGGTGGGATCGAAGGCAGGTGGGCGACCGCCGCGGCTGCCCTTGGCCTTGCGACGGGCGATCT
>NZ_JACJFX010000046.1:0-18980 GCF_014164675.1 Propioniciclava sp. MC1683 | reverse complement strand
GAGCACGTCGAGGTCTTTCGGATGGAAGGCGTAGGAACCTCCATCATCGGAAGACCTCGACCCTCAACCGCGGAGCGACGCGCCTCCCCAGATCACCGGCCTCTACACCCTCAACTGTGATGAGCCGGATTTCGCCGACGACTGGTGGCTCCCCCTCCTCAGCGCCCTCAAGGACGAGGAGACCGGCGGCCTCTACGCCTACTCCGACGAACGCCAGCGCGTGTTCGCCCGATTCGGACGCCCTCCCGTCCAGTTGGTGCCCCTCGTCCTGGACCACAACCTGCGCAACACCAAGCAGATCGCGTCCACGTTCGTGCCCTTGGCGCCCACCGGCATGGAACTCCGCGGCGGCGACGGGCCGCAGGTGACGTTCGTGCCCGCCAGCAGCGCCGACGCGCTCCAGGTGGCCGACGACCAGGCCGACGCACTCTTCAACGAGGGCTGGGACGCCGGCAACATCGCCCTCATCACCCTCGGCCAGCGGCACCCGGTGCAGGTGGAGCGTCAGGAGTCCCAGGGCCAGCAGGGCTACTGGGACACCTTCTGGGACGCCGACGACATCTTCTACGGCCACGTCCTGGGCTTCAAGGGCATGGAACGCCGCGCCATCGTGCTGTGCGTCAACGAATCCGGCACGCGCGACCGGGCGGCCGAACGCCTCTACGTCGGCCTGTCCCGTGCCACCGATCGCCTGATCGTCGTCGGTGACCCCGACGTCATCGCCACGATGGGTGGCGAGGATGTGTGTCGCCGGTTGGGCTTGGGCTGATGGCCGCGACCCCGAAGCTCAGCGTCGCCCTGGGACCGGTCCTTCCAGCTCGATGAGCCGGTCCTGCGGATCAGCGAGCTTCTCGCGAGCCCACGCGCGGACCCCTGTCTCCTGCGAGAACAGCACCACCTGGCGCTCCTTGGACACCTCGTGCAGGAGATCCAACAGCGCGACCGTTCGCGCGGCATCACACTGCACGGTGACGTCATCGAGGATCAGGGGCATCGCCTCGTCGGTGCCGAGGTTCTCGACCAGGGCCAGCCGCAGCAACAGGTAGGTCTGCTCGGTCGTGCCCTGAGACAGGAGTGCCGCATCACGCCACGTGCCCGAGGGGTCCAACAACTCCACCGCCAGCGTCTCTGCCTTGACCCGCACGTCCTGGTAGCGACCCTGGGTGACCAAGGGAAGGCGTCCACGGATGGCTCGCTCCAGGACCGGCGAGATGTTCCGGTGCGCTTCCTGTTGCGCCACTTCGAGGTCTCCGGCCACCAGGTCCAGGATGCTCTTGAGTTCCTCCAGCGACGACTTCTCCCGCGACAGGGCAGCCTCTGCCTCGACGGCCTGCGCCAGATCACCCTCGCTGCGACGCAGGCGCGCGAGCTCGCCCTCGGCGCCGGCGCGCTCGGTCGCTGCATCTTCCACCGCCTTCGCGGCACCCGCGACCAGTTCATCGACCTCGGACGGCAGGTGCTCCGGCCGCTCCCCCAAACCGGACGTGAGGGTTGTCAGCTGCTCCTCGAGTTCGGCCGTGGTCGCGCCGTCCAGTTGCTGCTCCCGCAGGGAAAGCACATTGTCACGGACGTGTCGTGCCTCCCGTGCGCGATTCTGGGCGCCCAACCAATCCTCCAGCTTGCCAGCGGCCTGGTCCGGGTCGTCCCCAGTGTCCGCGTCGACCTCGCGCGCCGCGGCCACGACCGCTTCCGCGCGGGCCGCGTCCCGTCCCACCGCCTCGCGGTAGGCCTGGTCAGCCTGCTCCCGGATCTCCAGCGTGCGCGTCAGTTCCTCGCGTCGCTGCGCCTCCCTCGCCACGACGGCGCGTTCGGCGCACGCCTCCTCGTAGCGGCGGTACGCCGCGTCGGCCTCCCGGGCATCGCGGGGGTTCGCGACATCCAGCGGCCCCTTGGCACGCAGGGCGTCGACCAACCGGTGCGCGGCGTCCCCGACCTCGACCCGCAGCCGAGCGATCTCTTCACGTTGCTCGTCGGCGAGCTTCTTGGCTCCCTCTCGCTCGTCGATGCGGCGGGCGAGGCCTTCCAGTTCATTCGGATCGATCGGCAGCCCGCGGTCGCCGAGCAGCGTGGTCAGCTCCACACGCCGTTGGTCGAACTCGGACGCCGCCCGCTGCCACGCATCACGCCGCCGGACGATGTCGTCCACCCTGTCCGAGATGACCGGCTCCCGCGGCTTGTCGCCCGGGTGCTGGAAGATCGGAACCTCAGGCGGCGTCGGTGCCACAGGCGGGTCCTGTGCCGACGGCGTCCCAGAGGACGGGTCGGCCACCCGGGCCGGGCGACGTCCACGCATGACCAACCCTGCGACGAGCACAGCCACACCGACGGCCGCACCCGCGCCCCCGATGACCGGGTCGAGCAGCAGCATCAGGAGGCCGATCACGACGAGCACCCCGCCCGCGATCAGCAGCCACAGGGACGGCCCGGCCGAACTGCGGGCGTACTGGTCGGACGCCCGACGCCCGGGTCCGCCGTCGACGGGCTGACGGCCGCGGAACGCCGCGACCTCTTGCTCGTAGGTGACCCGCTCCGCGTCGTACCGTTCCTTGGCAACCGTGTAGCGGCGCATCGCCTCCTCTTGGGAGGCCGAGCGTTCCTGCCACGCCAGGAGGTCGCGCGCATGCTGGGCGAGGTCGTGGTCGTACTGGTCCCTCAGCCGCGATTCGTCCTCGTCGTGGGTCGCGTCCCACACCGGTCGCGCAGCGCGAACCTGGGTGGCGAACTCGCGCAGCTCGTCGCTGGATGCGTCCGGCAGTGTGCCCTCCGCCGGGGCGGCGTGGTCGAGGTCCTCGCGCGAATCCAGCGAGGAGGTCACCCTGTTGAGGGCTTCCCAGAGACCGCGGACGGCGGGGTCGGGTGCGGTGTCACCCTCCGGCATCTCGGGGAGTTCGGCCAACTGCTCGCGCAGCTCGTCGGCAGACGGCCCGGGAGGCTCCTCGGGCAGCGCATCGCGGTTGAGGAAGCCGTTCAGGGCAGCACGCAGCCGCTCCACGAGGTCGTCCGCGGCCGGCTCCCCGATGGACGCCAGACCGGCGAGCTGCTCGTCGTACCCGCGCACCTTGGCGAGGCGCTGCTCGAGCGCATCGGCCTCGGCCCACACCTGCAGGACCCGCACGCGCTCCAGCTCGGCCCTCGCGCGTTCCTCGTCACCCCGCAACCCGGAGACACGGGCAGCCGTCAAGCGCAGTTCGTCCCGGGCCGCCCGCAGCGCGTACGTGGCCTTCTTGGCCTCCTCCAACTCCGCAAGGGTGCGCCTCAGTGGGCGCTGTCCGATCGACTCGCTCCCAACCCGGGTCGACGCCTCGTCCTTCAACTTTTCCAGGACCTGATGCGCGGTCACGTCGAGGGATTCGGTGGTGGCCGCGCGCTGGATGAACTCCTGGAGCTTCTTGGCGTCCTGCAGCACCCGCAAGATGTCCGCCTGGGGCACGAAGATGATCGAGCGCAGGGTCTCCCGGCTCAACCCGAAGAGCTCGCCGACATCGATGTCCGCCCAGTCGGTGTGCGTCAGACCGAAACGCTCCTCCAGCTCCTTGCGCCCCAGCGCGCGCTCCGCCCCTGCCGGGACGATCGCGGTCGTGCCGCCCACGAGGTCCTGAGTGACGTCGAGGGTGTCGCCCGAGTCGAGCGCGATGGTCGCGCCCACCTGCCAGCGTGACCCTCTCCAAGGCTGGTGCCGCTTCCGGAATTGGGCTTCAACTCCAGTCCCGCGGCCGGGCGCCCGCCGCCGCCCCGCGAGGACGGCGAACAGTGCGGCTGCCCACGTGGACTTGCCGCTCTCATTGGGGCCGTGGACGACCGTGAACCCCGGCGCCAGGTGGAGGGTGTCCCCACGGAACGGGCCGAAGTGCGTTGCGGTGACCTCCATGAACTTCACGATGCGTCCGCTCCTTCCAGCGAGCTGACACCCAGGGCCAGCGCTTGGTGACGCCGTGCCACATCCGGTCCGGCACCCGACAGCCGTCGGACCAGCCCAGCCGCCACGGTGCGGTCCTCCGGGGACGCCGTGGGGAACTCGTAGGCAAGGTCCCGCCAGACCACCGTGACGTCGTCGCGTACCGGTCGCCAGTCCAGTGCTGGGGGGATGACCAGCCGGGGGCCAACGCGCCCGCTGACGATGATGCGGTCCAAGGGGGAACTGGCCGCGACCGCACCGTCGAGTTCCTGCACCAAGGAGGCCGAATCCTCGTGTACGCCGACGTCGATCGTTCGCGGCTCGCCGACGGTCAGGTCGAAGTCGATGTCCGCTGCCTCCAGACCTCGGTCATCGGTCCACGTGACCAGCTGGGCCCGCGGCGTCCCCCCACCCGAGCCGGGGACCAAGGGCGACACTTCCAAGACATGGAGGGTCGAATCCGGGCGGTCATCCGGGGGTGTGACGACGGGAACGTTCGTCGGCAGCAGCTGCGGCATGTTCGTGAAGACCACCTTGCCCTCGGCGCGCAGCGCTGGGGCGAGGGGGCCTGCGAACGCGAAGTCGGTGCCACCGAGTTCGATCGTGCGCACCTCACCGGGTCCGATCCAGAGCACGGACGCCGGCCACTCCACGAGCTGCCGCGGCGGGTTCTGGAGGTGCGCCTCGGCGGCATCGGGGAGGACCACGACCGGGAAGGGCATGGCGTCCAGCACGGCCTTCACCTCGTCGACCGTGCTACTGCGCACGCTGCTCGCATCCCACAGCCCCCCGAGGACCACCATGGCCGTCAGGTCCATCTCGAATGCACGCCCAGCCACCTGAAGGAGCAGGTCAGCGCTGGCTGCACGGAGCAGTGGCCCGACACCGGGGAATTCATCGGGCCATCCCTTGTCGAGGTTCAGCCCAGACAGGACGAGTACCCGAGCAGCCATTGCACGGCCCCTTGTTCAGCTAGTGTTCCGATTATCTGGGGACGTTACAGGAAAAGGCATGACTGATCCGAAAGAGCTTGAGATCGGCGCTCGCTATGAGGGAATTCTCCCGAACGAGCCCGTCACGGTGCTCGAGATCAGGCCCGCCGGTCCGTCCGCGCTGGTGAGGTACTCGACCGGCAACGGCGAGGAGGGCAACAGCTTCCTGACACCGGATCGCCTGGCCGCCGTCGTGCCCGCGACCAGCCGACGGACGTGGCGCGCTACGTGGCCCGACTTCCAGCTCGGCATCCAAGCGCTGGCCCTGCGCGCCGTGCCCCACGAGGGACGCCTCGTCGCGGTCAGCGCCTCCAACATCACCCCGCTGCCCCACCAGGTGCAGGCCGTCTACCACGAGATCCTGCCCCACGACCGGCTCAGGTTCCTGCTGGCCGATGACCCCGGCGCAGGCAAAACGATCATGACCGGCCTGTACCTCAAAGAGGTGCTCGCGAGCAGCCGTGCGACGCGCGTCCTCATCGTCGCGCCCGGGAGCCTGACCGAACAGTGGGTCGACGAGATGTGGAGCCGCTTCGGTCTCTCGTTCGTTGAGTTGGGCACCCAGCACCTGGTCACCGACCCGTCCGGGAGGCCGCGTCTGGAGGAGGTCGGCCCCCTCGTCGTCGCCCGGATCGACCAGGTCGCCCGCAACGAGGACTTGATGGACGCCGTCCTCGCTGAGGACTTCGACGTCGTCGTGGTCGACGAGGCGCACAAGATGAGCGCGCGGCGCTGGGGGAACCGCATCCTCTACAGCAAGCGCTACCAACTCGGCCAGGCTCTGGCCGGCGAAGCCGAGCACCTCCTGCTCCTGACCGCCACCCCGCACAACGGCAAGCCGGACGACTTCGCCCTCTTCATGGAACTGCTGGGGGTGAGCGTGGACGACCGTCGCCCTGTCCTCGACCAGGCCCCGGTCCGGCGGCTGGTGAAGGAGCAACTCGTCCATGCCGACGGGAGTGCCCTGTTCCCGCCGCGTGTCGCGTCGACGCTCAACTACGCGATGACGCCCAGCGAGCAGGTCCTCTACGACGCCGTCACCCACTACGTCGCCGAAGAGATGAACAAGTCCATGGACGAGAGCGTCCGACGCACGGTCGGGTTCGCCATGACCGTCCTGCAGCGCCGCCTCGCCTCGTCGCCCGAGGCGATCCTGCGGTCCCTGGAGCGTCGCCACGTACTGCTGGAGTCCGCGTTGGAGCGGGCCGAGCGCCACGACGCCAACCTCGCAGGGTTGCTGCGCGCATCGCTGGACGGCACCGCGGTCCCCACCGACGATGACGAGCCCGACGACGAGCAGGCCTCCACGGCGTCGGCGTCCCGGACCCCGGCCGAACTCCGCACGGAACTGTTGGTGCTGGCCGACCTGGTCGCCAAGGCGTCCGAGGTGCGCCGCTCGGGCATCGACCAGAAGTGGGAGGCGCTGAAGTCCTTCCTGACCAGCCCGGACAGCTTCGACGAGACGGGGACGCGCCGCAAGGTCATCATCTTCACCGAGCACCGCGACACGCTGCGCTACCTGGAGGAGCGGCTCGAGGAGGTCCTGGGCCCCAGCGAGTACGCCGCCGTGATCCACGGCCAGGTGCAGCGGCACGAACGGCGCCGGGCCCAACACGACTTCACCCACGACCCCCTGTGCGGGATCCTGCTGGCCACCGACGCCGCCGGTGAGGGCGTCAACCTGCAGGTGGCCAACCTGATGGTGAACTACGACATCCCGTGGAACCCGAACCGCCTGGAGCAGCGGTTCGGGCGCATCCACCGCATCGGGCAGGATCGCACCTGCTACCTGTGGAACCTCGTCGCCAGCGACACCCGCGAGGGCGCTGTGTTCCAGACCCTCCTGGAGAAGCTGGCGGTGCAGCGGGACGCCTTGGGCGACCGGGTGTTCGATGTGCTCGGCGACGTGCTGTCCGGGGCGGAGCTCAGCGAGATCCTGACCGATGCCATCAGGAACCAGGATCCGGGCGCGGCCCTGTCCGTGCTGGAAGAACGCCTGGGCACCGGGCTGGCGGACGAACTGGCGATCCGCGAGGCCAGCACCACCGAGTTCAGTCAGGAAGACCTCGTGGCGATCCAGCGCAGGCTGGAGTGGGCCCGCGCCCGGGACCCACAACCCGACATGGTCCCGGACTTCGCCCGCGCGGCGCTGCACCGGTCGGGTGCGGAAGTTCACTCACTGGGTGACGACACGGTGTGGCGGGTCCCCTACGTGCCGCAACACCTCGCCGCCCTGCCTGGGGTCGCGAAGCAGTACGGGCGACTGCACCTCGTCCGGCAAGGTCTGGTCGACGATGACGCCGGCGAGAGCCAGTTCCTGGCGCCGGGGCACCCCCTGCTGAACGCCCTGGTGGAGCGCGTCGCAGACGACCTCAGCCCCGCCCTGCGGGACGGGATGCTGTTGGAGGACCCCCACTCGGCCACCGACTACCTCCTCATCACCCTCGACGAGGACGGACGCCCGTCGACCTGGCGCTGGGATCCCGCGGCGGGGCGGACGCGGGTGTCGACGGACGCCGCGCTCGACCTGTCCCCCAGCCAGGACACGGACACTGGGTGGGCTGCCTCGCTGGTGGATGCCGCCGGGTTGGACGAGGGTTCGCTCCTGGCCATCGCCGCCGTCCGCGGGCTGGCGTCGGAGGCTGCGGCGGACCAGCACGCTCGGGCCGTTGTGGCCGTCGGGCAGCGCCTCGAGCAGGAGGGGCGTGTCGTCGCCGGCGATCAAGGAGCCGGCTACGACTTCGTGGTTGAGTCAGGACCCTCGGTGCGGTTCATCGTGGTCGGCAGGGCGGCGAGCTTCGGGCGGCACGATCCGCTCCGTTCAGAGGGGCGCCTCGCAGCGGTCGTCCCGGTCGAGACCGTCCGACCCGCCTGAAGCGGCCACGCCGGTCGTCAGGCGTCCTGGGTCAACAGGTCCAGAGCGGACCTGCTCCACTGAAGGAACCAGTTCTCGGTGACCTCCGCGATGCCGTAGCGCCCCGCCGCGGCACGCGCGTCGGCCGCTGCGCGCTCGTGGGCCTCGGCGAGGGCCAACTGGCGGCGCGACCCGGCGCCGGCAGAGTCACCGGCAACCACGGCACACCGTCGGGCGTGGTCGGGACACGGACAATCCTCCGAGGACGGGAATCTTCACGTGACCCTAGCCGCTTGCGCCAGTCGAGCCCATCTCTCCCGCCCGTCACGGCACTAGATTGGGACCACGGGCACTCGCACACCAGGGCCAGGAGCACGCAGTTCCACCCCCTCGTCCGAAAGGTTCGACCGTGACGGCACAGACAATTCTGGACGAGTTCGCCCTCGGCATGGCCCTGCGTGACGTGGCCAGCACCGAGCAGTCGGGGGTGGTCGTGGTGCTCTCGACGCGCCGCGACGCGCATGCTCCCGATTTCGACCTGGACGCCGTGACCCGCGCCGCCGGTCCCGACGGACGCGTGCTCGTGGTCCCGGCCAACCTGAATTCCCAGCTCAACGCCCGCCTGGGCGACGAGTTCACCGTGTACGGGGGCGCCGCCCGCGTGTTCCCTGTCCGGCGGGCCGACGCCCCCTACGCGGCGCCCTTGGTCGGCTCCCGCAACACCACCAAGCGGGCCCGCCTCGACCAGTTGGTCCGCCACATCGAGAACGCGAAGACGGCATCAGCCCCCCAACCCATCCCCACCACCGCCCGGCAGGCCGGACGCCCCGACCTCACCTTCACCGCCGGTGCCGTGACGCCGGTCGACAGCCCGGACATGGCCGCAGCCCTGGCCGCCCACCTGTTGAACCCCGAGCGGACGCGCCCCACCCTGCTGCTCACCCGTCGCGCCGGCGACTACCGCCCGCTGGTCGACGTGGCGCGCATCGTCCAGGACGTGGGGACGCTCGTCGACATCTTCGAGATGGGCACCGGCGAGGTGTCGTGGGCGTTCTCCGAGGCCTTGGCCCGGTTCCCGGGCACCGAGTGCTACGGCGGCGCGGGCCGCGTCTACCCCGTCGGCCTGGAGTGGACGACCAACCTCGACCGCTCCCCCCTCCGGTTCACCTGGGACGCCAGCCATGCGGCCGCCTCCACCGAGGCACTCATCCGCGACGCCCTGGCCTCGTCGCGACTCAGCTCGTACACGGCGCGGCCGATCCGGGCGCGCCGCGTGACGGGCACGGTGAAGGGATCAGTGTCCGGCCGGGGCCTGGTCTCCCTCGACCAAGGCGGCATGGCGACCATCTGGCCCGAGCTCGTGGTCGAGGACGTCGACGCCGAACACCTCGTCCAACCGGGCATGCGCGTCGAGGGAGACCTCGACGAGGCCACCGGCCGGCTCGACGTGGCGGCGTCCCTCATCACGGCCGACGTCGCGCTGGCCACCTTCCAGCATGACGACCTGGTGACCGCGCGCGTCGTCGCGGTCGAGCGGGAGATCGCCGTCCTGGAGATCTTCCCGGGCGTCCAGCCCGTGGTGCCGGCCGAGGACATCGTCAGCGGCCGATTCGTCATCGACGTGCGGCAGTGGCTGACCGTGGGCGAGATCCTGTCGGCCCGCATCGTCCAGGCCGGTGAGGCCGATGACGACTGGCAGCTGAGCCTCCTCGACGTCGACCCCGACGAGGAGCCGCGCCCGGCGCCTGCCCTGCTGCCCGGTGGGCCCCCGTGGCTTCCCGAACCCCTGGCGTGGGACGCCGAACCCGAGCCCGAGGCGTCCGAGGTCGAGGAACCGACGGTCGACCGGGCACCCGAACCGGTCCCGAGCGTGACCCCACCCCCCACGCCGGTGGCCGAGGCTCCACCGGCGCAGGAACCCCCGGTCATGGAGCCCCAGCCGACGGACGATGCCCTGCGCGTGATGACCGCCGAGCGGGACGCGCTCGCACGCGAGGTGGCCCGCCTCCAGGACGCCGCGGACGCCGACGCCGACGAGTTGAAGCGACTGCGTCGTCGCGGGCGCGACCAGGACCAGACGGTGAGCCGGCTCACCAAGCAGCTCGCGGCCAAGGACAAGCAGCTGGCGGGGGTCGAGGGCATCCTGGAGGACCGCGACCGGGACCGAAACGCCTTCCCCGACCCGGCCGAGCAGTTCCGCTACGAGGTGGACCTGGAGTGGGCCCGCCGCATCCCGGCCGCCGAGAAGCCCAACTTGCCGCGGGCGTCCTACCTGCTCGGGGCCGACTTCCTGCCCAGCCTCGCCGAGGTCAGCGACCGCGACCGGGCCAAGGCCGTCGAGGTGGTCATCGAGGTCATCACGGGTCGCGTCTACGACATGCCCGGACGCCGCACCCACCAGATGCGCACCGGCGCGGGCGGCGACGACCCCTACCTGTCGCGCGCCGACGGTGCGACCTGCTGGCGCGTCAACCTCCAGCACGGGACGCCCCAGGCCCGCCGCCTGCACTTCTGGGTCCTGCCCACCGGCGAGATCGAGCTGTCGAGCGTGCGGATCCACGACGACATGCGCCCGTGACCTGGCCCCGAACCAGCAGCTTCACACACAACTTCCCACTTCGACTACACACCTGCTGGGTAGCTGGGAAGTTGAGTGGGAAGCTCGCCCTCACCACCCTGTCGCGACGCTCCCGACCTGTCCCGCTCACCGGGACAGGTCGAGAGCGAATCGACTGCGGTCTCCCTGAACCGTCGGTTCAGTTGTCGCGGCGGTCCTCGGCGGGGTGCGACCCGTCCTGCGGGTGCGGCAGCCTGGGCGTCCTACACCAGCAAGAAGTGGCCGGCCCGCTGCAGGGCCGCAGCGATGTCGGCGACGTCGGGCGACACCGACTCCTTGTGCTTCACGACCAGGTCGGCGGTGCGGTTGCCGGTCATCTCGATCATCGCCTGCCCCAGGCCCAGGTCGGCGAACACGTCGTAGAGCTCCTGCAGGGCGGCGGTCACGTCGTTGCTGTCGCGGATCCCCTCCACGCGGTAGCGGCTGGACACGAAGTTGTCGGTCATCTCAGATCCTCGCGTTCATGGCCGGCATGGCGGAGTCCTCGCGGGTGCCGCCGCGACCATCCCCGCGGACGCCATGGGCGTGGCCGCGTTGGTGGCCCGGTACGAGGCCGAGGGACGCCTCGTGCCGGCATTGCTGCGCGCTGCGGTCGAGGCCGGTGGGTTCTACCCGTCGACCGACACGGTGCTGGGTTCGGACGGTGCTGTGCGGGAGCGGCGTCGGGTGGAGGGCGTCCTGACGGTCGCCGAGGCGGAGCGGAACTTCGGGGTGCTCGCCGAGTCGGACGATGCGGCCGTGGTCGACCTGGGTGACGGCATCGCGTGCCTGGCGCTGCGCACGTTCGTGTCCTTGCTCGATGCCGGCGACGCCGACGGGATCCGGGGGTTCGCGCGGCGGGGTCAGGCGGCGTTCCATGCGCTGCGGAACGCCGAGTTCCCCGTGGTGGCGGCCGCACGCGGCCTGGCGTTGGGCGGCGGCAACGAGCTGATGCTCATCGCCAACCGCATCGTCGCCCACGCCGAGCTGTACGCGGGCTTCCCCGAGCGGTCGGTCGGCCTGATCCCCGCCTGGGGCGGTGTCGCGCAGAGCCTCGCCCGCGCGGTGGCGGCGGGCGAAGGTGAGGCTGCGGCGTCCGCCTTCGAGGTGACGTCGAGCTGCGAGGTGAGCACGTCGGCATGGCAGGCGGGCGACTGGCACCTGCTGCGCCAGGACGACCTGGTCGTCGCGTCGGCGCGCCGGGTGCTGGCCGAGGCGAAGGCTGCCGCGTTGGCGCTGGTCGAGGGTGGCTGGACGCCGCCGGCCCTGGTCGACCTGCCGCTGCACTCGCCCGAGGCCGAACCGCTGGACGCGGGGTGGGACGAGGCGTCCGAGACCGACCGGGCCATCGTGGCGCGCATCGCGGGTGTGCTGACCGGCGACAGGCCCGGCGCGACGGCGTCCGAGGAGGAGCTGCTCCCCCGCGAGGTGGACGCCGCCGTCGACCTGCTCCAACTACCCAAGAACCAGGAGCGTGTCTGGCACCTGCTGAAGACGAACAAGCCCCTCGGCAACTAGGGCGTGTCTCGTAACCGTTGGAGCCATCTGATGATGGCGTTGAGGACGGCGGCGCCGCGGTAGACGATGCCGAGTTTGTCGTAGCGGGTGGCGAACCCGCGCCATTGCTTGCCGTGGTTGAACGAGCGTTCGACGTGGTTGCGGTTCTTGTAGTCCTCGGCGTCGAAGGCTGGGGGTCGGCCCCCAGCGCTGCCCCGGCGTTTCCGGTTCGCGATCTGGTCGGCCGGCTCGGGGATGGTGGCGGTGATCCCGCGGGCGCGGAGCAGGGTGCGGTGGCCGCGGGAGGAGTAGGCCTTGTCGCCGCGGAGCCGGTCCGGGGTCGTCCGTGGCCGGCCCGGGCCGACTCGCGGGACGGACAGGTGGTCCAACAGCACCGGCAGCATCGGCGAGTCCCCGGACTGCCCGGCCGACACGACCACGACCATCGGTGCGCCCCGGCCGTCGGCGAGGTGGTGGATCTTGCTGGTCAACCCGCCCCGAGAACGCCCGATACCGTGATCAGGCGACTCCAGGCGCAGATTGTTGTAGTTCGGTGGTGCCCCCTGTGTCCCGGGGCAGGTTGGTGCCGTGCTGGTGGGCGCGGTTGATCGTGGAGTCCACGTTCACCGACCAGTCGACCCGTCCGGCGGCGTCGGCCTGGCCCATCAGCGTGGTGTGGATCCGGTCCCAGGTGCCGTCCTCGCTCCAGGTGCGGTGCCGGGCCCACACGGTCTGCCACGGCCCGAACTCGGCGGGCAGGTCCCGCCACGGGCTCCCCGTGCGGTAGCGCCACACGATGCCCTCGACCACCAGCCGGTGGTCCGCCCAGGGCCGACCACCCTTCGCGCCAGACCGAGGCATCAACGGCTGCAACCGGGCCCAGTCCTCATCGGTCAACACCGGCATCCGACTCACGACCGACACCCTGCCCGAGAAACACCAGGAGCGTTACGAGACACGCCCTAGGGGGAGCGGATCAGTCGAGCGGGCCGGCCCCCGCGCCCGTGGCGGTGAGGGCGTTGGCCAGCTCGGCGAGGGTGGCCTCGTCGAGGGTGACGTCGGCGCCGCCGATCCAGCCGTCGACCTGGTCGGGACGCCGCGCGCCCACGATCGCGCCGGTGACGGCGTCGTGCGTGAGCACCCAGGCCAGGGCGACCTCGCCGGGGCTGCAGCCGAGCCGGTCGGCGACCGAGCGGAGGCGTTCGACCAGCGCCATGTTCTTGTCGAGGTTGGTGGTGAACTCGGGGTTGCGCGAGCGCCAGTCCTTGGGGTCGAGGCCCGCGACGCGCTCCCTGTCGAACGCGCCGGTCAGCAAGCCGGACTGCATCGGGGAGTAGACGATCACACCCGTGTCGTGGGCGGCGCACCAGGGCAGGATGTCGGCCAGCGCCTCGCGCCGAATCATCGAGAAGGGCGGCTGCAGCGAGTCGACGTGCCCGATGGCGCGCAGCTTCCCCTCGTCCCGGAGCTTGACCAGCTCGCCCCAGTACTCCTCGATCGGGCTGCCGTCCTCGGCCGGCCAGTGCACCTGCATCAGATCGATGCGCTCGACCTGCAGCCGGCGGAGCGAGTCCTCGACGTCCTTGCGGATGGAGTCGGCGCGACCGACGCGCTTGGCTTGGAGGAACGGCTGCTCGACGTCCCAGACCATGCCGCACTTGGTGAAGACGTAGGGGCGATCCCCCTCAGGGAGGTCCTTCAGCGCCTTCGCCACGACCTCCTCGGAGTGGCCCAGCCCGTAGACGGACGCCGTGTCGATCCAGTTGATGCCGGAGTCGACCGCGTGCCGGATGGCGGCCACCGACTCCGAGTCGTCCTGGTCGCCCCACCCGAAGGCCCACTCACCCCCGCCGATCGCCCACGCGCCGAAGCCCAGCCGCGTGATCTCCATGTCCGTCGTGCCGAGTCGCCTGGTGGTCAGGGTCATGTCGTCTCTCCCTCGTGAGTGCCGTCCCTCGAGAACTACCACGAGCAGAGGACGAAGGAAAACGTTTGCCAGCAGTCTCAGCCGCGCAATCCTCCGGGCTGGAGGGGTTGGCCCCTCCCCCACCCTCGACGCGGCGCACGGAGCCGGCGGTTATGGAATCGTGACTTCCCGCGCCTTGACAGACCACGTGCCCGAGGAGTGTGCTGGGGTCATCCCACTGAGAGCGCTCTCAGAACATCATTGGGGATCGATGAGAGCGCTCCCAGTGAAGGCGGAGCACCGCCTACACAAACAAAGGAGTTGCTGTGCACAAGTCACGCATTGGGGCCCTCGCGGCGATCAGCGCCCTGGCCATCACCCTGTCCGCCTGCGGCGGGGCGAACACGGGGTCGACACCGGCCCCCGGCGGGAGCGCTGCGCCCGCGACGTCGGACGAGAAGATCACCCTGACCGTCGCCACCTTCAACGAGTTCGGTTACGAGGAGCTCGTCAAGGAGTACACGGCGCTGAACCCGAACGTGATCGTCGAGCACAAGAAGGCCGCGACCGCCGACGAGGCGCGCGACAACCTGAACACCCGCCTGGCCGCCGGTTCCGGGCTGGCCGACATCGAGGCCATCGAGGTCGACTGGGTGCCCGAGATGATGCAGTACGCCGACAAGTTCGTCGACCTCAAGGACGACGCCGTCAAGGGTCGCTGGCTCGACTGGAAGGAAGCCGCAGCCACCACGCCCGACGGCAAGCTCATGGGCTACGGCACCGACATCGGCCCCGAGGCCATCTGCTACCGCGCCGACCTGTTCGAGGCCGCAGGCCTGCCCTCCGACCGCGCCGAGGTCGCCAAGCTGCTCGACGGCGGCTGGGACACGTACTTCACCGTCGGCAAGGACTTCGTCGCCAAGAGCGACGCCGCCTGGTTCGACGCCGCCGACGGCGTGTTCCAGGGCATGATCAACCAGATCGAGACCCCGTTCGAGAACGCCGACGGCACCCCGATCCCCCTCGGCGAGAACACCGAGATCAAGAAGGTCTACGACCAGCTGATCACCGCCGCGGTCACCGACGACCTCTCGGCCGACCTCGCGCAGTGGAGCACCGACTGGTCCACCGCCTTCCAGAACGACGGCTTCGCGACGATGCTCTGCCCGGGCTGGATGCTCGGCGTGATCGAGGGCAACGCCGAGGGCGTCGAGGGTTGGGACATCGCCGACGTCTTCCCCGGCGGCGGCGGCAACTGGGGCGGCTCGTACCTGACGGTGCCGACCCAGGGCGCGCACCCCGAGGAGGCCAAGAAGCTGGCCGCGTGGCTGACCGCCCCCGAGCAGCAGCTCAAGGCCTTCGCGTCCAAGGGCACCTTCCCCAGCCAGAAGGAGGCCCTCGCCTCCCCCGAGCTCCTCAACTCGACCAACGCGTTCTTCAACGACGCCCCCACCGGTCAGATCCTCACCAACCGCGCCAACGCCGTCTCGGTGACCCCCTTCAAGGGCCCGAACTACTTCGCGATCCGCGCGCTGACGTCTGACGCCATCAACCGCGCCGACGTCGACAAGACCGACGACCCCGAGGCCTCCTGGGCCAAGGCCGTCGCCGCCTACGCCGACCTCGGCCTCAGCTGACGCACCACCGGCCGAGCGGGCCCCCCCGCGGGCCGGGGGGCCCCCCCCCCCCCCCCCCCCGCCCCCGGCCCCCCCCCCCCCGCCCCCCCGCCCCCCCCGGCGCCCGGGCGCCCCCCACCCGAACCCACCACGACCGCGAGGAGGCTCGATGTCGAGCACCACAGCGCGCCAGCGGCTGTCCCGCCTGGACGTGCGCCTGTCGCCGTACCTCTACATCAGCCCCTTCTTCATCCTCTTCGCCGTCGTCGGCCTCTACCCGCTGCTCTACACGGCATTCGTCTCCGTGCACGACTGGCACCTCATCGGCGGCCAGGGGGACTTCGTCGGCCTGAAGAACTACGTCGACGTCCTGGGGCAGCAACGCTTCGGCCGCGCCCTGGGCAACACCTTCTCCATCTTCCTGCTGTCGTCGGTCCCCCAGGTGATCGCCGCCATCGCGATCGCGGCCCTGCTCGACGCGAACCTGCGCGCGAAGACCTTCTGGCGCATGGGCGTCCTGCTGCCCTACGTGGTGGCGCCGGTCGCGGTGTCGCTGATCTTCTCCAAGCTCTTCGCCGACCAGTCGGGGTTGGTGAACACGCTCCTGGCCACGATCGGCATCGACCCCATCGGCTTCCACTCCGACCGGCTCGCGTCGCACCTCGCGATCGCCACCATGGTCAACTTCCGCTGGACCGGCTACAACACCCTGATCTTCCTCGCTGCCATGCAGGCCGTGCCCCGGGACCTCTACGAGGCCGCGATCGTCGACGGGGCGTCGCGCTGGCGCCAGTTCTGGTCGGTCACCGTCCCGATGCTGCGCGCCACGATCATCTTCGTGGTCATCACCTCCACCATCGGCGGTCTGCAGATCTTCGACGAACCCCGCATGTACGACACGCTCGGCCTCGGCGGGGCGGACCGGCAGTGGATGACGATGACCATGTATCTCTACGAGCTCGGCTGGGGGGCGCAGAAGAGCTTCGGCCGTGCAGCCGCCGTCGCCTGGATCCTCTTCGGGATCATCATCGCGATCGGCCTGGTCAACTTCCTGCTCACCCAACGCATCGCCTCCGGGGACGCGCCCCGGCGAGTCCGCAAGGGGGCCCGCACATGAACTCCGTCGCCGCCATCGAACAGACCGCCGGGCGCGGTGCCGCCCGCGCCGCCCGCCGTCGGTTGAACCGACCGCAGCCCGGGGCGTCCGGGAGCAGCACCGCGTGGGGCGCCGACCGCCGCCCGTCGTGGCTGTCCTACGTGCTGCTCGGCCTGGTCCTGCTGATCTCGGCCTACCCGCTGTGGTTCGCGGTGCTGCTGGCCAGTTCGGACGCCGCGACCATTGCCCGCAACCCGATCCCGTCGCTGATCCCCCAGGGCCGGCTGCTGGAGAACATCGGCCGGGTCATCTCCTCCGACATCAACTTCTGGACGGCGCTGTGGAACTCGATCCTGGTCGCGGTGATCACCTCGGCGTCGGTCGTGATCTTCTCCACCCTGGCCGGTTACTCGTTCGCCAAGCTGAACTTCCGCGGCCGCGGGCCGCTGCTGGTGTTCGTCATCGCCACCATGGCCGTGCCGACCCAGCTGGGCATCGTGCCGCTGTTCATCGTGATGTCGAAGCTGGGCTGGATCGGCCAGCTGCAGGCCGTCATCGTGCCCGGCATGGTCACCGCGTTCGGGGTGTTCTGGATGACCCAGTACCTCCGCGACGCCCTGCCGTACGAACTGATCGAGGCGGCACGGGTGGACGGCTGCTCGATGATTCGCACGTTCTGGCACGTCGCGCTGCCCGCCGCCCGCCCGGCCGCCGCGATGCTGGCACTGTTCACCTTCGTCGGCTCGTGGACCAACTTCTTCTGGCCCTTCATCGTGCTGGGTCCCACGAACCCGACGCTGCCCGTGGCGCTGCAACTGCTGCAGGCGTCGTACTTCAAGGACTACTCGCTGATCATGGCGGGCGTCGTGGTGGCCACGATCCCGCTGCTGCTGGTCTTCGTCGTCGCCGGCCGACACCTCGTCGCCGGCATTATGCAAGGAGCTGTCAAGGGATGACCGAACTCACCTTCTCACCCTCGTTCTCGTGGGGCACCGCCACCGCGGCCTACCAGATCGAGGGAGCCCGCCACGAGGGCGGCCGCCGCGACTCAATCTGGGACACCTTCGCCCACACCCCCGGCGCGGTGGTGAACGGCGACACCGGCGACGTCACCTGCGACCACTACCACCGCATGCCCTCCGACGTCGCGTTGCTGGCCTCGCTCGGCCTCGACACGTACCGGTTCTCGGTGTCGTGGGCGCGCGTCTGCCCCGACGGCCGGACCCCCAACCCGGAGGGCCTCGACTTCTACGACCGCCTCGTCGACGAGCTCGTCGGGCGCGGCATCCGACCGTGGCTGACGCTCTACCACTGGGACCTCCCCCAGGCCCTCCAGGACCGCGGCGGCTGGACGAACCGCGACACGGCGTCGGCGTTCGCCGACTACGCCGGCGCGGTGCTGGACCGACTCGGCGACCGCGTGCCCGTCTGGACCACGCTCAACGAGCCGTGGTGCTCGTCGTTCCTGTCCTACGCGGCCGGCGAGCACGCGCCCGGCCACACTTCCCCGACCGAGGCCGTGGACGCCGCCCACCACCTGTTGCTGGGCCACGGCCTGGCCGTGCAGCGGATCCGCGCCGACCGACCCGACGTCACCGTCGGCATCACCACCAACCACACCGTCGCCGACCCGGCCGACCCGTCGAACCCGGCCGACGTCGACGCCGCCCGACGCATCGACGGGGCGTTCAACCGCGTGTTCCTCGACCCCCTGTTCCGGGGCGAGTACCCCGCGGACGTGCTCGAGGACATGGCAGAGGCGGGGCTGGGTCGCGCGGCCCGTGACGGCGACTTCGCGGTCATCTCGTCGCCGATCGACGTGCTGGGCGTGAACTACTACAACGGTGCGGCCGTCGCCGGCGCTGTGCCGGGGGACGAGTCGCCCCTGGTGTTCGCCGGCCCGGGTGGGCTGCCCCGGCGCAGCCCCTACGTGGGCTCGGAACGCGTGCGGTTCGTCCCGCGCGGGCTGCCCGTCACCGCGATGGGGTGGGAGGTGCAGCCCGAAGGCCTCACCCGTCTGCTCGTCCGGCTGCAGGAGGAGTACACCGGTCCCGCCGGCGTCCGGCTGCACGTCACCGAGAACGGCGCCGCCTACGACGACGTTCCGGACGCCGCGGGCTTCGTCGACGACACCCACACCCGCCGCGCGTACGTGCGCGACCACCTCGCCGCGGTGCACGCCGCCATCGAGGCCGGCGCCGCCGTGGACGGCTACATGGTGTGGTCGATGCTGGACAACTTCGAGTGGGCGTGGGGCCTGGCCAAACGGTTCGGTATCGTTCGGGTCGACTTCGACACGCTCCAGCGGACCCCCAAGGCGTCCGCACTCTGGTACGCCGAGGTCGCACGGTCGGGACGAGTCACCCTCGACTGATATGTAGGCCCTTTTGTCAAGGGGGCGTGACGAAGTGGCGTCCTCCTGGTTGGGGGACGCCACTTCGCTTTTGGCACGGTGCTTGGTGACGTTCGGCGTGGTCGTCGACGCGGATGGTCAGACTGACATGCGCGGGTTGGTTACCGCTTGACGG
>NZ_JACJFX010000045.1:0-19469 GCF_014164675.1 Propioniciclava sp. MC1683 | reverse complement strand
AACAGATGCCCTCCACCGTCCGCCGGTGGTCATTCCACGGACGGCCGCCCTTCGCGCCCCCACGCGGCATCAACGGCTCAATCCGCGCCCACATCTCGTCACTGAACTGAGGACTCCTGGTCACAAAGACAACCCTGACCCCCACCACCCAAATCAGTTACGCGACACGCCCTAGCCACTGCTCGTTGACGAACCACTCGTGGCAGCATGTTCCGCAACGCATGCGTCGCATACGCTCAAAGTCAACTGGTGGCTCGATCACTAGCTCAGCATTGCAGGAGCCCCTGACAATCTGCTGCCATTGGTCACTTCCAGCGAGTCCCGCCGCACCCCGAATGGGCACTCGCCAAGCATCCGCATCTGGCGCACGTGGGCGCCATCGGCCGAATCGCACGAGGTACGCAAGAGGGACGCGCGATCGGGCAGAGTCGAGGCATGGCCCAGAAGAACTACGCCAAGTTCGATGACCTGCCGCTCGGCGAGCTCATCCCGTTGACGGCCCTCACAGGGGACGTAGACAGGTACGGCGACTACGCCGAGGGCAGCTACTGCTCGACGTGCGGGAAGTACTCCTCCCGGCGCGCAAGAGCAGACCTTTGGATGATGCGACGCGAATGGGGTGGAACCTTCCATACGCGCTTCTACTGTCGGGATCACTTTCCCAGCTCCGACAATGGTGGCGATTCCAGCGGGAGACGGTCGAGGGCCGCCGAAGTCACTTGCACAAGTTGTTACCTCAGGACTCCGCCCGGCGACGAGTGCCCCAACTGCGGAGCCCCACTCCCCGCCGCATGAGCGACGGCGGCGTCGGCAGTTG
Source organism: Propioniciclava sp. MC1683 (assembly GCF_014164675.1). Classification (NCBI taxonomy): domain Bacteria; kingdom Bacillati; phylum Actinomycetota; class Actinomycetes; order Propionibacteriales; family Propionibacteriaceae; genus Propioniciclava; species Propioniciclava sp. MC1683. Next base: position 18,652 of record NZ_JACJFX010000045.1, on the reverse strand, counting down.
TCGACGCCAGCAACGTCCGCTATTGCCGCTGCGAGCGTGTGGTCAGAGGTGGAGGTGCAGGCGCAGGGCGTCGTCGAGTTGGGTCAGCAGGTGGGTGGGAATCCGGCCAGTGACGGGGCCGATGCGTTCCACCGAGACCGAACGAACTTGTTCAGCTTGGGCTTTCGAATCCACGTGCAGGCCTGTTTCGTCAGCGGGGAGGAGGACCTGGAAGGGGTAGACCCTGGCGATGTTGCTGGTGACGGGGACCACGGTGACGACGCCACGCCCCAGCCTCGCCGCGGTGGCGTTGGCGTTGTCGTTGCTCACGATCACCGCAGGGCGACGCTTGTCCGCCTCTCCCGCGCGGGCGGGTTCCAGATCGACCAACCGGATCTCACCGCGGAGCATCAGCCATCCCGTCAGCCGCGGCGGAATCCCACGCGTCGGCGTTCCCGGAGTCTTCCCACTCCCGCCAGGCTGATTCGTAGGCGGACTGGAGTTCTGGGTCGCCGAGTAGCCTGATCGCCTGCTGGATGGCCGCGGAGCGCGACTTCAGGCCGGCAGCGTGGGCGTACTTGTCCAGGGCTGCGACCTCGCTCTCGGAGAGACTCACACTCAACTTCACCTGACTCATGCGACCAGCCTACTACCAGACTTCCTACCACGGTAGCTTTACCGGATCTGCCGCGCTTGGTGTGGTCCTGGCGAGGCGAGTGTGAGGCGGGGTCGGTTCGGGTTGGCGAGCCTATGTCTGGGCGTCGAGGAACCGGGCTACGGCGGTGGCCAGTTCGCGGGGGTGGGTGAGCGCCAGGTCGTGGCCCGCCCCCTCGATGGTGACGCTCTGGGCTGCCGGGAAGAGGGTTGACACCCAGGCCTGGGTTTGGCGAAACCACGGCCCACTCTCGGTTCCTCCCACATACAGCACCGGGACGGTCACCCGCGCAGCCTGGTCGGGGCCATACGCCCAGGAAACGAGGGCGGGAATGTCCCGGCTGAAGAAGGCGTCGGCGTCCCGTTCGATCCGGGCCACCGATCCTGGCAGCAGTCCCTCCTGGCGGGGACGCCAGTCCGAACCCACGAGCATGGTCATGAAGGCTTCCAGCGTGACGGCCACCCCCTCGCGTTGGTAGAGGTCCAGCAGGTGGTGGTTCGCCGCCAGGAACTCGGGGCCGGCGGGAACGTGCCGGGGCGGCGGCTCCACGATCGTCAGGGAGCGGACCGCGGCCGGGGCCCGTCCGGCGAGTTCGAGGGCGACCGCTGCCGAGTAGCTCACTCCGATCACGTTGGCCGGTGCGGCGTCCAGCGCATCGAGGACGGCGAGGCAGTCCCGCATGTCGGTGTCGATCGAGGCGGCACCACCGACCGCGGTGCTCGCGCCGTACCCGCGGCGGTCGAATGTGATGACCCGATACCGGTTACGAAGCAGGTCCTGGCGCATGAACGGGACCAGTTCGTCCACGGAGAGTGCAGTCTGCACCACCAGGACCGGATCCCCCGACCCCTCGGCACTGGCCGCCAGCAGCCCCCCGGCCACCGGAACCCATGTAGGCGTCATGGGTCCAACTGTGACACCCAACACCGCGGGCAGGAATACCGGCGGCCACGCAACTCAATTGGCGCCTGCCGGGTGGGTTCAGTCGCGGCCGAAGCGTTGGAAGGCGGCCTGTCGGGTGGTGTCCAGGGCCGCGCCGATGACCGTCCAGGAGTCACCGGCATCCCGGGCAGCCTTCACGGCATCGCGGAGTTCCTGCTCGGCATCCGCGATCGCCTTGCGGGCAGCGAGGATCCGTCGGAAGTGCACGGCGTCGCGTGCCGGCTGCGTGGTCGGGTCGAGCTGGTCCAGCCCGGTGGTTTCACTGCGCGTCTTGATCGTCATCGTGTTCACCTCACCTCAGGTCGTCGTAGAACTTGGGTCGCAGGAGATCTGCATGGATGATCCGGGTCGGGTCTCCGGCTGGCACGGCGACCAATCCAAGCAGCCGGCCTTGTCGGTCGGCTCCGATCACGAGTAGCCGTTCATGTCCGGCGTACTCGTACTCGACGAGCCGGATGGCGTTGCCCACGCGTGGTCGATGTCGGCGTCCGTGATCCCGTGCTTGCGCGCCGAATCGCGGATCTCCACACGTCAAGGATACCTTGACAACCCAACGATCCGTCAAGGCCACCTTGACATCCGGATCTGCCGCCCCTGGGGCTGGTTGACCTGGTCTCGGACACCGTGGCCGACCTTGTGGCAGAAGGTGAGGCCGTCTCCGAAAGGGTGTCACCCCACGGGGTTCGGACCGGAGTTGGTCGTGTCAACGCCCCGGGGGCGGCGGAGGGAGGAGATCGTGCCGACGGCCGCGAGCGCTCCGTCACGCAAGGCGCCCGCCACCGGGCTCTGCACTTGGCCAAGTCGCCCGACGCGGCGAGAGGCGCTCACCAGTCGCGTCGTGGCCGGTCGCCGCTCTGCATCGTAGGCCGCCAGCGCCGTTGTCACTGAGTCCGCCGCGTTCAGATGCTGGGCCAGCGCCCCGGCGTCCTCGATCGCGGAGCAGGCACCCCGCCCGAGGTTGGGCGTCATTGCGTGGGCGGCGTCGCCGAGCAGCGCGACGTGTCCGAAGGCGAAGGGTGCCAGTGGTAGGGCGAGATCGTGGGTGTCGTGCTGCAAGAGGTCCGTCGTCGCCGCCAGGATGGCCGGGATCGGAGTGTGCCAGTCGCCGAAGGCGGCACGGACGGAGGCCAGGTCGTCCCTGTGACGTGCGGGCTGGTTGGCAGTGGCGTACCAGTAGATGCGGCCGTCGACCAGTCGAGCGAACCCGAACCTGCGTCCCCGCCCCCAGGTCTCCCCGCCGGCCTCGTGGGTTTCCACTTCCGCCAGACCCCGGTAGGACGTGTACCCCGCGTACAAGGCTCCCCTGTAGCGCGGGTGTAGCGCGCCCCGGACCGTGCTGTGGATACCGTCTGCCGCCACGACGAGGTCGGCGCGCAGTTCCTCGGCAGCGCCCCGGACAGTCACTCCGGTAGCGTCAGGGTCCACCCCAGTGACGGCGAACCGCGTCCTGACCGTGATGTGTGGACCGAACTGGTCGGTGATCCGGTCGTACAACTGCGCACGGTGGATCATGACAGGCGACCTGGCGCCGAGGTCCGTGCCCCGGACGACCCAGCGGCCGCTCGCCAACCGCATCCCCAAGGCCCCGGGCGCGGCGTCCGCCTCAACACCACGCACGCCCAGTCGACCCAGCACGGCGACCGCCGAGGGCCAGATCGACAGTCCGGCACCGACCTCGCCGGTCGTCTGGGCCCGCTCCAGAATGATGACGCGCCACCCCACCTGCTGCAGGGCGACCGCCGCCGCAGCCCCGCCGATCCCGGCGCCCACCACGACCGCTGTCCGCATTCCGCTACTCTATGCCTGTAGAGTGCGAGTGGGAAGAAGGGTCACGTGAAGAAGGCTGTCGTGCTCGGTGAGGAGCGGCGGGACGCGATCGCGGACGCCGCCATCCACCTCGTGGCCAACCGCGGGCTGCGTGGGTTGACCCATCGCGCGGTGGACGCCGAGGTCGGGCTGCCGCCCGGCTCGACCTCGTACTACCTGCGCACCCGCCAGGCCCTGCTCGCCGCCTGCCTGGACCGGTTGCTGGCCCTGGACGAGAGTGCGATCCTCCCGGCGAGCCCGGACGTGTCGGTGCTGGACGTACTGGTGGCCGGGGTCGTTCGCATCGCGCGTGACCGTCCAGAGAGGCCAATCGCGCGATACGAGTTGGCGCTCGAGGCCACGCGCCAACCCGAACTCCGTGCGCTCATGGACCAGCAGGCCCTCCGCCTCCGCACCGCTCTGGCCCGCCTGCTCGACGGGGCCGGTATCCCCGACGCTGAGGACGCCGCGTGGCCCGTTGCCGCCATGCTGGATGGGTTGATTCGCGACCGGGTCTCCGGCCTCAGCGCCACGCTGTCCCAGTCCACCTACGAGGCGTCAGTGCGACGCTCTGTCACGGCGCTGCTCCGCGGCCTCGCCCTCACACCCTGACGCCCTGCCAAAGGGAGGGTACGAGTTCCTTGTCGAGCAAGGTGAGACCACGTGCCCTACTGAGCGTGGGCGAGGCGCTCTGCCTTTAGCGACTCTGCTTCCTCGTGAGCCACTTCGGCCAAACGATCGGACACGCGAGCCAGCGCCTCTTCGAACGCTTCGGCGCGCAGAAGTGACTTCTTGTTTCCGGGGCGCGCGGCACCGCGGCCACCCACCTCGGAAACTCGCTTGGCGCCTTTGCGACGGTAGTTGCCGACGTGCTTGTTCCGCGCTTTGCGCACGCGCTTGTGCAGCACCAGCAGCTCGTCTTCGCTGAGCTCGGACATTCGTTCTGGTTCGATCTCACGAATGAGGTCTAGCTCAGAGCGTTTCAGGACCCACAGGTACTCATCCACGGTTTCACCGTAGCATCGCGGCGGCGGCCAGCTCGTGTGGGGCCGAACGGCCAGTTGAGTGGCATCCGGGCGATCCTGACATCCCGCCGCTGCGGCCGGCGGCGTCCCGGCGGACGCCATCGACACGGCGCCCGCGAGGGCGAGGGCGAGGGCCAGGCTGACCCCACGGCCAACAATGGACTGGCTCATCCCCTCCACTCTCGCAATACCCTGCCAGGCCGCTCGTCAGAGGTAGACGAATTTGTCTACATTGCCCACGCTGGTGGTATGGCCGAGACGACGATGATCTGTGCGGTCCGGGGCAGTTCAGTGTGACCCAGGGCCTGCCGGGCGAGCACGCCCACCGCTGCGGCACGCCGGTGTTGCAGCGGCGTGTCGGTGGGTAATGTCTTCGCGATGGCGCCCAGCGCTTGGTCGAGGTCGAGCCCGTCCGCGGCTCCTACACGGCCCCAAATGTCGCAGTGGCCGTCTTTGAACCCGGCCACGATCATGGTGCGGGCCCCGGCTGCTTCGCGTTCACGCTCGGCGGCCAGGGCGGGATCGGCCAGGAGGATCCAACCGTCGACCCGGCCACGGACCCTCGACCAGGGTTGCATGGTGAGCGCGATGGTGCACTGCCGGTCGACGAAGGCGCACGCTGCGGCGTCCAGGCCCGCCAAGACGCACGCTCGGGCGACGCGGGCCGCTTCGAAGAACCGCACGTCACCGTTGCACACGGCCTGCCACTGCCGGGGCCATCGGCTTCTGCCCGAAGGCGGTCATGAAACCTGCTCAGTACGGGGTTCACGTCACGGTTTGCTCAGTGCGGCAGGCTCTGGGCACCGGTGCACGGCGGCTCACCCCGACGCTCAACCCGACGCTCCGGCCGAGCTGGCTAGGTGTGGGTGGCGTGTTCGCGTTCGGCGTGGTCGAAGGGCTCAAGCTGGAAAGTGGAGTGCTCGACGCTGACGTCGAAGTGCGCGGCGACGCACTCCTGGAGGTCGCCGAGCATGCGGGCGGAGTGGCCGTCGTGGAAGCAGCTGTCGTCGAGGACGACGTGGGCGGTGAGCACGGGCAGGCCGGTGGCGATGGTGGAGGCGTGCAGGTCGTGGACGCCCTGGACGTGGGGGACGGCGAGCAGGTGCTTCCGGACGTCCTCGAGGTCCAGCCCGGGGGGTGTTGATTCGAGCAGGATGCTGCTCGCCTCGCGGAGGATGGTGACGGCGCGGGGGACGATGAGGGCGGCGATGAGCATGCCGGCGAGGGCGTCGATGCGGGTCCAACCGGTGAGGGCGATCACGATGGCGCTGATGATGACGGCCACCGACCCGAGGGCGTCGTTGACAACCTCCAGAAAGGCGGCGCGCATGTTGAGGTTGGCGCCACGTCCCGAACTGAGGACCATCATCGAGATGAGGTTGCCGAGCAGTCCGATGACGCCGAAGACGAGCAGGCCGGTGGCGGTGACGTCGGGAGGTTCGAGCAGTCGCCTGACGCCTTCGATGAACGCGTAGCTCCCCACGGCCAGCAGGACGGCGGCCTGCGCGCCGGCGGCGAGCACCTCGGCGCGGCGGTACCCCCAGGTCCGTTCGGGGCTGGGTGGGCGCAGCGCGAGTGAGGCCGCGAGCAGGGCGATCAGCAGGCCCGACGCGTCGACGAGCATGTGGCCTGCGTCGATGATCAGGGTAAGGCTGTTGGTCCACAGGGCGCCGATCACCTCGGCGACCAGGATCGTGGCGGTGATCGCGAAGGCGATCGCGAGCTTCGTCCGGTGGGTGTTGGGCGTGGCGTGGTGGTGGTTCTCCTACATCGACACGCAGATCACCCGTCTGGGCGGCCCGAACTTCAGCCAGATCCCCATCAACCGCGCCCACTGCCCGGTCAACGACATGTTCCGCGACGGGTTCCACCAACACGCGGTCCACGGTGGGGTCGCCCCCTATCGTCCCAACTCCCTGGATGGCGGCAACCCTGCCGAGGCCGGCGAAGCGGACGGCGCCTTCATCGACGTCCCGCAACCCGTGGCCGGCGAGAAGGTCCGCAGGCTCGCGGCCAGCTTCGACGACCACTTCAGCCAGGTGACACTGTTCGTTCGATCGCTGAGCGGTGTCGAGCGTCAGCACCTGGCGCGCGCCTACACCTTCGAGCTCGGCAAGTGCTACCAGGAGGCGATCCGCGTCCGCCAGCTGCAGTGCCTGGCCAACGTGGACGCCGATCTGTGTGCCCAGGTCGCCAAGGGCCTGGGCCTGACCGCGCCGGAGCCGACCATCGAGCCGGCCACGGACGTCCGTCCCAGCCCGGCGCTGTCGCAGGTCGGGGGCACGTGGCCGGTGACCGGACGCAAGATCGCCCTGGTCGCGGACGCCGACACCGCGCCCGCCCTCATCAGCGAGGCGAAGGAGGCCGTCACGGCAGCGGGCATGCTGCCGTTCGTCGTTGCGCCGGCCGGCGGGCATCTCGGCGACGTGGTCGTCGACCGGACCTTCCTCACGGCTGCGTCGATCGAGTTCGACGCCGCCCTGCTGTTGGCGGCCCCCGTCCCGGCACCGGACGCCGACCCGACCTTCGACGCCAAGGCGGGCCAATCGACCGACGGGAAACCGGTGGATCCACGGGTCGTGAAGGTGGTCGCCGAGATGTTCCGGCATTCCAAGGCGATCGGTTGCTCGCCGGACGCCCAACCTGTCCTTGCGGCTGCGGGTGTTCCCGCCGATGCCGCCGGCGTTGTGGTGGGCCAACCGGGCGAGTCCGTGGAACAGCTTGCACGGCTCCTGACCGAACACCGTGTCTGGGATCGGTTCGCAGCGGTGCCCGAGGAGGAACCTGCCGGGACGTGAGCCATCGGCGACCTGTGCGCGGGGCATCGGCGTCATCACCGTGGCGCGGGGAAGCGCGCAGGCCTACTGTGAGTCATGGAGATCACCCGCACTTCTCTCGACACGACCAGGGGATCCGCCGACTGGTTCACCGGGGATGTCTACCTGGATCCGGTCGCCGCTGCGCCGCCGCCGTCCCGCCTCACCGCCAACCTGGTCCACTTCCCGCCGGGCGCGCGCACCAACTGACACCTGCACGCGCTGAGCCAGACCGTCTACGTCACCGAGGGTGTCGGGCTGTGCCAGCGACGCGGGGGCCCGGTCGAGGTGATCAGGGCCGGCGACCGCGTGCTGTTCGAGGCCAACGAGGAGCATTGGCACGGCGCTGCCCCGAACCGCCTCATGGTCCACCTGGCCATCAACGAGTCCGACGAGCAGAACCCAGCCGTCCAGTGGCTTGAGCCGGTCACCAACGCGGACTACTCGGCCGCTCCACCGATCGACTGAAGCCGCGCCGCCGCTCCGCGAACGTCCGCGCGAACCACGGTTCAACCTGACCCGTCGCAGGGTCGACCCTCACGCCACCTCGGAGTGACGGACGGCGCGCCGGACGAGGTGGACTGCCACGGTCCAGGCGGCCACCGCGAGCAGGACGATGAGGTAGTCGGTCGGCTCGGGGAGCAGGTCGAGGCGGAACTGCCACCGCGCAAGGGGGATCACCGGTGCCAGGGAACCGAGGAGCGCCAACGAGATCGCCAACAAGGCGGTGCGGAGGCGTGGCTGGATCAGCACCGACAGGGTCAGCCCGGCGTACAGCAGGGTGTACGTGACGCCGAACTGGGCCACGCGGACATCATCGGTCCGGGACACCAGGGCCAGGTAGACCCCGAACGCGGCCACGCTCAGCAGGACGCCGGCCGGCACGACGAACCCGGCCAGGATGCTCAGGTAACTCCGGCTCGACACCGGGGCCGGCCGCGCCCACAGCGGCAGCAGGAGTGACGGGACGGTGATCGCCAGGATCGAGATCAGCGAGCCCTGCCCCGCCACATACGGGAAGCCCACCCCGAACAGGCGGACCATGCCGATGAGCAGGGCGGTGCAGACGACCAGCGACAGGTTGAGCTTCATCACGTCCAGCAGGCCGCGCACGATCGACTGGCCGCGGTGCAGCACGACCAGCAGCAGCCCCGGAGAACTGTCGGTCAGGACGATGTCGGCCACGCCGAGCGCGGCCTGCGCGCTCGCCGGCGGTGCCACCGAGAGCTGTGCCTGCTGCATCGCGGGCAGGTCGGTGAGCCCGTCGCCGACGACCGTCACCCGCTCGCCGCCGTCGCGGAGCTCTCCGACCACGTCGCCCATCTGTGCCGGTGTCAGGCCCCCGAACAGGCGGTACTCGCGCACCGCTGTCGCCCACTGGTCGCGTGGCAGCGCCTCGAGTTCGGCGCCCGACAGGCCACCGTTGGGCAGCAGGGCACGCTCGTCCTCCTCGGACAGTCCTGCCGCGCGCAGCGCCGCGAGCACCTCGACGGGTGCGTCCCTGGCGAAAACCTTGAGGTGGACGCCGGAGGCCTGGAAGGCGCGGACCACACCCATCGCGTCGGGGTGGAGGTGGCGTCGGGGTTCGATCACGCACAGGGGGACGAGCCCTTCGGGGAGGCGGGGGTGGCCGTGTGCGTCCACCAGCGTGGTGTCGATCGGGCCGCGGGCCAGGACCAGCGCCTCGTCGGACGCCCCCGATCGTCCGAGCAGGGTGGGCTCGGCCAGCACGTACAGGAACGGGTCGTCGGGGTCGTCGAAGGCCACGGCGAACCAGCCCAGTGTGGCGAGGTGGGACGCCTGGACGAGGATGGCGCGCTCCTCACCTTCGCAGGAGCGGGCGTACAGGTCGACCAGCGGGCCACGCTCCGTGGCGCTGAGGGCGATGTCGCCAAGGGTTCGCCTCAGTTCCGCGATGCTCGGCCAGGCGTCCGGATCGTCGGCCGCACCGTCGTGCCGCTCCGGTTCAGCCGGGGGGAGGGGCTCGACCCTCAGGTCGGTGCCCGAGAGCAGGTCCACCTCGGTGAAGCAGATCACCGTCGATTCGGCCAGCAGTTCCACCGAGCGGGCGCTGTGGACCACGGCACCGAGCCGGGCCAGGTCTGCCGTTCCGGTGGCGTAGGCCACCACGATCATCAAGTACAGGCCGGTGGGCAGCAGGGAGAAGATGACCGGGGCAGCGTCCACGAACGCGTCCCCTGGCTCGCCCACGTCGAGGCGGAAGTACTTCGCCAGCAGGATCAGTGCGTACACCGACACAATGACGAGCAGGCCGCTGAGGATGCGCGCGACCAGCCGCTCCAGCGGGGTGGGGCGGGACGCCAGAGCCGTGCGCTGGCTGAGTTGAGCCTGGATCAGGCGGTCGGCGCCGACGCGCTGGGCGATGTAGCGCCCGCGCCCCGAGAGGCAGACGCTGCCGGCCAGCACCTCGTCCCCGGCCTGGACGCGCTCCCAGCCGCGCTGGCCGGTGACCTGGGCCGTGTCGACCAGCATGGCGCCGGCCCCGGTGACGATTCCATCGACCTGGAACTGGTCGCCGGGGTAGATCACGATCAGGTCTCCGGGCACGATGCGGTCGCTGTCGATGGCGCGGGGACGCCCGTCCCGGATCACCGTCGACCTGGTCCGGCCGGCCTGGCGCACGGCGTCGAGCCGCTTGGCGGCGAGGGACTCGTGGACGTTGCGGATCGTCGTGGAGAACCCGAGCAGCAGCAACGTCACGCCGGCCCCGATCCACTCGGAGAGGAGCAGCAGGATCACTGCCAGGCCGACCATGTTCAGGTTGAACACCGTGAAGATGCTCTCGCGACGAGCCTGCTGGAGGGTGCGCAACGGCTTGAGGTTGGTGGTGTTCTCCTGGCCGGCCTCCAGCCGGGCCTGGGCCTGGGCCTCGGTCAGGCCGGTCGCTGATTCGGCCACGGGGTCACGGGGCCGGACGGGACGCGAGCAGATCGAGACCCAACCGGAACGACAGGAACCGCGCAGCCTTCTGCCCGCGGACGCTGTTGCCCTGGGCGTCCAGCCGCGGCGCGTACGTGCCCAAGCCGCCCTTGCCGGGGGAGACGGTGACGATCCCACCGCCGATGCCGCTCTTGGCGGGGAGGCCGACCCGGTACAACCACGCGCCCGAGGTCTCGTACAGGCCCGCGACCAGCATCACCGCCAGGACGTGGTGGCACAGCTCGGCCGGCATGACGCGTTCGCCGGTGAGGGGGTTCACCCCACCGTCGGCGAGGGTCGCCCCCATGACGGCGAGGTCGTGCGCGGTCACCGACAGCGCGCTCTGCCGGGTGTACAGGTCGAGCGCGTCGTCGGGCTCCCCGGCCAACCGCCCACGGCTGTTCAGCAGCCAGGCGATGGCGCGGTTGCGGTCGTTGGTGGCGGACGCCGAGGCGTAGACCTCGTCGTCCACGGTCAGCGGGCGCCCCGCGAACGCCGACAGCCCGTCGCGAATGGCGGCCCAGCGCTCGTCGGTGGTGGCGCCGGGAACCAGCGCCGTCGTCGCGATCGCGCCGGCGTTCACCATCGGGTTGGTGCGGCCATCGGGGCCGGCCTCGACCGCTTCGAGCGAATTGAAGGGGAGGCCGGTGGCGTCGACGCCGACGAGTTCGTCGAGCCGATCCGCCCCGAGGGCGCGGGCGGCGAGCGCGAACACGAAGGGTTTGGCGACGCTCATGATCGTGAACGGGGTGGTCACGTCCCCGGCCTCCCACGCCGTGCCGTGCACGTCGATCAGGCTCACGCCGAAGGCGTCGGGATCAACACGCTCGAGGGCCGGGTAGACGGTGGAGGGTTCGCCGTCGCGAGCGTCGCTGAACCGCGCGAAAGCCTCCTGCACCGCCGCCCCCACATCGGGGGCGGCGGGCAGGTGCCCGGTCGAGACGAAACCAGAGGACGGCATGGGGTCAGGCGAGCTCTTCGGCCAGAGCCTTCTCGTCCTCGTCGGACAGCGAGGTCTGCAGAACGGTGCCGCCGAACTCCGACATGCCGGCGGCGAACTTGTCTTCGGTCAGCTTCGAGGCCAGCACGACCACGGCCGCCTTGCCCGGCTCCAGCAGGCCGTCCACCCGGGCCCGGAAGCCCGCGTTGATGCCCGACTTGCCGAGGCGTCCGACCAGCGCGCCCCACAGGCCGCCGACGAGGAGGCCGACGCCGGGGACCAGGAACAGCAGCCCGATGAGCATGCCCCAGAGGGCGCCGGACGCCGCGGTCGCACCCACGATGCCCTTGGCCGGGGTGTCGACGTGCTTCTTGCCGTCGTCGTCGACCCGGACGACAGCGAGGCCGGCGAGGTTGACGATGTGGTCGCGCTGCAGCTTGACGACGCGGTCGTGCGCCTGCTGCGCCACTGCGTGGTCGTCGTAACCGATGATGATGAGCTCTGACATGTGGTGCCTTCCTCTCAGCCCGGTGCGATGTGCGCAGGGGCTCTGTGCGCCCCATCCTTCAGGCCGGCGTCCGCGTGGGCATCACCCGGCACGGGTGATCCTGTGCGGGCGCGACCAAGGGATGGTTGAGGATGCTTGGCAAGGACACATGACCGCGTAGGAGGGGAGGCGCCATGAGCGCTGACGGAGGCAAGGGGCGCTGGCAGGAGCTCGCGAAGAACCCGCGGATCTGGCTGGGACTCGCGATCGCGGTACTGGCGATCGCCTTCATCCTGCAGAACCGGGACTCGGTCCAGGTCGACCTGCTGACGTTCCAGTTCAGCGCACCCCAGTGGGTGACGTTGCTGGTGGTGTTCCTGGCCGGCCTCGCCACCGGCCTGCTCTGGAGCCGACGGAAGCGCTGAGGTCAGAAGCCGAGCAGTCGTGCCTTGGCGGCGGTGAACTCCGCTTCGGTGAGAGCCCCCTGCTGGTGCAGGGCCGCGAGGCGTTCGAGTTGAGCGATGGTGTCCTCGGCCGGGGGGGCGGGCGCCGCCACCACGACGGTCGGCTGGGGAGGTTGCTGGACCGGCACCCGCTGCTGGGCCTTGGCCTGTTGACTGGCGGCCACATTGCCCGACACGCGGGTCGCCGTGCCGGCGATGACGGCTGTGCGGGCGGCGGTCCCGATGAGGCCGGGGCCTCCACGACGTGGACGGATCACAGTTGCTCCTCAGGTAGACGGTTGGTCGAGCGGTTCGTGGTCAGGTGAGGTTCCGGTCGGCGAGCTCGTCGGCCAGTGCGGCCTCGACAACCTCGGCCGGGATGCGCTGATTGTCGACGAGGACGCCGCCGGCCGCGCGCACGGCGTCCGTGAAGCGTTGCGCCCACAGGTTCTCCCACACGACGATGATCGCCGAGGTCCCGGGTTCGAGGAGGTCGGCCTCGTGGTCGAGGTCCTCGGTGCTGACCAAACCTTCGATGTCGTGGTCGAGGTCGGCGAACGCCGCGGCGGCGTCCGCCGGAAGGTCGTCGAGTTCGAACGCGGTGACCTGGCCGTCGGCCTCCTTGCGGACGAACACGAGGTCGATGATGTGCACGAGTTCGTTCTCCACCAGAGCGGTGAGCGCCGGGACGATGTCACCGGTGATCCTGGTGTCATCGAACGCGAACAAGGCGAACTCCACGGGTGCCAGGGGCATGGGAGGGGTCCTTTCCGACAGCGATGTTGGCCCCATGGTTGCGCCGCCCCGGTGCTCCGGGATCACCCGGAGGGGGTGGCCCGTTCGTCGGGCGAGCCGAGTCCGACTCGGACGGTCATGTCGAATCAGGCGTCGATGAGGCCGTGGCGCACGAAGGCCTCGTGCACGCCGCCTTCCTCGGGCGGGGAGGTGACCTCGTCTGCTGCCTCCCGCACGTGCTGCCGGGCGTTGCCCATCGCGATGCCGACGCCGGCGTGCCGCAGCATCTCCAGGTCGTTGTCGCTGTCGCCGATCGCGAGGGTGTCCCGGCGTGCGATGCCCAGATGCTCGATGACCTGCTCGATGCCGGAGGCCTTGTGCACGCCCGCCAGCTGGATCTCGCCGATGGTCGCACCGGACAGCGGCACCGACGACGCGATGACGTCGAAATCCGCGGCGAAGGCGTCACGGATCTGCGCGAACGTCACCCCTGGCCCGTACACGAACACCACCTTGCTCACCGGCACGGTCGGCGGCTGCTCGGTCACCACAATCTCACCGAGGTAGGCGAAGAGGCCGCCCTCCAGCTGGGCCAGGGCGACGGCGTCCGGCACGGCACCGCGCAACAGTCCGCGCAACCGCGCCTGGATGCCCGGGGTGCCGAAGAGCCCACCCGCACCCTCGAAGAAGTAGTCGAGCCCGTGGCGTCCGAAGAAGTCGATGACCTGCCGCACCTGGCCGGCCTCCAGGCGCCGGTGCAGCAGTTCCACCCCGCCCACCTCGACGTAGGCCCCGGCCCCGCCGACGAGGCCGTCGAAGCCGATGTCGGTGACGTCGGGCCACAACTCGGAGCGCGACCGCCCGGTGCACAGGAACACCAGGTGCCCGTTCGCGCGGGCCGCACGGACGGCGTGCCGCGCACTGGCGGGGATGCGTCCGGAGTAATCGACGAGTGTCCCGTCGACGTCGAGGAAGACGGCCCGGCGGATCACCTCACCGACGCCTGAGGGGCCGACGCGGCCGACGGGAAGGAGCCGTCGTGGACGTCGGCCGCTCGGATCAGCGTTCTGCGCGGGCACCACCCCATGATGAACGCGGCCCAGCCCGCGGGAGATCACCCTGGGCGGGTGGAGGGGGCCGTGGACCTCGGCGAGGCACTCCGGGGGGACGTGCTGGGAGGAAGTCACGAGCCCTGCGCCGCGACGAGTTGCGCGGCACCGAAGACCGCTTCGTCGCGATGCGCCGGGCGGCGTCCGTCAGGTTCCGGACGAGCGGACCTCGCCGAGGACCTTCTTGAACAGCACCATCGGCAACAGGATGGCTGCGATGAGCACGCTCAGCCAGACGATCAGGGGAGCCAGCACCCACGTGGTGAGGCCCTCGATGCGCAGCCCTGCTGAGAAGGTGTGGGCGAGGAAGAGGCCGAGGAAACTCGTGACGAGTGCGATTCCGCCGCGCAGCGCGGGGGCGTGGCTGATCGCCATCTTCAGCACGAACGGTCCGAGCAGAATCTCCACGGCCGTGAAGACGATGACCGTGAGGATGAAGCCGAAAGGTTGCACGTTGAACCCCGGCAGGACGAGCGCGGTGACGAGTAGTCCGATCGCGTTGCCGATGAGGTGCAGGGCTGTGGAAGCCAAGAAGCGAAGCATGCGGTTCCCCTCAGGATCACGGCCGCGTGGACGACGCGCGCATCATCTCACAGGAGGACAGGAAGGCTGAACGTGAAGAACGCCGCCACGACGAAGGCGACGCCACTCAGCACGACGGTCAGGCGCTGGGCCCTTCGGCCGGAGATCTTCGACGAGATGCCGGCGAGGAACAGCACCGACGCGTGGAGCAGCGCGGCCAGGACGTAGTTGTCCTGGGTCTGGCCGGCCCGGTCGGCCTCGAGGGACGCCTCGGTCGCGACCTCCCGGAACCGATCCGCCTCCACGTCGGCGGCCAGTTCGTAGTCGGAGTCGAAGGGCGTCCCGGCGGGGAGTCCCCCCTCAGCCGCTGTGCCCAGCCACGCCTCGAACACCGGCACAAACTCCTGACGGAAGTGCGCCCGGATCTCGTCGGCCACCCGAGTGTTGCCCTCCACCTCGGCCTGGAACCAGTCCGAGAACAGCAGGATGTCGGTGGTCAGCTGCCGGTTCGCCACGTCGGATGCCGTCACCGAGTCGACGCGCGCGACCGTCGAGGCCCGGGTCGCCGAGGAGTACGCCGTGCCCCACCGGGTCGCCTCATAACCGGTCCAGGCGGACAACAGCGTGGTCAGGGACAGGATGATCGCCGCCGTGAACATCCACCGGTGGAGGACGTGCTGTCCCGCACCGTCCGTCTGCTCGCTCATGGCGTATCCCCTCCGCAGTGGTGTGTCGACACTCCGCATCATGGCGGACCCGGGCCAGTTGCGCCCCGCGTACGCTCTAGGAGCGCGCACAAGGAGGCGACCGTGTTCAACATCACCGTGGGGATCCTCGCCATCATCGCGGGGCTGATCTTCTGCTTCCGCGGCTACCTCGCCATGCGAACGGTGATCGGGCTCTGGGCCGGGTTCGTCGGCTTCGGGGTCGGCGCCACCCTGTTCGCCTCGATCACCCAGCAGGGCCTGTTGACGGGCCCCTTGTCGTGGGTCGCGGCGATCGCGGGCGCCCTGCTCCTGGCCTGGCTGGCGTACGCGTTCTACGCCGCGGCGGTCATCATCACGATGGGTTCGGTCGGCTACGCGCTGGGCACCACGGTCGCCGGCCTGCTCGGGCTGCCCGCCTGGATGTACCTTCCGGCCGGGGTGGCCGCAGCGTTGCTGCTGGTCGTCATCGCCCTGGTCACCAACCTGCCGGCGGTGCTGCTCATCGTCGTCGCTGCGATCGGGGGCGCCTCAGCGATCGTGACCGGCGTCGCCTTCCTGGTGGGCCTGGTGCCCGCAGGGAACCTCGACCCCGACGTCGTTGCCCCGCTCATCGAGGACCACACCTGGTTGGCGGTGGCCCATCTCGTCCTGGTCATCGCCGGCATTGTCACGCAGTTGCGTCGCCGCTCCACCGCCAACCTCCGCGCGAGTTATCCATGACGGAGGTGGAGGGGCTCAGGCTCCACGGCCGCTTCGACGAGCGCGATGGGCCGGTCATCGTGCTGCTGCACGGCATCAACAGCGACGCTTCGTCATGGCGCGGACCGTGATCGACACCATCGGCCCCGGCCACGTCGGCGCGGCCTGACCCTTCGCGGGGGATGCGGCCGGGCGCCTTGATCGATGTGATGGCCGGATGGTTCCCCTCCACGTAAGGATCAGCCTGCGAGGCGAGCTGGATGACGCCGTTCGCGAAGAACTCGAGGGCTTCGTCGATCGTCCCCTGCCGGGCGGCCAACTCCTGTGCGGGACGGTGCCCGACCACGCGGCCCTGCTGGGAGTGCTGCAGCGGCTGCATTTGGCAGGCCTGGTCGTGGAGGACGTGGAGCACCTCCACCATGTGGAGCTGGAGGCAGGGCAGGCGGTGGCACGAATCCAGGTCGGCGGCTCTGTGGCTGACTACCTGTCGGAGGAATTCGCCACCGCGGTGTGCACCGAGTCGACGAGAACCACGATCGAGGTCAGGGTGCCCGACCAGACGGCGTTCTTCGCGGTGATGTCCCGCCTCGAAGCCCTCGCCCTGCAGGTGCTGGAGGTCCACTGTCGACTGGAGGTCGTGCCCCACCATTGATTTCACCGTACCGACGAGTCCTTCAGGGGGTGTGGTCATGGGCTCCCCAGATGGTGTGACCGGTCTGGCGGCCGCACGAATTTCCGTCCCTCAGCCTCCGTCGTCGATGCTGATCCGACCGCACCTGACCCGGCTACTCGATGAGGCGACGCGGCGTCCCCTCACCATCGTCACCGGCGGTCCGGGCACAGGCAAGACCACGGCCGTCGCCGAGTGGACGCGTGATGGTGTCTTCCCGGGGCCGGTGGCGTGGGTCTCGCTCGACCGTTTCCTGTCCACCCCGCATCGGGTCTGGGCAGCCATCGCCGCAGCGCTGGAGTCCGCGCTCGGCGTGGAGGCGTTGGGGTCGTTGCGGCCGCCGCGCGACGTCGACGAGGAGTTCATCGAGGCCCTGTCAACCCGTCCCTGGGGCCATGAGGTCGTGCTGGTGCTCGACGACACCCACGAGCTGCCCACCGAGGTGCTGGGCGGCCTTGACCAGCTGCTGCGGAACCCTCCGGCGGGACTCCACACGGTCCTCATCTCACGACACGTCCCGGTACTGTCGCTGCACCGCCACAGGCTCGCCGGTCGGCTCACCGAGGTACGCAGCGTCGAGCTCGCCTTCACGCGGGAGGAGATCCGCCTCCTGGCCACCGACGCCGGTGTGGCCCTCGACGAAGGCGACGTCGACCACCTGCACCGCGCGACCGACGGGTGGGTGGCCGCCGTGCGGCTGGCGATGCTGCTGTTGGTCGCTGCAGAGGACCCCAAGCGGACGCTGGCCGCGTTCAGTGGCGAGCAACCCCTGATCGCGGGCTACCTCGCCGAGGAACTGACGCGCAGCGTCAGCGCCGAGGTCATCGACGTTCTGACCCTGACCAGCGTCACCGACCGCATCTGCCCCCCCCCTGGCCCGGGCCCTCGTGGGCGCCGAAGCCCTGCCGCACTCGCTGCGGGCCACGTGGGGGAATGTCCCGCTGATGGTGGCGCTGTCAGACACGGGGTGGTTCCGTCACCACCCCCTTCTACTGCAGCTTCTCCGTTCCAGGCTGCGCGAGGAACACCCCGAACAGATCGCCGGCCTGCACGCCCGGGCGAGTGCCTGGTTCGAGAGCAAGGGGGAGTGGCTCACCGCCCTGGACCATGCCATCGAGAGCGGAGACACCGCGCTCGCGATCCGGGTCGGGCTTCGCTCGGCGACGGCCGAATTCCATGCCGGTGGGCGGGAACCCCTCGCGGCCGCCATCGACAGGATCCAGGCCAGCGGCCCGGCCGACCAGGCTGAGCTGCTGGTGCTGCGCGCGATGGGCGCCAAGTGTCGGCGGGAGTACCAGACGGCGACGGACCTACTGGCCCGCGCTGCGCTCCTGCTGGGCGACCTTCCCGAACCTCGGCGCTCGATCGCGATGTTGAACGTGCGGATCATCGAGGCCGCGCTCGCGCGCGTGTCGGGGGACGGAGACCGGCTGCTGGGTGCGGGTCTCGCCGGGGCATCGCTGTTGGCCGGGCTGGAGGCCGAGGATGCTCCCGGTTGGTCGAACTTCCGCGGCGTGCCTTCCGCCTTGGTTGGGGTCGGATACCTGTGGTCGGGCCGACCGGCCGCGGCGGCCGCGTCCCTGTCCGAGGCGCGCCTGGCCAACGCCGGTGGTGCGTTCAAGGAGTATGCCGAGCTCACCCACGCCGCGCACACGGCGCTCGCTCTGGTCGTCGGCGGTGACACCGCGCGGGCTCGTCCGATGGCAGAGGGGGTCATCAGCGCCGCCTCCGGCCGGGGCAGCGCCGTGGCTCCCGAGACGGCGCAAGCCTGGCTGGCGCTGGCACTCATCCTCCAGCAGGAGGACCAGCGCGCCGAACTCGAACGGGTCCTGACGTCCGCAGAAGAGGCGGCGGCCCACGCGATCGATCCCTTCGTGGACGTCTTCCTCCACGTCATCCGGGCGCGCCACCTGTGGTTGCTCGGCGAGGTCGCCGGCGGGGCACGCCAGGTGGCTCAGGCGCGCGGCGTTCTAGGAGCCTGCTGAACAATCTGTCCGCGTGCCGGCAGGTCTGACGGGTCGTGGGCTGGAATTGTTGGGTTGTGCAGGGTGAGTCGAGTCCGCAGCGGGATGTGTTGGACGTGGAGTCGCTGGCGGGGCATTTGTTGCCGGCTGGCAGCGTGTTCCGGTTCTTGGCCGAGCACCGGCACCGCCTGTTCCCGGACGCGTTGTTCGCCG
>NZ_JACJFX010000044.1:0-20305 GCF_014164675.1 Propioniciclava sp. MC1683 | reverse complement strand
CGGGGCCTCCTCACGACTGTGGATAGGCCGAACCAAGGACCACCCTCGTTCGGTAACCCACGAACATGCGCGAGAGAGGCCCTGGCCCGCAACCCCTCACACAAGAGGAGCTGCTCATACCGTCTGAGTCCTGGACACCGACCGGCTCACGCCAGCCGCGTGACCTGCACCTCGGTGACGCACGCGGCGCCCTCGGGCCCGCAGTAGATGCCGCGCAGCGGCGGCACGTCGGCGCGGTCGCGGCCCCAGCCGATGATCACGTGCCTATCACCGATCGGGCTCACGCGGGCGGGGTCGAAGCCCTGCCAGGTGCCGTCCCAGACGTCCAGCCACGACGCGATCTCGCCGGCCGCGGACGCCCCCGACTCGAAGTCGCCCACCGGCGCCCGGTAGCCCGACACGAACCGCGCCGGGACTCCCCCCGCGCGCAGCGCGCCGATCACCCGGTGGGTGGCGTCGTCGACGCCTGCATCCGGGCCGGGGGCCAGCTCGCGCGAGAGCGCCTCCGCGAGCGCGGTCGGGTTGGGGGTCTCCTGGCGCAACCGGACGGCGACGCGGGCGTCGGCGTCCGAGGCCGTGGTGAGGGCGGTCGGGCGGAGGAACTCGGTGAAGGAGTCCTCGACGCCCGCGGCGTCCAGACGGGCGAAGTCGGTGGCGGGCGCCGCGGTGACGATGCCGGTCAGGTTGACGTCGGACAGGAGCGACAGCTGGAACCGCTCGTGCGCCTCGGTGACCTCGAGCTCGACGACGCGGGTGCCCCAGTAGTCGTCGTGGGAGCGCTGCCAACCCGTCGGCTCGGACGCCAGCGGGTGCGCCAGCACGACCTGCCGCGCCGTGGCCGCAGGGGAGAGCCGGGCCTGCAGGTGCACCTGGCTCACCTCGCCGGCGTGGCGGTGGGCGATGGTCGCCGCGATCCTCAGCCGCATGTCGGGGCCTCCTTCCAGGCCTCGGGGACGCCGCTGGTCAGGTACCGCTGCGACACCAGGGTGCCGACCTCGGTGCAGACCTGCTGGACGTGCTCCATCCGGTCGGCCAGACCGTCGAGGACCTTGTCGGCCGGCAGGTACTCGATCTCGGCGCGGACGCGGCCGATCGTGACCAGCGCCTCGTCCTGCCGCGCGAAGGAGCTACGGGGTTCCAGCTCGCGCAGCGCGTGCTCGACGGCGGCCAGGCCGTAGACCAGCGACCGCGGGAACCGGTCGTTGAACAGCAGGAACGCGGCCGCGGCGTCGACGGAACCCTCACCCATGTTGGTGCGCACGAACGACTGGTGGCCGCCCGCGGCGCGCAGCGCGTTCGACCACGCGACCGACGTGCCCCCGCTGGTGGCGGCGGCGAGGATCAGGCGCGAGGTCATGTCGACCCGCTCGAGCGAGCGGCCGAGCATCATGAACTCGAAGCCCTCGTCCTTGACCATCGTGGTGCGGGCCATGCCGCTGGCCAGGATCGCGCCGTGGCGCACCTGCCGGAACGCCTGCCTCACCGGCTGCCGCGTGAAGCTCGGGCTCCGCACGTCGAGGTAGGCGGTGTTGATCGCCTCCCACATGTCGAGGGAGATCACCTCCCGCACGCGGCGGGCCGACTCGCGCGCGGCGAAGAGGGTGGCGCGGAGCGAGGACGGGGCGTCCACCGCGTAGCAGAGCCGGTCGAGGACCAGCGTGATGTCGACCGGGCGGCCGCGGGAGATCGCGTCGGCGTCCTCGCCCATCGCGCCGAGCAGGGCGCGGGCGGCCTGCTCGTGGTCGACGGTCGGGTCCTCGACCATGAACTGCACGTTCGCATCCAGGATGCGGCTGGTGTCCTCGGCACGCTCGAGGTAGCGCGACGTCCAGAACAGCGAGTCGGCGATGCGCGACAGCGTCATCGGGCTCTGCCGGCGCACCGACCGGACGCCCTTGGCGCGCTGGGTCTGCGACTGGCCGCCCTGCGACTGGGACTGCGTCTGCACCTGGACGACCGGGCGCTCGCCCTCGTCGTCGAGCACCAGCGACGGGTGGCGCGGCCCCTTGCCGCGGGCCGGCTTGGGCTCGGGCAGGCGGACGCGGGCGTCGTCGAGCACCCAGGTGTCCTTCGAGCCGCCGCCCTGGGAGGAGTTCACGATGAGCTGGCCCTCCTGCAGGGCCACGCGGGTCAGCCCACCCGGCACCACCCGGACGCGCTCGCCGTCGTTGACCGCGAACGGGCGCAGGTCGACGTGGCGCGGGGCCACCTTGCCGTCGACCACCGTCGGAACCGTCGAGAGCTGCACGACCGGCTGGGCGATGTAGTCGCGCGGCCGGGCCAACACCGCCTTGCGGAGGGCCTCGAGCTCCTGGGCCGAGGCCTTAGGCCCGATCACGACGCCCTTGCCGCCGGACCCGTCGACCGGCTTGACCACCAGCTCGTCGAGGCGGTCGAGCACCTCCTCCAGCGCGGCCGGCTCCTCGAGGCGCCACGTGGTGACGCCGGGCAGGATCGGCTCCTCGCCGAGGAAGTAGCGGATCAGGTCGTCGACGTAGGTGCAGGTCAGCTTGTCGTCGGCCACGCCGTTGCCGACGGCGTTGGCGACCGTCACGTTGCCGGCGCGCGCGGCGGCCATGAGGCCGGCGACGCCGAGCATCGAGTCGGGCCGGAACACCGCGGGGTCGATGAAGTCGTCGTCGACGCGGCGGTAGATGACGTCGACCCGGCGCAGGCCGCGGGTGGTGCGGGCCATGACGCGGCCGTTCTGGCAGACCAGGTCGCCGGCCTCGACGAGCTCGACGCCCATCGTGCGGGCCAGCAGCGCGTGCTCGAAGTACGCCGAGTTGTAGACGCCGGGCGTGAGCACCACGACCGTGGGGTCGGTGACGCCGCTCGGGGCGGCCGCACGCAGGGCGTTGAGCAGCATCGAGGGGTACTCGTGCACCGCGCGGATGCGGTAGCGCGACATCGCCTCGGGGAACGCCGACGACATCGCCCGCCGGTTGGTGAGCACGTACGAGACGCCCGAGGGCACGCGCACGTTGTCCTCGAGCACGCGCATCTGGCCGTCGGCGCCCCGGACCAGGTCGGTGCCCGCCACGTGGATCCGCACCCCGTTGGGCGGCTGGATGCCGTGCGCGGCCCGGTGGTAGTGGGTCGACGAGGTGACCACGCGCCGGGGCATGACCCCGTCGACGAACACCGAGCCGGTGGAGTAGATGTCCTGCAGGAACGCCTCCAGCGCCGTCACGCGCTGGGCGATGCCCGCCTCGATCTGGGCGAAGTCCTTGGCGGTGATGATCCTCGGCACGACGTCGAGCGGGAACGGCGTCTCCTTACCGCCCACGTCGAAGGTGATGCCCTGCTCGAGGTAGGTGGACCCCACGTACTCGGCACGGGAGAGGAGCTCGCGGTCGCTGACCGCGGAGAGCTGTTCGACGGCGGCGCGGTAGTGCGGACGGACGGAGCCGTCGGCGTCCAGCATCTCGTCGAAGGCGCCCGGGGCCGCGGCATAGCGGCTGATCAGGGTCGATCCGGCGTCCGTCATGGCTGGATTGTAGGGAGCAGGTGTTTCACGCGTGTGACGAGTTCACATTGTTCGGCTGTTTGGAGCCGCCGACCCCAAATGCGCCGGATGCCGTCACCCGCGCCGCATGCAGCCGGCGCATCTGACGTTGTCCGGCGCGTCTGGGTTGACCACCCCACGTACGCTGGGTCCATGCCCCGACCGCTGGTGATCCTGCTGCACGGAACGCGCTTCAACGCGCGCTCGTGGGACGGCTACGCCGACCTCGTGGACGCCGACGTGCGAGCCGTCGACCTGCCGGGCCACGGCGTCCGGGCGGGCCAGCCCTGGACGACCGACGCGGCGCTCGCGGTGATCGACGACGAGGTCGCGACGGTGACCCCTGACACCCCGGTCGTGCTCGTCGGCCACTCGCTCGGCGGGTTCATCGCCACCACCTGGGCCCAGCGCCACCCCGACGCGTTGGCCGGGCTGGTGCTCGTCGGCGCGATGGCCGACCCGCGCCGGCACCGGATCCTGACCCGGGCCTACACCGACTTCGCCAGGCTGCTGCCGGTCGTCGGACCGCAGCGGATGGCGTCCATCGCGAACACCGTGCTGCGGGTGATGGGGATGCGCGGGGACGCGATCCCCGACGCGACCGGGTACGCGGTCGCGCCCGACGCCTGGCACAGCGTGGTCAGCGAGGCCGGCTGCCACCAGCTGCCCGACGTCAGCTGCCCCGTCTGGCTCGTCGCCGGCGCCCTCGACCAGCTCGCCATCGACACCCGGCGCTATGCCCGCGCCTGCCAGGACCCGCGGATCGTCGTCGTGCGCTCCGCCACGCACCTGCTGCCGTTCACGCACAGTCGGCAGCTGGCGGAGGTCATCAACGAGGCCGCCGGGGTGGTCGCCGCCGCTTGACCGGGGTGACACGATGGGGTGACCCCGCTCAGAGTCGAGCCCCCGGAAGGACGCCCATGACCATCGCCGACCGCCAGCCCCGCATCCCGATGACCGACGGGTTCGAGCCCGTCCGCCGCGCGGTGGTGATCGGCGCGGGAACGATGGGTTCCGGCATCGCTGCCCACCTGGCCAACTGCGGCATCGTGGTGGCGCTGCTCGACCGGGTCGCCGACGGCGACGACCGCTCGGCGCTGGCGCGCACCGCGATCGAGCGCCAGGTGCAGGTCGGCGGGTTCATGGTGCCGGCGTTCGCGGCGCGGGTGACCCCGGGCAACGTGGAGGACGACCTCGACGTCGTCGCCGAGGCCGACTGGATCGTCGAGGCCGTCTTCGAGGACCCGAACGTCAAGCACGAGCTCTACGCCAAGCTCGAGGGGCTGCGCCGGCCGGGCACGCTGGTGTCGTCGAACACCTCCGGCATCCCGGTGGCCGAGTTGGTCCGCGGGCACTCCGAAGAGTTCGCCCGCGACTTCACCATCACCCACTTCTTCAACCCGCCGCGCACGATGGAGCTGCTGGAGGTGGTCGCCGGTTCCGACACCTCGCCGGAGGTGCTGGAGCGCACCATCCGCGTCGCCGACCGCCAGCTCGGCAAGACCGTGCTCGAGTGCCGCGACACCCCCGGCTTCATCGCCAACCGCCTCGGGTCGCACTGGATGGCCGTCGCCGCCCTGGAGGCCTTCGAGGCCGGGCTCGACGTCGAGACCACCGACGCGATCATGTCGCGCCCGTTCGGCATCCCCCGCACCGGCGTCTTCGGCCTGTTCGACCTCGTCGGCGTCAACCTGGTGCCGCTGCTGTGGCCGGTCCTGACCCGCGCGCTGCCTGCCGACGACGCCGCCCAGCGCTACGACCTGATGGGCGACCGCGTCTTCCAGCACCTGCTCGACAACGGCCTCATCGGACGCCGCGGCCCCGGCGGCTTCACCCGCCGCAAGAACGAGTCGGGCGAGAAGGTGGACGAGGTCATCGACCTGGAGTCGTTGGAGTACCGCGCGCGGCGTCAGGTAACTGACCCGGCGGGGTCGGCCGGCGACATCGCTGCCGTGCTGGCGGGCGACTCGGACGGTTCTCGCTACGCGTGGACTGTCTTCGCCCAGGTGCTCGACTACGCCTGCCACATCGCCCCCGAGGTCGGCGACGACGTCGCCGCCGTCGACGCGGGCATGGAACTCGGCTACGCCTGGGCGCGCGGCCCGTTCAAGCTCGCGGACGCCGTGGGCGCGGCCCAGCTGCTGGCCCGGTACGAGGCCGAGGGACGCGCGGTGCCCGGGCTCTTGGCCGCCGCGGCGAAGGCCGGGGGCTTCTACCCGGACGCCGACACCGTGCTGTCGTCGACGGGTTCGGTGGTGGAGCGGCGGAAGGTCGAGGGCGTGCTCACCGTCGCCGACGCGCAGCGCGCCCACGGCGTGCTCGTCGAGTCGGAGGCGGCCGCCATCGTCGACCTCGGCGACGGCGTCGCCTGCCTGGCGCTGCGTACCAAGATGAACACCTGCGACGCCGGCGTCATCGAGATGGTCGAGCGCGCCCTGGCGCTGGGCGAGGAGGGGGCCTTCAAGGCCCTCGTCATCGGTTCGGACCACCCCCGCGCCTTCTCCGCCGGGGCCAACCTGGCGACGTTCACGCACTTCATCGAGTCCGAGGATCCGGAGGGCCTGCGGGCGCTCATCCGCCGCGGGCAGGTGGCGTTCCACGCGCTGCGCAACGCCGCGTTCCCGGTGGTGGCGGCTGCCAAGGGCTTCGCGCTCGGCGGCGGCTGCGAACTGATGCTCGCCGCCAACCGGGTCGTCACGCACGCCGAGCTGTACGCCGGGTTCCCCGAGCGGTCGGTCGGACTGCTCCCCGCGTGGGGCGGCACGGTGCAGTCGCTGGTGCGCGCACTGGGGGCGGGCGAACCGCTACCCGCGGCGTCCGCGTTCGCGGTGACGACCAGCTGCGAGGTCAGCACGTCGGCGTGGCAGGCGGCCGACTGGCACCTGCTCACCGCCGAGGACGAGGTCGTCGCGTCGGTGCACCGCGTGCTGGCCGAGGCCAAGGCGGTCGCGCTCGAGCTGCTCGAGGGCGGTTGGACGCCCCCGGCCCCGGTCGAGCTGCCCCTGCACTCCCCCGACGCCGAGCCGCTGGACGCCGGGTGGGCGGACGCCTCCGAGACCGACCGCGCGATCGTGGCCCGCATCGCCGGGATCCTGACCGGCAGGCGGCCCGGGGCGACGGCGTCCGAGGAGGACCTGCTCCCCCTGGAGGTGGACGCCGCAGTCGACCTGCTGCAGCGTCCCCTCAACCAGGAGCGCGTGTGGCACCTGCTCCGGACGAACAGGCCCCTGGCGAACTGACCGCCTCCCGGCTCACCGCCGGGCGGCGTCCGACTCCTCGTCCACCGGCCCGAAGCGGTGCCAGACCCGGTGCTCGACGAGCAGGGCCGCCAGCTTCCCGACCACCGCGGCGGGCTCCCCGACGACCACGCCGGGGGCGTCCTCGGGCACGCCGGCCGCCGTCAGGACGTCCGTCGCGTCGGAGGCGAGCCCGATGGCCTTGAAGTGCCGGAACATCTCCGCCACCAGCTTCGCCACCCGCGGGTCCACGGGCCGGCCCGCCGTGGCGTGCCCCGCCTTGGCGTCGAACAGTGGGACGGCGTCCGGGGCGGGCGCGGGAGCGTCCACGACGAGCACGGAGTCGAACTCGATCGACGCCGCCGTGAGGAACGTCCGGTCGACCACGACGTCCCCGAGCTTCCCGCCGGAGGGCGCCGTGACGAACGCCATCATCCCCGCGGCCGTGACGGCGTCCTTCGCCGCCTGCACCGCAGCGGGGTCGGTGTCGGCGTCCACGACGAGGGCCACCTTGCGGCCCGTGACCGGCCACGTGCCGCCCACCTGCGACAGCGCCGGGCTGGGCTCGACGTCCACCGGCGGCACGGTCGGCTCGGGGGCCGGCAGGCCGAGCCCGCGGGCGACCTCGGCGCACAGGTCGGCGTCGATGTTCGCGAGGCACTGCAGCTGGCGGAGCCGGATCGCCTCCTCGTAGCACTTGCCCAGCTCGAAGGTGTACGCCCGCGTGAGGTGCTCGCGTTCCACCTCGCTGAGCGAGCGCACGAAGAGGGTCGCCTGGCTGAAGTGGTCGTCGAAGCTGGCCGACAGCTCCCGCACCTTGGCGCCGGACGCCACCGGCTGCGGCACGTCGATGAAGGCGCCGGAGTCCTCGGACGCCTCGGCGGGGTTGCCGCCGTCGAGCGAGTTCGGTCGATAGGGCGCGACTCCGCCGTGCACCGCGTGCTGGTGGAACCCGTCGCGGAACATGTCGTTGACCGGGCAGTGGGCGCGGTTGATGGGCAGTTGGTTGAAGTTCGGCCCGCCCAGGCGGGTGATCTGGGTGTCGATGTAGGAGAACAGCCGCACCTGCAGCAGCGGGTCGTTGGTCACGTCGATGCCGGGCACCAGGTTGCCGGGGTTGAACATGACCTGCTCCACCTCGGCGAAGAAGTTGATGGGGCGCCGGTTGAGGGTCATGGTGCCGATGATCTCCACCGGGCACAGCTCCTCGGGGACGAACTTGGTCGGGTCCAGCAGGTCGATGCCCTCGAACGTCTCGTCCTCGGTGTCGGGCATGACCTGGACGCCGAGGTCCCACACCGGGTACGCGCCGGCGTCGATGGCGTCGTAGAGGTCCCGACGGTGGAAGTCAGGATCGTTCCCGGCCGTCAGCTGGGTCTCTTCCCACACCTGCGAGTGGACGCCCTGGCGCGGCTTCCAGTGGAGCTTGACGAGGCTGGTCTCGCCCGCGTCGTTGATGAGCCGGAAGGTGTGGACGCCGAAGCCCTCCATCATCCGGTACGACAGCGGCACGGCCCGGTCCGACATGCTCCACGCAACGTGCGCCTGCGCCTCGGTGTGCAGCGACACGAAGTCCCAGAAGGTGTCGTGGGCGCTCTGCGCCTGCGGGATCTCCCGGTCGGGCTCGGGCTTCACCGCATGGACGATGTCGGGGAACTTGATGCCCTCTTGGATGAAGAACACCGGGATGTTGTTGCCCACGAGGTCGTAGTTGCCCTCGGAGGTGTAGAACTTCGTCGCGAAGCCTCGGGTGTCGCGGACCGTGTCCGACGACCCGCGGAAGCCCTGCACGGTGGAGAACCGCACGAACGTCGGCGTCTCGACGCCCTTCTTCAGGAAGGCCGCGCGGCAGATCTTGGTCGCCCGTCCGTTGGCGACGAACACGCCGTGGGCGCCCGTGCCGCGGGCGTGCACGACCCGCTCCGGGATGCGCTCGTGGTCGAAGTGGGTGATCTTCTCGCGGAGGTGGTGGTCCTGCAGGAGCACGGGTCCGCGCCGGCCGGCCTTGAGGGCGTGGTCGGTGGTCCGCAGCCGCGCCCCCTGGGCCGTCGTCAGGTACTCGCCCTGCTGGGCCATGGCCTCGGGCGGCGCGCCCGTGGGGGCCCCGGTCGGCGTGACCGTGGCCGGGCCCTGCTGGGACGGCTTGGGCGGCGGCGGGGCCACGGGGGCCGTGGGCTCGGCCAGAGCGGGGTCCTCCACGCCGGGGCCGGGGGGCCGGGGCGGGGGTGGCGCCATGTCCGCGGCGGGGGTCTTCTTCTTGGCTGGCGACATGCGGTTCTCCTTTGCTCGGGCTGGTCCCACTCCGGTCAACGGTCAGCTGCCACCCTTGGCCTCCGCCAGCGCCTCCTTGTTGGCGCCGGCGTCCGCGATCTGGGTGAGCAGGTCGTCGGTCTCGGACTCCTCGGTGAGGGTCTGCTCGAGCAGGCTCGCGTGAGGTCGATCATCCCGAACACCTTCTCCAGGCGCTCGATCTGCCCCTCGGTCTGCTTCAGGTGCGTGCGGAAGGCCTGCTTGACCTCCTCGGCGTTGGCCGCCCGCTCCATCTTCGGCAGGGACTTAAGGACCTGCTTCTCGGCGTAGTAAACGTCGCGCAGCGTGTCCTTGAAGAGATCGTTGAGACCCTTGTCCGCCATGGTTCCTCCTCGGCTCGTGGTGGCTGTGGCGTCCCAGTCTTGCGGGGACGCCGCGCACCACGCCTCACCCGTGGGGGTACCTCCGAGGGGGCCCCGCCGGGGGCCCCACCGTGGGGGCCGCCTCGGCCCGGCGGCTCAGTCGCGCGGGTTCCGACGGGCGATCTCCGCGGTCAGGATCGTCGCGAAGGAGCACCAGGCCGCATAGGGCGCCAGGGCGATCGCACGGCTCCGTCCGGTCGCGCCGGCCCTCCGCGTGAGGTCGATCGCGCTCGCGGCCAGCAGCGCCGCGACCACGGTGGCAGGGCGCAGCCGGTGCGCCCGGAAGAACGCCCAACTCCAGCCCTGGTTCAGCAGGAGGTTGACCACCAGGGCTGCCTGGAAGTCCCGGGCGCGGCGTTGGTCGCCGGCGTCGTGCAGGCTCTTGATCGCGGCCGCCGACGTGACCGCGATGTCGGTGTAGAGGGCCGTCCAGACGATCGGGAAGAGCCACCCGGGGGGTTGCCAACGCGGCTTGTCGAGCCCCGAGTACCACGCGGACTTCGGATCGGTGGCCAGCGAGCCGGACACGGCGCACGCGGCCGTCAGCGCCCCCGTCATGGCCAGCGGCGTGGTCTTCAGGTCCGTGCTGTTCATGGAGGTTCCTCCCCCGGGTCGATGCGGGCACCACCTCCCAACCCTAGGACCTCGCCGCGTCCCGAATCCCGGCGCGGGCGAAAGTCACGGACGCCGGGCCGACACGGCCACAGGCCGGTCGCCCCTCGGGGCGACCGGCCTGCGGCGCTACGTCCGGCGACGGGCCTCAGCGGGCCACCGACGCCTCCTCCTGCGCGGACACCGGCGCGGCCTCCCCCGCCTGGCGGTCGGGATCCCCCGCCGGGAGGGCCGTGCGGCCCGCGGTCCCGGGGCGGCGCGGCCACCAGAAGGCATCTCCCAGCATGATCGCGATGGCCGGGACGAGGACGGTGCGCACGAGCAGGGTGTCGAGCAGCACGCCGATGCCGATGATCACACCGATCTGGGCCAGCACCACCAGCGGGAGCACACCGAGCACCGCGAACACCGCGGCGAGCAGGATGCCCGCACTCGTGATGACCCCGCCGGTGGCCGTCAGCGCCCGGAGCATGCCCCGCTTGCTGCCGTGCCGCAGGCCCTCCTCCCGTGCCCGGGTGACCAGGAAGATGTTGTAGTCGATGCCCAGCGCCACCAGGAAGAGGAAGGTGAGCAGGGGCACGCTGGAGTCCAGCCGCTCGAAGCCGAGCACCTCGACGAACAGCACCCAGGAGGCCCCGAGGGCCGCCGCGTAGGTCCCAACCACCGTGGCCACCAGGACCAGCGGGGCGACCACCGAGCGGAGCAGCAGGAACAGGACGCCCAGCACCAGGGCCAGGATGAGCGGGATGATCGTGCGCTGGTCCTGGGCCGAGCCGTCCAGGCTGTCCACGGCCTGGGCCTCGGTGCCGCCGACGACGGTCATGTCCAGGCCCTCGAAGGCCGTGCGCAGGTCACGGATGGTCTGGCGCGCCTCGTCGCTGCCCGGCTCCGGCTCCAGCACGACCCGGACCTGGGTGAGCTCATCCGCGGTGTCACCCACGGTGGCGGAGGCCACCCCCGGGACGGCCTCGGCCAGCTCCACGACACGGGACGGGTCGTCCTCGGTGATCACGAGGGCGGGGTCGGACTCGCCGGCGGGGAAGGACTCGCCGAGACGGTCGAGCGCGACGATGGCCTCGGGCTTGCGCAGGAACTGGTCGGACGGGCCCAGCCCGGTCTCGATGCGGAACAGGCCCGCGCCCATGACGGCGATCAGCGCCAGGCTGGCGGCGATGAAGGCGGCGGGACGCTTCGCCACCTGGTTGCCGACCCGCGCCCACACCGACCGGTCGCTGTCGACGAGGGCGGCCTGCCCCACGCGAGGGATCAGCGGCCAAAACACCCAACGGTTGACCAGCACGAGCACCGCGGGGAGGACGACGAGGGCGTAGCCGGCCGCGATGACGATGCCGACGGCGCTGGCGAGACCGAGTCCGCGCGTCGCGGGGAACACCGACAGCAGGAGGGTCAGGACGCCCAGGACCACCGTGGAGGCACTGGTGACGACGGCCTCGCCCGCGTGACGGAGCGCGCGGCGCATCGCCAGGAACCGGTCCTCGCTGGCGCGCAGTTCGTCGCGGTAGCGGGAGATGATCAGGAGGGCGTAGTTCGTGCCCGCACCGAAGACGAGCACCGAGAGGATGCCGATGGTGGACTCGTCCCACGGCACGCCGGCCAGGCGCAGGGTGTGCGTCGCGACGATGGCGGCCAGGCGGTCGGCGAGACCGACGACCAGCAGCGGAATGATCCACAGGATGGGGCTGCGGTAGGTCAGCAGGAGGAGCAGGGCCACGACCGCGGCGGTCGCGGCGAGCAGCCGGAAGTTGGCGCCGTCGAAGACCGCACCCAGGTCGGCGCGGATGCCCGCGGGCCCGGTCACCTGCACGGTGACGCCGTCGGCCGCCTCGTCCACCAGCTCGGCGCGCAGTGTGGCGATGGCGTCGCGGTTCTCGGCGCCGTCGGCGGCGTCGATGGCGATCGTGCCGAAGGCGGCGGTCCCGTCCTCGCTGACCAGCGGCAGCGGGGGGATGCCGGCGGGCGGGCCGGCGGCACCCGTGTCCACTCCGGGAGGCGGACCCCCGGCACCGGCGAACGCGTCGTCGGGCAACCGCTCGAAGAGGGACTCGCGGGCCGCGGCCAGCTGCTCCTCGGTCAGGGCCTCCCCGTCGGTGGAGGTCCAGAGGATGAGGGCCGTGCCGTCACCCTCCTGGGGGAAGCGCTCGGCCAGCTCGACGACGCGCGTGCTGTCGTAGCCCTGGGCCAGGGAATCGGTGGGCGAGGCGTCCCGCTCGGCCTCGGGCAGGAAACCGACGACGAGACCTCCCAACAGGAGGAAGAAGAGGGCGACGATCCACGATCGGCCGCGGCCGATGTAGAGGGAGGGCAGGGACATGGTGGACTCCTGGGGAGACGAGGTTGGAGGGATCGGGAGGGAACGGGAATCGTGCGTGCGGGGCCGTCTCACCGGTCCGCCTCTTGGGCGGCCAGCGTCGCGGCGTGGTCGGTGAGGTGGGTGGCCGTGACCTGGAGGAACTCCGTCACGAGCTGGGCGTCCTCCGGACGCAGGGCCTTGACCCAGACGTCGGTGGCGCCCATGAGGGGGCGCATGATCTCGACGATCTTCTGCCAGGCCAGGGGGGTCGGCTCGATGGTGACCAGGCGGCGGTCGGTCTCGGCCCGGTTCCGCTGGGCGTAGCCGGCCCGCTCGAGCCGGTCGACGATGGCGCTTGTCGTGGCCGCCGTGGTGCCCAGCGCCGCGCCCAGACCGGTCATCGTGACCGTCTCTTGGCGGGACAGCTGCTGCAGCGCCGACAGGGCGCGGTAGTCGGTGGCGTTCAGCCCCAGCAGCCGGGCGAGCTCGCGCTCGAGGACGTTCGACTGGGCGATGACGGCCTGCAACGCGAAGGTGGCGGGGTGGTACGCGTGGGACATCGGGAGCCTCTCTGACGGTGACAAGAGGACAGTAACTCAATCTTGTTTGATTATCAACTCTCTTTGAAGGTTGAATCCCGAACCGCTTGGTCACTGCGGATCGGGTCTTTGAACAGAGTTGAGTCCCCCACGCTCAGGTATAAGATTGAGTCAACCACGCTCAACCAGGGCGCCTGATGCGAAAGGACTACTCATGGCCATGTTCGACCCGTTCCGCGAGATGGACCGCCTCCTGGGCGACGTCACCCGCACGCCCGCCTCGGTCGCGATGCCCATGGACCTGTACCGCTCCGGTGACACGTTCGTCGCGCACATCGACCTGCCTGGCGTCGAGCCGGGCAGCATCGACATCGACATGGACGGCGCGACGGTCACGATCCGCGCCGAGCGCACGACGTCGGCCGACGAGGACACCCAGTGGCTGACGCGCGAACGGGCTGTGGGCACGTTCGCCCGCCAGCTCACGCTCGGCCGAGGGCTCGCCACCGACCAGATCAGCGCCGACTACAGCGACGGCGTCCTGACGCTGACCATCCCGGTGGCCGAGGCCGCCAAGCCGCGCAAGATCGCGGTGCAGCACTCCACCCGGGATGTGCCGGGTGAGATCACCGAGGGTGCCACCACCGAGGAGCAGCCCGCCTGACCGGCGACGCAGGGCACCCGTCTGCGAGGATGGGCGCATGAGCGCGGCCGAACGGCTGCCGGGTGCCCTGCGAGGCTCCGGTCCACGGGGGGAGTCCTCCGCGCGGGTGGTCGGGCTGGCCGACGGGCCCCTCGGCGCGTACGTGCACGTCCCCTTCTGCGCTCGCGTGTGCCCGTTCTGCCCGTACAACAAGGTGGTCCCGCGCGTGGGCCAGCCGGAGCGCTACTTCGAGGCGCTGCTGGTCGAGGCGCGCTCGCTCGTCCAGGCCGGAGCTGCCGGCACGACGGGATTCACCTCCCTGTACGTGGGCGGGGGGACGCCGACGCTCTTCCCCGAGCTGCTGCAGCCGGTCCTCGACGCCCTCCCGGTGAGCGGGGAACGCGCCATCGAGGTGCTGCCGTCCCACGCCACCCCGGACCGCCTCGACGCGCTGCGCGGGTTGGGCTTCACCGCTGTCAGCATCGGCGTCCAGTCGTTCTCCGACGACGTCCTGCACCACCTGCGGCGTCCGCACGACGCCCGGCAGGCCAAGGACGCCCTGACGCACGCCGTCGGCCGGTTCGACCTGGTGGACGCCGACCTGATCCTCGACGTCGAGTACGACGACGCCCACGCCGGTTCGTTCCTCGACGACCTGGTCACCTGCTTCCAGCTGGGGGTGGGCCAGGTCTCCACCTACCCGCTCATGCGCTTCGGCTACACCGCGTTCGGGCCGGCCAACCACGACCGTGAGCGTGAGCACGAGGTGCTGGCGGAGGCCACCCGGCTGGCCGCGGCACACGGGTACGAGCGGCGCTCGGTCTGGACGTTCAACCGTCCTGACGTGCCGAGCTACACCTCGATCACCCGGCGGCGTTTCCTCGGACTGGGCGCCGGGGCGTCCTCGTTCCTGGGCCGGGACTTCCTCGTGAACCACTTCGGGGTGGAGACCTACATCGCGGACGTCGCCGCCGGTCGGCTGCCCATCGCGCGGCGCCTCCACCTGGGTCGGCTCGGGGGGGCGGCCTACGACGCGTTCTGGCAGGCCTACTCCGGACGCCTGTGCCCGCCCGAGCCGGGATCGGGGGTGCCCGCCGCCGTGCTGCTGCGGGCCGCGACCGCCGCGATGACGGCAACCGGACTACTCACGGGGCCCGGCCCCGGGGGTTGCCGGGCCCTCACGCCGCGGGGCTTCGACCGCTACCACGACCTGGAGCGCTGGGTCACCTACCACCTGATCGAACCCCTGTGGTCCCAGATGCTCGCCGAGCACGCCGGCGAGGGGGGCCGCGCCGGGTGGGCGGCCCCGGAGTCGTCGCGGCGGCGGCGCCTGTGGGCGCTCGTCGAGGCCCTCACCCTGCGTCCGCTCTAGCCCGCCGGCCGGAGAGCAGGAGGGCGGGGTACCGGCGGAGGACCTCGGCCACCACGGCCGGGGAGCCTCGGAACAGCAGCGACAGCTCCGCGGCGAACGAGAACCCGCACTGCTCACACAGCCCCGGGATCTCGATGCAGCGTCCGCAGCTCCACTGCTCGCCGTCCTCCACCACCACGCACTGGGGGCAGGGGCGGGGCGCCGAGAGGTCGGCGATCCGGGGCAGGGCCGAGGCGAGGTTGAGAACCGGGTGGCCGTCACGGATCAGGGTTCCGATCCGGGCGCACACCTCCCGGCGCTGCTGCGGGTCGAGGGCCAGCGCCTCGGTCCCCGGGTACGGCGTGTGCAGGTTGAACGAGACACCGCGCACCGCAGGCAGCGAGCCGGCCAGCCGCGCCACGTCCTCGAGGTCGTCGAGGTTCTCCCGGTTCACGGCCATGTAGAGGCACAGGTTCGGGGTGTCCGCCGCCTGGAGGGCGGTGACCACCCGGTCGAAGGTGCGTCCGCGGATCGCGTCGTGGTGCTCGCGCATCCCGTCCAGGCTGACCAGCACGAGGTCGGCCTCCGGGAGGTCGACGCCGCGGGTGCCGTTGGTCACCACGCCGACCCACCCGAAGCCGATCGCCCGCGCCTCGGCGATGACATCGCGCAGGGTCAGCTCCCCGTCGTGCCACAGCAGCGGTTCGCCGCCGTACAACAGCAGGAGCCGTACCCCCTCGGCATGCAGTCGACGAAGGTCGCGTCGCAGCGTTTCGAACGGGTAGTCGACCTTGCGAAGGTTGGCGACGGCGCAGTGCCGGCAGTTGAGGTTGCACCGGTCGGTGACGATGAGGGAGCCCACGATCGGGTCGCGTCGACGGAAGAGGACGGTGCTGACACCGAACCACGCCAACCCCGCCCAGAAGGCCAGCCGTGAGCCCCGTGAGGCGGTGGTGGTCATGACGCGCCGCCCGGACCCCCCGCAAGGACGCCCACCATGGCGCGGTACTGCGCCTCGTCCAGCTCGCCCCGGGCGAACCGCTCCCGCAGCACCCCCAACGCGGCATCGGATCCCGACCCGCCGCGCGGGGCGACGGGCCACCGCCGATCGAGTTCACGCCGGGCGACGACGAGGGCCGCGGCCCAGAACGCGAGGTAGGCCGCCATCGAGACCAGCCCGGACAGGCCGGTCTCGCCCCCGGAGACCAGGCGGCGGCTGGGACCGTAGAACGGATGCACCCGGATCACCCCCAACGCCGATACACCTCCAGCGTAGACCGGGCCGGGGACCCCCGGTGGGCTCGGAGCGGAATCGTGCGGTGCCCCCTGACGAGGCGCCCGCGGCGTAGAATGGGCGCTGCGGGGGCCCAACGCGACAGCCACACCGACCGCCACGCGGCCTCCCCCGGAGGTTCCACCATGAACGATCAGGAACTCGCATCCCACTGGGACGCCGACCACCGACTCGCCGCCATCACCACGCTCGCCTCGGGCCTCCTCGTCATCCTCGGAACGGCGCTGTTCTACACCTTCGGCATGGGGCCGGGGCAGGTGACCGCACCGATAGCGGTGACGATGCGCGGCGGCCTGCTGCTCATCGTCGACGTCGCGCTGCTCGTGGTCGTCGTGGCCCTCGCCCACACCTTCAGCGAGGGCCGCTCGATCGGGCTCACCGTGACCACCGGCGTCGCCACCCTCGCCACCGCCTCGGCCGCTGCCATCCACCTGGTCTGGGTCAACCTTGCTTCGAACCTGGAGACGATGGAGGTGCCGGCGCAGGCCACCGAGTTCGCCACGTGGCTCGCCCTGAACGTGTGGCTCCTGCCCCTGTTCGGGCTGCTCGTCGGCGCCACCCTCCTGGCGCTCGCGTTGGCGCTCCGCGCCAGCCCCTTCCGGTTCGCGCGACGGCTCGGGACGGCGTCCGCGGTCATCGGCGGTCTCCTGGTCGCCCTGGCACCCTTCAGCGGGTTCGCGCCCGACCAGTCGGCTCTGGTGTCGGTCGCGGCGACCACGCTCGCGGCGGTCGGGATCAGCGTGCTCCTGGTGGTGGCGCTGGTCCGGCTCGGGTTGCTGCTGAAGGGGGCCGGGAGCCTGCCCCGTCCGACGGGGCACACTGTCAAGGCCTGACGGCGGGCGGCCTCACTCCCGGAACTTCAGCACCTCCGTCACGGGCACCGTCCTGGTGTCACGGGCCGTTGCCACGCGCACCACGGCGTAGGCGCCCAGCGCGAGCCCGGCCATCAGGGCCACGTCACCCGGGGTGACCAGGAACGGGATGCCGATCGGCAGGTGGGCCGTCATCAGCCGCCAGACCTCGCCCATGATGGCCACCGACGTCGGGACGGCGATGGTGACGCTCGCCGCAACCAGCCACAGGTAGTTGTCGAGGTAGAGCCTGCCCACCTCACGATCGCTGTAGCCCAGCGCCTTCAGCAGCGAGATCGAGTACCACTGACGGGCCACCACTAGGCGGACGAGCACGTAGAGCACCACCACCATGATCAACATGGACGACCACGAGACGAGCGCCACGATGCGTGACAGGAGGGCGTTGAACTTCTCCACGCCACCGAGCATCTCCTCGCGCGTGCTGTGGCTGACCAGCCGGTCGGGGTCGATGTCCAGGGGCTGGTCGGAGAACACGGCGTTGTAGTAGGGCACGACGCCGTCGCCGCCGTCGTCCGCGCCCGGGCGGGCGCCAACCATCGACCGCGCCGCGAGCAGGACCGCCGGATCCACCAACGCCCGCGCGTGTTCCGGGGTCGTGAACCCGAACGCCGAGGTGGTGTAGTCGGAGACGTCCACGACGTCGAAGGCCCACGAGAGCTCCCCATCGTTGAGGGTGAGGGTGTCGCCTGCTCCCAGCCGGTACTTGTGGGCCGCGGCCCGCGAGATCACGAGCTCCTGTGCACCCAGTGCGTCCACGTCCACCGCGAAGTAGGGATTGTCGGCGGGCACGCCGAGCACGGTCAGCGACTCCCCCGGCAGCCCGTCCGCCCCGACCACCCGCAGGGGGACGGCCACGGCCTCGTGCCCTCCGGGCGGAACGGCAGCCAGGTCGGGGAACCGCAGGGTGTAGAAGTCGTGGAAGAGGAGTTCGTCCTCGGCGCGGGTCAGGTAGGTGTCCATCGAGCTTCGCATCCCGAGCCCGAAGACCAGCAGGAGGATGCACAGGAACGTGCCCGCGGCGATGAGGAGGTAGCTGCCGGGGGTGCGGAGCGCCTGTCGCAACCGGAACATGCTCACGAAGGGCAGCCGGTCCAGGCGCACCGGCAGGCCCGGCCCGCCGGCCGGCTGGGGACGCAACAGCTCCTGCGTGGGGCGGCCCAGCGCGGCCCGGATGACGAGGGCGTTGACCGCCGTCACCAGGGTCACGGGTGTGACGATGCTCAGCAGCGCGACCAGCGGGGTGGGTTCGACCGGGGCCGCGGGGAACGAGTAGTAGTCGGTGACCAGTCCGAGGAAGGGGGCCAGCGCCCGGCCCAGCAGGAGCCCCAGCAGCGAGCCGGCGAGCGTGACGGCCAGCGGCAGGACCAGGTAGTGGGCCAGCAGGGCGCGCTCGCTGGTGCCGTGGGCCGACTGGGTGCCGATGACCACGGAGTCCCGGACGATCCGGTCCCGGGAGAACTCGGCGAGGACGTAGGCGACGAGCAGCAGGACGAGGACGGTCGTGACCAGGGTGACGGCCATCGTGGTGCGGGCGTCCGAGATGGCCCCGTTGATGCGCGGGTTGTCGTCGGCCGGCAGGAACAGCGACACCGCCGGGTAGCTGACGGGCAGGCCGGCAGCGCGGGCGGCATCCGTGGCCACGGCGACGTAGGGGTTGGACGCCCTCGCCGGATCCAGGGTCGCCTCGCCCAGGAGGCGGCGCACCTGCTCGTGGGTGGCGCCTTCGAGGGCGTAGCCGTACACCCACGAGACGGCACGCGGGTGGGCGGCCGCCACCTCCTCGAAGGCGTCCGGAGCCACCACCACCAGCGCGAACAGCTCGGGGTCGCCGGACTGGCCCACGTGGGGGGTGACCGAGGCGTAGTCGGGAAGGCTGCCGATCCCGGTGATCCGCAGGGTGCGGCCGTCCACCGCCAGGGTGTCACCCACGCCCAGGCCGTGCACCCGGGCGTGCAGTTTCTCGACCATGCCCTCGTCGTCGGCCGAGGGCAGGACGCCGGCGTCCAGCGTGGGACGGCTCAACGCCTGGTCCGCGCGGAGCACGCGCACGGTCGTGTCGGTGCCCGCGGTCCGCCCCGGGACGTCGACGAACGGCGTCGGGACGATGCGCGCCCCCAGCGCCTCCACGTCGGCGACCTGCTGCTCCGTCAGCGGGATCTCGGTGACGACCATGCCGTCGGCGAGCTGTCCCTCGCGCGCGCCGCGTTCCAGCGCGCCCAGCGTGGCGGACGCCGAGGTCAGGAGCCCCACCACCACGCCCAGCCCGACGGTCAGGAGCACGGCTATCGCGGTCCAGCGCGCCCACGTGGCGCGGAAGCCGCGCCACTGGCGGCGGAGACCGAGGGCCACGGCGTCCCTGTTCACCAGTCGAGGTCCCGGGCCGCGAGCGGATGGGGGTTGAGCCGGTCGCGGACGATGCGCCCGTCGCGCAGTTCGATGACCTGGTCGGCGAGGGCCGTGATGGCCTCGTTGTGCGTGACCATGACGAGGGTGGCGCCGTACCGCCGGTGGACGTCGTCCAGGACCTCGAGCATCTGCTGGGAGGTGTGCCGGTCCAGCGCCCCGGTGGGCTCGTCGGCGAGCAGGAGGTCGGAGCCCTTGACCAGGGCCCGGGCGATCGCGCACCGCTGCTGCTGGCCGCCCGAGAGCTGCGCGGGGAACTTGTGCCGGTGCTGGGTCAGGCCCAGGTGCTCGAGCAGCTCGTCGATGTCCAGGGGGCGACGGACGAGCTGCGCGGTCACCTGGATGTTCTCGGTCACTGTCAGGTCCGGGACAAGGTTGTAGAACTGGAACACGAACCCGACGTGCGCGCGGCGGTAGCGCGTCAACTCCCTGGGTGACCTCCCCGTCACCTGCTCCCCCGCGACGTGGATCGTCCCGGCGTCAGGAGCGTCGAGGCCGCCGATGGCGTTGAGCAGGGTGGACTTCCCGGACCCGGAGGCGCCGACGATGACGCAGCGCGCTCCCCGGGCGACCGAGAACGTCACGTCGTGGAGCACCTCGACGCGCGACTCACCGGCTCCGAAGTGCCGGGACAACCCCTCGACGCGCACGTGCGGCGTTGGCGTCTGGGTCACCCCACCAGTCTTGCACCCGACGAAAACGCCCCTCGCCCTGCACACGTGCACCGTTGGCCGTCAGACGGTATGAGCAGCTCCTCTTGTGTGAGGGGTTGCGGGCCAGGGCCTCTCTCGCGCATGTTCGTGGGTTACCGAACGAGGGTGGTCCTTGGTTCGGCCTATCCACAGTCGTGAGGAGGCCCCG
>NZ_JACJFX010000043.1:0-21132 GCF_014164675.1 Propioniciclava sp. MC1683 | reverse complement strand
CCGTCAAGCGGTAACCAACCCGCGCATGTCAGTCTGACCATCCGCGTCGACGACCACGCCGAACGTCACCAAGCACCGTGCCAAAAGCGAAGTGGCGTCCCCCAACCAGGAGGACGCCACTTCGTCACGCCCCCTTGACAAAAGGGCCTACATATCAGTCGACGATCTCGCCCCGGATGACGGTGGGGTCCTCCGGCTCGCGCCGTACGGCCGGGTCGGGACGCACCACCGTGTCCGGGCGCAGCTTGGCGTCCAGGAGGTCGGCCTGGTCGCGGTACCGGCGGGTGGCCGCGTTCAGCACCGACTGGACGCCGCGGCGGGCCAGCGGGCGGGTGGCAGGGACCAGGCACAGGATCCCCAGCACGTCGGTGAGGAAGCCCGGCAGCATCAGCAGCAGCCCGCCGACCAGGACCAGGGCGGCGTCCGAGACCTTCCGCCCGACCGTGTCGGGGTCGTTCTGCGCCTCGCGCAGGGACGCCCACGCACGGGCCCCCTCGCGACGCAGCAGGAAGCCGCCCAGTGCGGCCAGCGCGAGCAGGACCAGCAGCGTCCAGAGCACGCCGATCTCGCCGGCGACCCAGACGAGCAGGGCGATCTCGGCGACCGCGAGGACGCCGAGGCCGAGCAGGACCCACGGGGCGCGCCGCATCAGCGCGCCCTGCCGTTGCGGAACTCGCGCGCCGCGTCGCGGGCGGCACGGGACACGGCTCCCACGAACCGGCCGGCGACCTCGCCGGCGTGCTCGGGCCCGCCGCGCAGGGCGGCCACGGCGTCCCTGACCTGCTTGCCGCGGTGCTTCAGCCCCAGCTCGGTGGTGCGGATCATGGCCTCCTTGACCACGTCGCCGCTCATCTTCGACTCCCCGGCGGTCCGCTCGATGAACTCGATCGGGACCTCCTTGATGCGGTAGCCACGCTTGTGCGCGTTCCACGTCAGGTCGCGCTGGATGCCGTAGCCCTGGCCGTCGATCGGGTCGTCGAGGATCGCGCGCAGCGTGTCGGCCTTGAAGGCGTTGAGGCCGCCGGTGATGTCCTTGACCGGCAGGCCCAGCATCAGGCGGGTGTAGATCGAGCCGCCGCGGCTGAGCAGTTCGCGGTGCAGCGGCCAGTTCACGACCGAGCCGCCCGGCACCCAGCGCGAGCCCTTGACCATGTCGGCCTCGTGCAGGCCGGCGAGGACGCGCGGCAGCTGCTCGGGCTGGTGGGACCCGTCGGCGTCGAACTCGACGACCACGTCGTAGCCCTCGCCCAGGCCCCACGCGAAGCCCGCCTTGTAGGCGGCCCCCAGACCCTCCTTGCCCTGGCGGTGCAGGACGTGGATGTGGTCGTCGGCTGCGGCCAGCTCGTCGGCGCGGCGGCCGGTGCCGTCGGGCGAGTTGTCGTCCACGACGAGGATGTGCGCCTCGGGGACGGCGGCGCGCAGGCGACCGGTGATCATGTCGACGTTGTCGATCTCGTTGTAGGTCGGGATGATGACCAGGATCCGACCGAGGCCGTCGTACGACTGCGGCATGGGGTTTCAGCTCCTCACTGGCACGGGTGCGGCCGAGCCAACGTCCATTGTCCCACCCCGACGGCGGGAGCCAAGCACCCACAGCCCCCACGCGACCCCGGCGAGTCCCTGAGTGGCGAGCAGGTACTCCACCCAGCGGGACGCGACCATGGCCGGCGTCGCGGTGGTGCGCAGCGCCATCGCGTGCACGCCCGAGGCCGACACCGAGTCGGGGACGAGGTCGAGCACCTCGCCGCGCTGGCCCACCAGCCCGGACACGCCGGTGGTCGTGACGACGAGCACCTCGCGGCGCATCTCGGCGGCCCGGACGCGCGTGGCGGCGAACTGCTGGTCGATCTGGATGGTGCCCTGGTACATGGCGTTGCTGCTCTGCACCACCATCACCTGCGCGTCGCGGGCGGCCTCGAACACGGTCTCGGGGTAGATCACCTCATAGCAGATGGCCACGCCGACCTCCACGGTGCGCCCGTCTGCCAGCGTGACGGGGAAGGCCCCCGGGGTCGTTCCCGGCACCGACTGGTGGCCCACGTAGGCCAGCTCGGGGATGAGGGGCAGGAAGAAGTCGCGGAACGGGATCCACTCCCCGAAGGGGACCAGGTTGCGCTTGGCGTAGACGAGCTCACCGCCGGCGGCGTCGTGGCGCACGGCCACGGTCTGGCGGGTCTGGGCGGCCTCGTCGGTGTAGATCGTGCCGACCACGACCGGGACGCCGGCGTCGGCGACCGCCGCGTCGACCGCGGCTGCTGTCGGGGCGTCCTGGCGCGGGTCCATGTCGGTGGAGTTCTCGGGCCAGACGATGAGGTCGGGGGCGACCTCGTCGCCGGCGCGGACCCGCTCCATCAGACGGCCCGTCTCGGCCTGGGTGTTGAACGTGATCGTGCGCGCCTCGCCCAGCCCGTACACCCCGCCGCCGGGAGCACCCGGCTGCACCCAGCCGACCTGCACCTCCTCGGCCGCACCGGAGTCAGCGGGCAGCCATGCGCCTCCCGCGAGGCCGACGCCGACCGTGACGAGGACGGCCGCCCCCAGCGCGACCGCGGCCCGCGACGTCCGGGTGGCGACGAGGGCGGCGAGCAGGTGGCCCAGCAGCGCGACCAGGTAGGTGACGGACGCCGCGCCGGCCAGCGGGTAGAACCCGGCCAGCCACGAGTCGAGCTGGGTGTAACCCAGGCGCATCCAGGCGAAGCCGTCGAAGGGGAAGACCGAGGTGACGAACTCCATGAGCGCCCACGCGCCGGCACCCCACACCGGGGCCCAGCGCAGGCGCCCGACGAGGTGGAGCGCGCCGCCCAGGGCGGCGTAGAACAGCGACATCACCAGGGACAACCCGGCGTAGGAGGCGACCATGATCGAGGTCTGCCACACCAGCGAGGTGAACATGAACACGGCGCCGAACGCCCAGCCCAGCCCGACGGCGGCGAGCACCCCGCGCGCCCGGGCCGTGGCCCAGGCCAGGAGCGCGACCGCGACGAAGGCCAGCGGCCACGCGTTGAAGGGCATGAAGGACGCCGTGGCGGCGAGCCCGCCGATGCCCGCGACGGGCGCCAGGGCCCGCCACGGGACGTGCTGCTCGCGACCCTCCGACATCACCGGGGCAG
Source organism: Propioniciclava sp. MC1683 (assembly GCF_014164675.1). Taxonomy (NCBI): domain Bacteria; kingdom Bacillati; phylum Actinomycetota; class Actinomycetes; order Propionibacteriales; family Propionibacteriaceae; genus Propioniciclava; species Propioniciclava sp. MC1683. Next base: position 18,022 of record NZ_JACJFX010000043.1, on the reverse strand, counting down.
CCTACCCGGCTAGGGTTGGCGACCATGGAACTGCCTGACCTGCGTGACCGCGTCACCTCCCTGCTGCCCGGTGTCCTGGACGACCTCGCCCGCCTCGTGGCGATCCCGTCGGTGAGCTCGCTGCCCGACCGTGCCGGCGACGTGCAGGCGACGGCCGAGGCGGTCGCCCAGCTCGCCCGCGACCTGGGCTGCCCCGACGTCCGGATCGTCGCCGAGGGCGGCAAGCCGGCGGTCATCGCGAAGTTCCCGGCGCCCGAGGGCGCCCCGACCGTCTGCCTGTACGCCCACCACGACGTGCAGCCCACCGGTGAGGTGGACCTGTGGACCTCCGACCCCTTCACCGTCACCGAGCGCGACGGCCGCCTCTACGGCCGCGGCGTCGTCGACGACAAGGCCGGCATCGCCGTCCACCTGGCGGCGCTGCGCGCCTTCGACGGCCGCCCGCCGGTGGGCGTGACGCTGTTCGTCGAGGGTGAGGAGGAGATCGGCTCCCCGTCCCTGGCCACCCTGATGGAGAAGCACGCCGACGACCTCGCCGCCGATGTGTACGTGATCTGCGACTCGGCCAACTGGCAGGTCGGGACGCCGGCCTTCACCACCGCGCTGCGCGGCCTCTCCGACGTCGTCGTCACCGTCGACACCCTCGACCACGCCCTGCACTCCGGCCAGTACGGCGGCGTCGCACCCGACGCGCTCACCACGCTGGTGCAGCTGCTGGCGACCCTCCACGACGCCGACGGCAACGTCGCCGTCGCCGGGCTCGACACCGAGCCGCCGTTCGCGCTCGAGTACCCCGAGGAGCGGCTGCGCGCCGAGACCGGCGTCCTGGAAGGGGTCACCTTCACCGGGACCGGGCCGCTGGCCGACCGCCTGTGGGGGCGTCCGTCGATCACGGTGCTGGCGATCGACTGCACCCGGGTGGCCGACGCGTCGAACACCCTCGCCCCCACCGCCCGCGCCAAGGTGAGCATGCGCCTGGCCCCGTCGCAGGACGCCGCGGCCGCGCTCGAGGCCCTCAAGCAGCACCTGCACGACCACGCCCCCTTCGGCGCGCGGGTCACGTTCGGGGCGCAGGAGGCCGCGGGTGGTTCCCTCGTGCCGCTGACCGGTGACGTCGCCGAGGTCGCCCGCACCGCCTACTCGCAGGCGTGGGGCACCGACGCCGTGGAGGTGGGCCAGGGCGGCTCGATCCCGCTGGTGGGGCTGTTCCAGCAGGCGTTCCCGGGGGCCGAGGTGCTGGTCACCGGCGTCGTCGACCCCGACTCGCGCATGCACGGCATCGACGAGTCGTTCGACCTGGGCGACTTCACCAACGCGTGCGTCGCCGAGGCCACGCTGCTCGCGCGCCTGGCGGGCCTCGGCTCCTAGATCAGGGGGCGGTCCGCGAAGGGCACGCTCAGCACCAGCTGCGTCTCGGTGTTGGCGTGCCCGCGCGTGCGGATCTCGGTGAGCACGCGCTCGAGGTCGGCGGGCGTCTCGACCTGGGCGATGACGAGGTAGGACGCGCGCCCGGCCACCGAGTAGCAGGAGACGACCTCGGGCAGCTCGGAGAGGCGCCGGGGCAGCTCGGTGTCCTCGAGCGGGTCGGTGGTGGTGACCGAGATGAAGGCGGTCAGCAGCTTGCCGAGCGCCGCCGGGTCGATCGTGGCCCGGTAGCCGGTGATCACCCCGCGCTGCTCGAGGCGCCGCACCCGCTGCTGGGCCGCCGAGGTCGACAGCCCGGTCGCCTTCCCGATGTCGGTGTAGGACATCCGGCCGTCGCGGGCCAGCAGTCCGAGGATCTGCGCGTCGAGTGCCTCCATGGCCCCATGCTGTCACACTGGTGACCCATGGACGCCCCGCGGACGCTACTTTTTGATACGGCATCGCTGTATTTCCGCGCATTCTTCGGTTTGCCGGATTCCCTGCGCGCCAAGTCCGGAGATCCTGTGAACGCCGTCCGCGGCCTGCTGGACTTCCTGGCCCGGTTCATCACCGACTGCTCCCCCACCCACGTCGCCTGCTGCTGGGACGACGCGTGGCGGCCGGCGTGGCGGGTCGACCTCGTGCCCAGCTACAAGGCCCACCGGGTCGCGTACGGCGACGTCGAGGAGGTGCCGGCGGCGCTGACCGCGCAGGTTCCGTGGATCCGGGCCACGCTGGACGCCCTCGGCCTGCCGATCGTCGGCGCGGCCGACCACGAGGCCGACGACGTGATCGCCACCCTCGCCACGCGGTCCACCTGGCCGGTCGACGTGGTGACCGGCGACCGCGACCTGTTCCAGCTGGTCGACGACGACCGGGCCGTGCGCGTGCTCTACGTGGGCCGCGGGGTGGCGAAGCACGAGCAGATCACCGACGCGTGGCTGCAGGCGAAGTACACGATCACCGGGGCCGGCTACGTCGACTTCGCCGTGATGCGCGGCGACCCCTCCGACGGGCTGCCCGGCGTGAAGGGCATCGGCGAGAAGACCGCGGCGCAGCTGATCGGGAAGTACGGGGACCTCGACGGCATCGTGGCCAACGCCGCGAACCTCTCCTCCGGCGTCCAGCGTTCGCTGGCCGCGGCGGTCGACTACCTGGGCCCGGCCCGGGAGGTGGTGACCGCGGCCCGCGGCGTCCCGCTGCCGGAGGTGGACCTCGCCCTGCCCGCCGCGCCGAAGGACCCGGAACTGTTCGCGGCGCTGACCGAGGAGCTCAACCTCGGTGGCAGCGCCGACCGGATCCTCGCGGCGCTCGCCGCCGCCGGCGGCCGGGTCAGCTGAAGAAGGCGCCCGGCACGTCGCGCCGGCTGAACAGCTCGCGGAACCGCTCGTAGGCTCGCGCACGTCGGCGAGGTGGACGGCGATGTCCCACGCCTGGGAGGGCCCGAACTCGGCGACCTTCACCTGCGGCGCCAGCTCGGCGAGGCGTCCCGTGAGCTCGGTCACGGTCGCACCCGGGCGCGCCAGCACGGCCGCGTGGGCCTGCTCGTCGGCCGGCGGGCCCTCCTCCCCCGCCACCGCACGCTCGGCGGTGTCCACGAGGTGGGCCAGGACGTCGCGGGCGCTCCACCGGGGCGTCCAGCGCACGGGCGCGGCGAGCTGCTCGTCGGTCGCGGCCCCGAAGAGGGCGACGGCATGCTCGGCGAGGTCGCGGTAGGACACGTCGGCTCCTAGCGGGCGGGTCGCAGCACGTACACCGCGGCGGAGGCCATCAGGTTGGCCGACTGGCCGTACATGCGCAGCCGGCGGCCGTGCTCGGTGTAGGTGAAGCGGCGGTCGACGATGAGGTGGAGCTGGTCGAAGAGGTCCTCGAGGTCGGCCAAGGTCGTGAACCGGAGGTTCGGGGAGTTGTACCAGAGGTACGGGATCTCCTTGGAGACCGGCATCCGTCCGCCCAGCAGGCGCAGGCGGTTGCGGTACCAGCCGAAGTTCGGCACCGAGACGACCAGGCGCTCGGCGACGCGGGCCATCTGGGCGAGCACGAACTCGGGGCGCAGCATCGTCTGCAGCGTGCGCGAGAGCACCACGGTGTCGTAGGAGTCGTCGGCGATGTCGACCAGGGCGTCCTCGATGCGGCGGTCGAGCACCGGCACCCCGCGGCGGATGGCCGCGAGCACCGAGTCGGGGTCGATCTCGACGCCCTGGCCGGTGCAGCGCTTGCGCTCCATGAGGTGGGCCAGCAGCGAGCCGGACCCGCAGCCGAGGTCGAGCACGCGCGAGCCGGCGAAGACCTGGTCGGCGACGAGCTGCAGGTCGAGGCGCAGTTGGGTCGGGGCGGTCACACTCCCACCTCCAGGGCGCGGTCGAACCACGCGCGCAACGTCGCGTGGTAGGCGGGGTCGTCGAGCAGGAACGAGTCGTGGCCGTACGGCGAGCGCAACTCGCGGAACGTCACCGGCTGCTGCACGGACTCGAGGTGGCGGACGATCCGCAGCGAGTGCTCGGTCGAGAACCGCCAGTCGGTGTCGAAGCTGAGCACGAGGTACCGCACCGGGGACGCCGCGAGCCCGGTCAGCGCGTCGGGCTTGGAGAACGGGTCGAAGTAGTCCATGACGCGGGTCAGGTAGAGGTAGCTGAGCGCATCGAAGCGCTCGAGGAACACCTGGCCCTGGTGGTCGAGGTAGCTCTCGACGGCGAAGTCGATCCCGAAGCCACCGTTGGTGGTCTCCCCCTGCGGGGAGCGGCCGAACTTCTCGGTGAAGGCGTCCTCGGACAGGTACGTGATGTGCGCCATCATCCGGGCGATGGAGAGGCCGACGTCGGGGTTGGTCCCCTCCTGGGCGTAGTGCCCGTCGAGGAAGTGCGGGTCGTCCATGATCGCCCGTCGGGCCACGGCCGAGAAGGCGATGTTCTGGGCGGTCAGGCGGCTCGAGGCGGCGACGATGGCAGCGTGGGCCATGTCCTCGGGGTGGTCCAGCGACCACTGCAGCACCTGCATGCCGCCGAGGGATCCGCCCAGCGCCACAAGCAGCCGCTTCACCCCGAGGTGGGCGAGCAGGGCACGGTGCACGGTCACGAAGTCGGCCATGGCCAGCAGCGGGAAGCCCATCCCGTAGGCCGCGCCAATGGCCGGGTCGATCGACGACGGGCCGGTCGACCCGCGGCACCCGCCGATGAGGTTGCTGCAGATGACGAAGAAGCGGTCGGTGTCCAGCGGCTTGCCGGGGCCGATCAGGTTGTCCCACCAGCCGGGCCGCCTGTCGCCCTCGTGCCAGCCCGCCGCGTGCGCGTCACCGGTGAGGGCGTGGCAGATGTAGACGGCGTTGGAGCCGTCGGGCGCCAGGGTGCCGTAGGTCTCGTAGGCGACGTCAACCGGCCCCAGCTCGGCGCCCGAGGCGAGCACGAGCGGGGACTCGGCCGTGAAGAGGCGGGCGGTCCGCGTCGTGGTGACGCCGACCGACCCGCCCTCCGTCGTCCTGGTCACGCAGACAGCGCCTTGTCGAGGTCGGCGATCAGGTCGTCGACGTTCTCGATGCCGATCGAGAGCCGGACGCCCTCGGGCGCCACGCCGGCGTCCACGAGCTCGGACTCGGTCAGCTGGCTGTGCGTGGTCGTCGCGTTGTGGATCGCGAGCGACTTCGCGTCACCGATGTTGGCCAGGTGGCTGAACAGCTCGAGCGCCTCGATGAACTTCGAGCCGCCCTCGCGCCCGGTCTTGAGGCCGAACGCGACCAGGCCGCTGTTGCCCCTGGTGAGCATGCGCCCGGCGACCTCGTGGTAGGGGTCGTCGGCCAGGCCCGGGTAGCGGACCCAGGCCACGCGGTCGTCGTTCGCCAGGAACTGGGCGACCTTGAGCGCGTTCTCGCTGTGCCGCTCCATGCGCAGGTGGAGGGTCTCCAGGCCGAGCAGGATCTGGAACGCGTTCATCGGTGCGATCGCCGCGCCCGTGTTGCGCAGCATGACCGTGCGGGCGCGGATGATGAACGCGGCGGGGCCGGCCGCCTCGGTCCAGACGACGCCGTGGTAGGCGTGGTCGGGGGCGGTGAGGTTGCCGAAGCGCTCGGCGTGGGCGGCCCAGTCGAAGCGGCCGGAGTCGACGATCACGCCGCCCATCGAGGTGCCGTTGCCGGCGAAGTACTTGGTGGCGGCGTGGATGGCGATGTCGGCGCCGTGGTCGAAGACGCGGCACAGGTACGGCGTGGCGGCGGTGTTGTCGACGATGAGCGGCAGGCCCAGCGCGTGCGCGGCGTCGGCCCAGGCACGGATGTCGAGGACGTTCAACGCCGGGTTGCCGAGGCTCTCGGCGAAGACGAGCTTGGTGCGCTCGTCCACGTGCTCGGCCAGCGCGGCCGGGTCGTCGGGGTCGACGAAGCGGGTCTCGACGCCGAACTGCGGCAGCGTGTGGGCGAAGAGCGCGTAGGTGCCGCCGTACAGCTTGGAGCTCGCGACGATGTTGTCGCCCGCCCCGGCCAGCGTCAGCACGGCGTAGGTGATCGCCGCGGCGCCGGACGCCGTGGCCAGCGAGGCCAGCCCGCCCTCGAGCGCGGTGACGCGCTTCTCCAGGACGTCCTGGGTCGGGTTCATGATCCGGGTGTAGATGTTGCCGGACTTGCGCAGCGCGAACAGGTCGGCGGCGTGCTGGGTGTCGTCGAAGACGTAGCTGGTGGTCTGGTAGATCGGCACCGCGCGGGCGTTGGTGGCCGGGTCGGCCTGCTCCTGCCCGGCGTGCACCGCCAGGGTCTCGATGCTGTAGTCGGTCATGGTCATCCTTCGGGTCCCGCAAAGCGTGGGACCACCCTAGGGCTTGAGGGGTGGTCCAATCTTCAATCTCGGCTGCCGGTCGACAGGGCGAAGCGGTGCAGCACCTCGTACCGGTTGCCGCGGTCGCGCAGGTGGCTCTGGATCAGGACAAACTCGTCGGCGGTCCACCCGGCCGCGTCGAACGTGTCGAGCACGCGCACCAGGCGGGTGCTGTCGATGGCGCGGTTGGCCCGGGCCAGCGTCAGGTGGGGGACGAACCGCGCCCCGTCCACCCGCACCCCGGCCCGCACGGCGGCGTTGCGTGAGCGTTCGGCCAGCGCGGCGAGTTGGTCTTCCCCCTCGCGCACGCCCATCCACAGCACCTTGGTCTCCCGCGGCCAGGGAAACGCTCCCCCACCGCCCAGACTGAGCCGGAACGCCGGGGTCCGGGCCGCGACGTCGGCGAGGGCCTCGGTGAGCCGGTCGACGCCGTCGTCCGTGACGCTGGCCATGAAGGCCGTGGTCAGGTGCCACCCCTCCGGCCGCGTCCAGCGCAGCCGCGGCTCTGCCTGGCGTCGGGGCGTCAGGAAGTGGTCGAGTTCCTCGACCAGGTCCGCGGGGGGCAGGACGGCGGTGAAGAGGCGGGCGCCCATGCCCCAACGGTACCGACCCCGGCGACACGGGGCCCGTGTGGGATGATGCCCGACGACGAAAGGAGGACCCATGACCCTCGAGGAGACCCTGCACCAGGACATGGTCGCCGCCATGAAGGCCCGCGACTCCGCCCTCGTGACCACCCTGCGCATGGCGATCGGCGCACTCAAGAACGAGAAGGTGGCCGGCAAGGAGGCGCGCCAGCTGTCCGAGGCCGACGAGATCGCCGTCCTGCAGCGCGAGGTCCGGTCGCGCCGGGACTCGGCCCAGGCCTACACCGACGGCATGCGGCCGGAACTGGCGGCGAAGGAGCTCGCCGAGGTCGACATCCTGAGCCGCTACCTCCCCGCCATGCTGTCGGACGCCGAGCTGGACGCCATCGTCGCCGAGGAGGTCGCCACCGCGGCCGCGTCTGCCGGGGGGGCGCCGGGGATGCGCCAGATGGGGGCCGTCATGAAGGCGGTGAACGCCCGCGTGGCCGGGCGGGCCGAGGGCTCGGCCGTCGCGGCGAAGGTCAGGGCCGCCCTGGCGTGACGCGTGGGAGCCGTCCGGGTCAGCCGGGTCTGGCGATCGCGTATTAGTCGTCGTCGAGCACGAGGGCCGAGTAGTAGAACCGGCGGTCGATGTCCGTCGACACCCGGGCGCGATAGTCCTCCGGGACCTCTGCGCCGGGTGTCGGGATGAACTGGCGGGTCTTGGCGTTGTAGCGGCCGCGGTCAGAGATGAAGCTGCGATTGTTGAAGATGACCAGCGGCGGGGCGTCGGAGAAGGCGTCGACGCCCATCAGGAGCCGGGAGTCGTACTCAAGGTCCATCAGGTTCAGCAGGGTGGGGAGGATGTCGAGGCTGGCGACGATCTCCCCGTGCGACAGGCCATAGGGGTAGTGGTCGGCGCTCACGGCGATGAGGGTGCGATCGGCCACGCCGGCGGCCTCCAGTTCCTGCAGGAGCAGTTCCGGGGCCCGGTCGAGTTCGATCTGGGTCGCCAGGTAGGCGCGCGCGTGTTCCCCGAGGGGCAGGTCCGCCACCAGGTCGCGGTTCTTGCGGGCGATGAAGTTGCCCCCGAAGGTGTAGCGCAGGTGCCCGCTGACCGTCATGTAGCAGGTGTGGAACGGGGCCGCCCCCGTGTAGTCGCCCACCGTGGCGGCCACCATCTCGACATCGGACTCGGGCCAGGTCTTGGTGACCTTCAGCCCGTTGCCGATCCCCTGGTAGGTGTAGCCCAGGTTGGCTCCGGGTCGATCGCGTGGTGGGAGTATCCCTCCGCCGTGGCGAGGACCAGGCTGTAGCCGGCGAACCGTCCGGTGTGGTCGTTGCGGTACGACGGTGCTCGCTGGCCGAACCAGGTGTGCGCGCCCTGCAGCCGGCTGTTGGGCGCGTCGGCCGCCAGGGCCTCGAAGTCGATCGGCAGGACGTGGGGCTCCCGGGCCACGGGGGTGGGTCCCGCGCTCGGGGGTGCGGAGGAGGCAGCGCCCTCGGGCGCGATCGGCGTGGGAGACGGGACGGGGTCCAGCGCGGGCGGCACGCCCGGATCGGCAGGTTCGAACCCGACGAGGGTGCGGGCGACGTCCAGACGCATGGTCGTGATCAGGCCCAGTTGCTGCACGGAGGCCACCGGGTACGTGCTGCGGTGGTACAGGTCCCACGGGGAGTTGGGTTCGCGATCGCCCACGGTGATCACCGTCAGGGACACCCCCTGAGCCACGGCCGCGACGAGCAGCACGAGTGCACGGTGTCGCCACGTGGGCACCGGCGTCGGGGCGGCGCGGGACACCAGGACCACGAGCAGGGTGGGGACCACGAGGATCAGGGCCAGCGCGGCCGCGTGCTCGACGACGGTCGCACCGATGTCGGCGGCGAACTCCGCGACCTGCCCCGCGTTCGCCGCCGAATAGGCGGAGTGGACCGTGCGGAAGATCTGGAAGTAGACGTACTGGGAGGAGTACAGCACGGCCAGGAAGGCCAGTCCGAAGCCGACCAGCAGGGTGCGCACGCGCGGGCCGGCCAGGGTGGACACCAGGTGCACCAGGAGGGCCGGCGCCACGCCCAGCAGGAGCGGGAGGACGACGGCCCCGTCGAGCAGGTGTTCGCCCGTCCCGACCCGCAGGACACCCTCCATCCACGCGACGGCGCCCACGAGGGCCAGCGGGCGGGCGCCGGGCCAACCGACGCGGGCATCGGGAATCGCGGCGCGCCGGGGGGTGGGCGGGGTCGTCCGTCGCACGGTCACCTCCGGGGTGGGGGGTGGGGCCGTCACGAGGACCGACGCCCCTGGTGCACAGGGTACGCATTGCGACGGTGGGCGTCATCAGCGGAGCTTGCGCGCCGGTCGATGCGCTTGACAGCGCGATCGGCGGAGGCGAGTCTCGAGTCATGACCGACACCAACGAGGCCGATCCGCGCATCAACCCCGCCGAGGCCGACCAGGACCTGAACAACACCAACGCGGCCGAGCGCCGCGGGGACGGGGGGCATCCGACCAACCCGACCGACGCCGAGGGTGAGCAGCCGACGCCCGGCGAGGACGCGTGAGCGCTACGCAGCCGTTGTGAGCACGTCCACGCTCTCGGCGCACCAGGAGCAGTAGGCGAAGCCCTCTCCGTTGCGGACGGCCAGCGTGTGGCCGCAGGACAGGGGCGCCTCGGACAAGCGCCAGCGTGCGGTGGGGGTCCTCATGTGTTCTCCTTCAGTGGCCGGCCGTGGCGCGGGGGCTGCCGACGGCTCGGATGGATCGTGGGGTCGCGGTGCAGGGGGTTGCACACGCGGAAACGGATGGGCCGCCCCGCGGTTCCTTCCGCGCAGGCGAAGGATCCAGCTTACCGGACCCGCACCTCCAGCGCCACCCCGTGGCAACCGCGGGCTACGGCGTGTAGATCTCCCAGACCTGCGTCACGGAGCCGTCCGGGGCGACGTCCAGGCTCACCAGGAGCGGATGCTCCTGCTCCAGCACGCGTTCCGCGAACGCTGCGCGCGTCGTCGGTTCCACCTCGCAGCACTCCGGCCAGGGGATGAGCCTGATGTCGACGTCGGGTGTCACGGGGAGGGTGCGGACACGCGGGTTGTCGTTGACGATGAGGTAGTCGTTGTCGATCGAGCAGCCCGTCGTGTCGCCGCCCTCGTAGCCGCCACCGTTGCAGACGAGCCTGTCCCAGTACACGGGGTGTCCCGCGGCATGGTCCAAGGCTTCCTGACCGCTGAGGAACCTCACCACGTCGACCGACAGCAACGCGGCCGCGTCGTCGAAGGCCGTGACGAACGCCTCGTTGACCCCCTGAAGGTCCGTGGCCGTGACGGTCGGCGTGGGGGACGGAGCCACGGTCGGCGTCGCGGGGGGCGTGGCGGGCGGGCCACCGAACGGCGCCGGGTCGCAGTGGTCGTTGTCGGCAGTGCAGCCGACCTGGAGCCACGCCCAGAAGGGGCCCGGCTGACCGTCGAACGCGTACAGCACCCGGGGAGTCATCGCGGCCTGCTGCGCCGTGGTCCCCAGCTGCGCCAGCAGGGCCGCACTGCCGCAGGAGGTACTGGCGTTGGGGATGGTGCTGCTGACGTCGGCCAGGTCCACATAGCTCGTGTCCCCCACCGTGGAGGTACCCAGCAGTGCGTCCGCCGTCGCCGCCGAGAACCACGACCGGTATCCCTGAGCGGACTCCTCGGCCGTCGGTCCGGCCAGCAGTTCCCTCACGGAGGCGCCGAGCACGTCCGCCGACGCGGGCACCGTCCGGTGCACGCCGTAGACCCGTCCGCAGTCGGCGGCACCCGGGTTGAGGACCTCGTTGTCGAAGTAGACGGTGACCACCATGGTCTGGTCCGCCACCGGCGTGCAGGCGGTGAGGAGCAGGACGGAGGCGGTGGCGAGGCTGCGGAGGAGCTTCATGGGAGGGCCTCTTTCGTGGTTGCGGTGTAGACGAGGTGGACGACGCCGGCGGCAGCGAGGGCGGTGAGGAGGACAAGGAGCGAGGAACCCAGGTCGGACATCCAGACTGGCTCGACCAGCATGACCACGGCGAGGGTCAGCATCAGCATGCCCCCCACGAGCTTCAGCACCCGGCCCTGATGCTCCTGCAACCTGCTGGCGCGCAGGGTCCGGACGGCCACGCCGAAGATGACCAGCTCGTCCAGTTGGTACACCAGCAGGTACAGGACCAGGAGGCCGGCGAAGGCCGGCCCCGGAACCTGGCGCTCGGCGAGCAGGGTGGTCCAGACGATGGGGAACCCCGCCGTGCAGGCCAGTTCCACGATCGACACGCCGGCCGCGAGGAGCACGGTGCTACCGACCAGGGCCGGAAGGTTGTCCGCGTTCGCCAGCACGCCGCGCATCCGCTGGTAGATGCCGGGTTTCGCGCCGTCGGGGATGGTCAGGGACGGGCCCCGCCTGAACCAGAAGTAGTCCTTGATGTTGATCAGCGCGAAGGCGATGGCGATGATCGCGACCAGTGCGCGCAGCCAGGGCGAGAGCGTGGCGATCCCCACGACCGTGAACATCCCCGCGATGAAGAGTCCGTAGACCAGACCGGTCACCGTGATGAACACCAGCCCGACGACCAGGGTGACGCGGCGTGAACCCGTCCGCAGGGTCAGCGCCAGCAGGACACCCAGCACCCAGAGCGAGCAGGGGTTGAGGCCGTCCACCGCCGCGATCACCATCGTGGTGACCGGGAGAGAGAGGGTCGTCAGGTTCACCCGGCCACCCCAGGGCAGCTCCAGCGTGTTGGGTGACGGCGCCACTGGCACCGCCGCGTCGACGGGCGTGGACGGGAAGGCGGCCGGGCTGGAGGATCCCGAGGGGGCCGGAGCGGCGCCGGCGACCCACGCGCCGGCGTCCGGGCAGCCCGTGTCCAGGCAGCGCGCCACCGCCTGGTCGATCTCGGCGGCGATCCGGTCGCTGTACCCGACCCAGTGGCGCTCACCGAGCAGGATGGTCGGCACGCCGGTCGGCCGGAAGCCGTGACGAGCGGCCATGGAGACCAGTTCGCGCTGATTGTCCTTGTCGTACCAGACCTCCCTCTCCACGACCACGAGGTCCGGGTTGGCCGACGCGAGCTCACGGAGGTGGGGCTGGGCCGCCTCACAGTGCGGGCAGCCGTCCCCCCAGAAGAAGTAGAGCCGGACCTCGGCGTGGGCGGCCGCCCCCGGACCGGCCAACGTCAGCAGGACGCCGAGGAGCGCCCCCACCAGGACGAGGAACCTCCCCCGTCCGCCCGCCCCCGCCATGCCAGCCACCCCATCCCTGCGTCCCGGCGACCACCAGCGCCACGATGACCCTCGATCCTGGCGACTCCCACCACGTGGTGGTGGTTCCAGTGTGCTCCGCGCGGCTCCCTGCCGCAGGCGATCAGGCGGTGCGCGAACCACCGGACAGGGGTGTGCCACAGTGGTGTCATGGCCCTGCCCCCCTTGCCACACCCGCACCTGGTCGTGCTGCGTAGTGCCGCCACGGTGGTCCTCAGTTGCCTCATCGCCCAAGCCGGCTGGGCGGCCGCCTTCATCGGCGGCGAGGCCGCGTATCGCGCTCATCACCAGGTGGGGGCCCTCGTGACCGTCGCGGTGTGCCTGGCCTCGGCCGTGACCTACCTCGTCCTGCGCCGGTCCGCCGGACCGGTCAACGTGGTGCTGGCCGTGCTCGTGGCCGTCCTGGCCGGCGTCCAGTTCGCGCTCGGCGAGAGCGGTGTGACCGCGGTCCACATCTTCCTCGGCGTCCTGCTGGCGATGACGGGGACGGCCCTCACCTCCTGGACCTACCGGCACGAACTGTCCCCCCGTCCGCAGGCTTCAGCGACTTGATATTCAAAGCGGATTGTACAAAGCTTGGACGGAGATGCCGCGAGGGCCCCCCTCTCCCCCCGCCCGCTTCGAGAGGAACCACATGACCGCCAAGACCGCGCACCCCGGGATCAGGGCCCTGCTCGCCGTCGCCTACGTCGTGATGATCGCGACGAATGCCCTGGCCAACGCGCTGCCCATCAACGGGCGCACGACGGGCGGGGTGTCCGATTCCTACCCCAACCTGTTCGCACCGACGGGGATCACCTTCGCGATCTGGGGTGTCATCTACATACTCCTCGGCGCGCACGTGCTCTACCAGATGGGCCTGTTCCGTGCCCCGGGTGGCCGTGAGCCCCAGGCGGAGCGGGCGATGCTCGAGCGGGTCGGCGTGCTCTTCGCGGCATCGTCCTTCGCCAACGCGGCCTGGATCCTCGCCTGGCACTACGACTTCATCGGGCTCTCCACGCTGCTGCTCGCCACCATGCTGGTGCTCCTGATCGCCATCACCCGCATCCTCGTTCGGGCCGAGCTCACCCTGCGCGAGCGCCTCCTCGTCCGGCTACCCTTCAGCGTCTACTTCGGATGGCTCACGGTGGCGACGATCGCGAACACCACCGTGTGGCTGGTCAGCGTCGGCTGGGACGGCCTCGGCATCGCCGAGTCCACCTGGACCGTCGCGATCCTGGCCGTGGGCGCACTCATCGGCACCGCCGTCATCCTGCGGGACCGCGACATCGCCTACGGGCTGGTGTTCGTCTGGGCCTACCTCGGGATCTGGCTCAAGCACACCGCCGACACCGGGTTCGCCGGCGCATACCCCTCGGTGATCATCACGGCCCTCACCTGCATCGCCGTCTTCGTGGTGGCCGGAGCCGTCGCCCTCGTGCTGTCCCGGCGTGAGGCGCTTGGCCGGTCAGGGGAACCGTCGCCGCGGCCGGTCGGCTGACGCGCCCCGGGAACCCCTGTTCGGACGCCCCGGCTGCACCACCCACGTGGGTGGTGCAGCGGGGCGTCGCCATCTGCCATGCCCTCCCCCGAGGAGGTCCAGCGTGCGCGGCGGCCCGAACCCGACCGGCTCAGGGAAAGTTTTTACAAACCTTCTACATAGCTGCATCCAAACGCGGGTCTGGATCCGAATCCACTGGTGAAGGCGACACCAGGTCGCCCGACCACAGCGATCGAAAGGAACCCGCCATGCGCACTGGAGTCCTCCCCCTGGCCGCCGCCCTCGCCGCCCTCTCCGCCATCTCTCTGGCCCCCGCCTCCCATGCCGCCGACGACGCCTCTGTCCACGTGCTGCACGGCGTTCCGGGCGCCACGGTGGACGTCTACGTGAACGGCGACGCCGCGCTGACCAACTTCGCCCCGGGCACGCTGACGGACGCCCTGAGCCTGCCCGCCGGCGAGTACGACCTCAAGGTGACCGCGCCGGGCGCGGGAGCCGACGGCGCCGCCATCATCGAGGCCAACGACGTGGCCGTCCCCGCCGGCGCCAACGTCACCGTGGTCGCCCACCTCGACGCCTCCGGCAGCCCCACGCTGACCCCGTTCGTGAACGACACGAGCAAGACCGCTGCCGGTCAGGGACGCCTGACCGTCCGGCACACGGCCGCCGCGCCGGCGGTGGACGTGCGGGCGAACGGCACGGTCGCGTTCTCGAACGTGACGAACCCCGACGAGGCCAAGGCCGACCTCCCGGCCGGCAGGATTTCCGCTGACGTCGTGCTCGCCGGCACCGACACCGTTGCCATCGGCCCCGCGGACGTGCCCGTGACCGAGGGCGCCAACACGATCGTGTACGCGTGGGGCTCGGCCGCCGACGACAACCTCGCGTTCGCCGTCCAGACGCTCGACGGCCTGCACTCGGCGCCCTCGGGGGTTCCGACCGGCACCGCTCCCGTCTCCGACGCCACGATGCGCCTGCTCGCCGCCTCGAGCCTGGCGGTCTCCGCCGCCGGCGTCGTGCTGCTGGGGATGCGGCGCCCGGAGTCCGTGGAGCTGTGAGCACCGTCCGCCTTCCAGTGAGGGCGGCCGCCGCGTTGGTGGCCTCCCTCACCGTGGGTGGCACCACCTGGGCCCTCATGGGTCTGGGTGATCCGCCCGAGGCCCCCCGGTCGGGGGCCTTCGTGCAGGCATCCGCGACCGTGACGGACGGTCCGCCCGCCGCCACCACGCCCACCGCCCCACCCGGCCGACCCGCGCCAGCCGCGGGGGACGCGGTCGGACGGCGGAGCGCCGACCTCACGTCCCTCCCGACCCGCGACCACGGTGGCGTCCCCACGCGGGTGGTGGTCCCGGGTGCGGGCATCGACCTGCCCGTGGTCCCCACCGGGGTCGACGACGCGGGTGCGATGCAGGTGCCGTCCGGGTCCTCCACCGCAGCCTGGTACCGGTTCGGTCCTGGAGCCGGTGCGGAAGCGGGGGCGTCCGTCGTCGCCGCGCACGTGTCGTCGCGGTCAGAGGGGCGGGGTCCCTTCGCCCGACTGGCGGCCCTCCGACCGGGTGCGCGGGTGGAACTCACCACCGCGGGCGGGGTAGTGGCCTACGAGGTCGTGAGCGTCGACCAGGTCGCCAAGCTGTCCCTCGACACCGCCTCGCTCTTCGACCGAACCGGCGAGCACCGCCTCCACCTGGTGACCTGCGGGGGACGCTACGACAGGGCCACCAACTCCTACGAGGACAACGTCGTGGTTGTTGCCCGCGTGCTGGGCTGACAGGATTGTCTCGTGCAGCCCGAGGATGACGTCGCCGTGCGCCTGCGCGCCGGCGACGAGGACGCCCTCGCCGAGGCCTACCGCCGCTGGGGCACCCTCGTGCACTCCTTGGCCGTGCGGTCGCTGGGCGACCACCATGACGCCCAGGACGTGACCCAGCAGGTCTTCGTCTCGGCGTGGCAGGGCCGGCACACCCTCAGGCCGGAGGCCGGTTCGGTCGCCGGCTGGCTGGTCGGCATCACCCGACACCGCATCGCGGACGCGCACGAGCGGCGCGCCGGCCAGCGGCGGCGGGTCGAGATGGCGGGGGCGCAGCCCGAGGCGCCCGATCCCACGCACGAGGCGTCCGTCGTCGACCACGTGGTGGTCGCGGACGCGCTGCGCGCGCTCGGCGAGCCGCGGAGCACGATCATCCGTCTGTCCGTGATGGAGGGCCACACCCACCAGGAGGTCAGCCGCCGGCTCGGCCTGCCCCTGGGGACCGTCAAGAGCCACGCACGACGGGGGCTGCTGGCCCTGCGGGAACAACTCAGGGAGGTGCATGATGCAGCATCCTGACGCCGAACTGTTGGCGGCGGTCGCCCTGGGCGAGCACCCGGAAGGCCCCGTGGGTCCGCACTTGGCGGAGTGTCCGGCCTGTCGGGCCGAGGTCGATGAACTGGCCCACGTGGCGGACGCCCTCCGTGCCAACGCCTCCTTGGTAGCACCCCCACCCCGGCTCTGGGACGGGGTACGAGCCGGGATCGCACCCGGTGAAGCCTCCCCCGGCTCCCGGAACGTGTCGCGACGCAGCCTCATCGGGTGGGTCGCCGCCGCTGCCGCGGCTGGTGCGGCGGCCGGTGCGGCAGCGGGTGCGGGCGCCACCTGGCTGTTGACGCGGCCCGCCCCGGCGCCGGAACCCGTCGCCAGCGCCGAGTTGACCACGCTCGACACCCGGGAGGTGCTCGGGGAGGCGAGCGTCCGCGACACCGCCCGTGGCGTCACTCTGGCGGTCCGGACCCAGGCCCTCGACGCGGGCGACGGGTACCTCGAGGTGTGGCTGATCAACCGCGACCTGGCCCGGATGGTGTCGGTGGGCGTGCTGCCCGCCGGGACCTCCCAGCAGGACTTCCCGATCGCGCGCCGCCTGCTCGACGAGGGCTACGTGGTGGTCGACATCTCACGGGAGCTGTTCGACGACCGTCCGCAGCACTCGGGCGACAGCCTCGTCCGCGGGGAACTGCCCCTCTGACCCTGGCGGCGCGTGACACAGTGAGGTCATGGCTGAGCGCCCGTTCGACGTCGTCCTGTTCGGAGCCACCGGGTTCGTCGGGGCCCTGACCGCGGAGCACCTCGCAGCCGCGGGCGGTCCCGGGACCAGGGTCGCGCTGGCCGGGCGTAGCCCGGAGCGTCTGGCCGAGGTGCGGTCCCGCCTCGGCGAGCCGGGCCGGGACTGGGCGCTGGTCGAGGTCGACGCGACGGACGCCGTGGGCCTGCGGCGCCTCGCGGCGCGGACCACCGTGCTCGCCACCACGGTCGGGCCCTACGCGCGTGACGGGAGACACGTCGTGACGGCGTGCGCGGAGGAAGGCACCCACTACGCCGACCTGACCGGGGAACTGCTGTTCGTCCGGTGGGCCCTCGAAACGGTGGACGCCCGGGCCCGGGAGACCGGCGCCAGGATCGTCCACTCCTGCGGCTTCGACTCGATCCCCTCCGACCTCGGCGTCCTGCTCACGGCCGATCGGGCATCCGCGGACGGTGAGGGCACCCTGGCGGACACCACCCTCGTCGTGCGGTCGATGAGGGGGGCATCTCGGGTGGAACCATCGACTCCGCCCGCCAGCAGGCGATCGCGCTGCAGGCCGACCCCAGCCTGCGGCGCGTCCTGCGCGCCCCGGACGCGCTCGGCCCGCGCCAGGCGGATGAACCCGCTCCACGGTCCCAGACACGCTCGGGACGCCTCGGCCGGTTGCGCAGGTGGGCCGGGCCCGAGCGCGACCCCGAGACGGGGCACTGGCTGGGCCGCTTCGTGATGGCCGACTACAACACCCGGGTGGTGAGGCTGTCCAACGCCCTGTCGGACGGGGCCTACGGCCGAGCCTTCCGCTACCGGGAGGTGTCCGACCTCGGGCCGAGCCCCCTGGCCCCCTTGCTGGCGGTGGGCATGGACGTCGGACTTGGTGCACTGCAGCGGGGACTGGGCTGGACCCCGACGCGCAGGGTGCTGGACCGGATCCTGCCCCGGCCGGGTCAGGGGCCCTCCCCCGAGCAGCGTGCCGCCGGACGCTTCCGGATGGAGATCACCGCCACGACCACGACCGGGGCGCGGTATCGCTCCACGGTCGCCGCGGACCAGGATCCCGGCTACGACGGCACCGCCGTCATGCTCGGCCAGAGCGCGCTGTGCCTGGCGCTCGACGGCCCCCGACTCCCCCAGCGCGCGGGCGTGCTGACCCCGGCCACGGCCCTGGGCGACGCCCTCGTGGCACGGATCCGCGCGCACGGCTTCACCTTCGAGGTCGCGCGCCTCCCCTGAGTGTTCACTCGGCGCCGCCTCCGCGGGGCGGCGCACGGTTGGGAACCGGGGTCCCGAGACGGCAACACGAGGACAGAAATCGGCTGAAGACGAAGGGGTCAGGACCTAGGAGCCTGCTGAACAAGGCGTCTATCTGACGGCGGGTTGGACGTGGGTGGCGGGTGGGACGCCGCCGCGGCTGTCGAGCCGCGAGTGTGAGTCAGCGCAGTTGAGTGCGACAGCGGGGTCGTC
>NZ_JACJFX010000004.1:0-150754 GCF_014164675.1 Propioniciclava sp. MC1683 | reverse complement strand
AACAGATGCCCTCCACCGTCCGCCGGTGGTCATTCCACGGACGGCCGCCCTTCGCGCCCCCACGCGGCATCAACGGCTCAATCCGCGCCCACATCTCGTCACTGAACTGAGGACTCCTGGTCACAAAGACAACCCTGACCCAAACCACCCAAATCAGTTACGCGACACGCCCTAGGCTGTCCGCCGTGACCCGACACCGCATCTTCGGCATCCCGTTCGCCGACATCTACCCGCACTACGTCACCAAGGCGCAGAAGAAGGGGTACACCGTCGCGGACCTGCACACGGTGCTGGAGTGGCTGACCGGCTACGACGACGCCGGCATCGCCGAGGCGGTCGCCGACCAGCGCGACCTGGAGACGTTCTTCGCGCAGGCGCCGAAGCTGAACCCGAACGCGGGCCTGATCACCGGCGTCATCTGCGGGTACCGCGTCGAGGAGATCGAGGACCCGCTGATGCAGCGGATCCGCTGGATGGACAAGCTCGTCGACGAGCTCGCCAAGGGCAAGAAGGTGGCCTCGATCCTGCGGTCCTGATCAGTCGGCCGGGGAGTAGGTCAACAGGTCGCCGGGCTGGCAGTCGAGCTCGCGACAGATCGCGGCCAGCGTCGAGAACCGGACGCCGCGGGCGCGGCCGTTCTTCAGGTTGGACAGGTTGGCGGGCGTGATCCCCACCCGCTCGGAGAGCTCGGTGAGCGTCATCTTGCGCGTGGCCAGCACCACGTCGAGGGACACCTCGATCATCAGACGAACGCCTCCACCTCGTCGGCTAGGGCCGACGCACGGGCGACCTGACCCTTGGCGGCCACCAGCGCCAGGGCTGCGGTCAGGCAGATCAGCCCCAGGCCGAGCAGCGCCAGGAACACGCTCGGATGGTTCTGCCCCACGACGAACGTCAGCACCCCGTTCAGGCCCAGGAACACCACCGCCATCGCGCCGAACCCGCCGATCGCCACCGCGAGCGGGCCTTGGGTGGCCCGGCTCAGCAGCTGCCCGGACGCCGCGAGCCCGACCAGGCGGGCGGCCACACCGAGCACCACGAGGGCCGCGGCACAGGCCGCCCAGAAGGAGAGCAGGAAGGGCCAGGCCAGGTAGGCGTACTCGGGGTAGGACTCGGCGGCCTGGAACGCGGCCAGCGGGAGCATCAGTCCGGCCACGACCAGGACGCCGAGCGCCAGGGAGACGATGAGGGCCCAGAGGGCGATGCGCAGGGGGCGGGACATGGGTGCACCTTTCGTTCGGTGAACACATCGTAAAACGATATGAATCGATCGCGCAACAATATGCAGCAGCGCGATACGCTGCGGCCCATGCCTCGCATCATCCACACCGGCCAGGCGCTGGTGGACGCCACCGCGATGATCCCCGCCCTGCCGCGCCGGGGGCAGAACGTGATGGCCGTCGACTGGAACCAGCACGCCGGGGGAGCGGTGAACATCCTCGCCGCCGCGGCCCGCTCGGGCGCCGACTGCGTGCACGCCGGGGCGATCGGGACAGGGCCCAACGGCGACATCATCCGCGCCGCGCTGGACGCCGAGGGCGTTGTCTGGTCCGCCCCCGCCGTCCCGGACGCCGACACCGCGCTCTGCGTCGTCCTCGTCGAACCCAGCGCCGAACGGACGTTCGTCACCACACTGGGCGCCGAGCGCCGCATCACCGTCGACAGCCTCGCCGCCAGCGGGCCCGCCGCCGGCGACCTCGTCTGCGTGACCGGCTACTCGCTGGCGGTCGAGTCGACCCGGGCCCCGTTGCTGGCCTGGCTCGACACTCTTCCCGGCCGCGTCGAGGTCGTCCTCGACCCCGGCGCGTCTTTCGCCGCCCTGCCGCCCGAACACCGCGCGGTGATGTTGCGGCACACCACCGTGTGGACCTCCAACCAGGAGGAGGCGGACGACCTGCTCGCCGCCCACGGCGCCCCGCGCGCCGACCACCCGGGCACGGACATGGCCGACGCCGCGGACGCCCTCGCCGGGCTGCTGCCCGGCATCGTCATCGTCGTCCGCGACGGACGCCACGGGTGCGCCGTCGCCGTCGACGGCGTGACCACTGACGTGCCCGGCTTCCCGCAGGAGCCGGTCGACACCAACGGGGCCGGCGACGCGCACACGGGCGTCCTGCTGGCCGAGCGCGCGCGGGGCACCGACTGGGTCGAATCCTGCCGGCGGGCCAACGTGGCCGGCGCCATCGCCGTCACCCGCCGGGGCCCGGCGGCCGCACCCACGGCGTCCGAGATCGACGCCTTCCTGGCGGGGCTATCGGCCGGGGGCGGTGGCGACCAGGGGCGCTGAGCGCGGGGCGGCGTCGAGGCCGCTGCACGCCACGGCCTTCTCCCGGTCGGCCAGCATCTGCTGCGCCGTCTCCGGGTCGGGGGCCGGGATGCCGGAGGTCGGGATCGACAGCGGCTGCCACGCGTCCCGGACGACCACGGGGCCGGGCGATGGCTCGCCCTGGGCGAGCGCCTTTCTCTTGGCCGCGACCTGCCTCTTGTCGACCTCGATGGTCAGCACGCCAGTGGAACGCCCGGGGAAGGTCGTGTTGCGGAACCACACGAAGTTGCCCAGCCCATAGCCGACGTAGGTGTCGCCCAGCCAGCCGCTTCCCATCACGCGGTGGCTGTGGCCTCCCACGACCACGTCGGCCCCGGCGTCCGCCAGCTGCCTCGCTGCGGCGACCTGCTTGGCGGAGGGGCACGTTTGCTTCTCCACGCCCCAGTGCGGCACGACCACCACGACGTCGTGGGTGGTGGCCGCCTCGCGCACGGCGGCCAGCAGCCGCTCGGGGTCCTCCATGCTCGCCACGCCGGCCTTGTCCTCACCGGCGCGGAAGTAGACCGTCGTGTGGTCGCGCAGCTGGGTGGCCGCCAGCACGGCGATCGACATGCCGTCGACCGTGTGGACGGACGGCGCGAAGGCCTCGGCCGCGTTCGCCCCGATGCCGACCATGGCGACGGGGGAGCCGGCCCGGGCCGCGAGCGTCTGCTCCAGGCCCTTGGAGCCGAAGTCGACGCCGTGGTTGTTGGCCAGGGAGACCACGTCCACGCCGGCGTTGGAGAGCGTGGTGAGGCCCGAGGGCGGGGTCGCGAAGGTGAACTGCTTGCCGGCCATCCGTCTCCCGCCCCCGTCGGTCACGGCCGACTCGAGGTTGACGATGGTCAGGTCGGCGGCGCCCAGGTACGGCGCGAGGGACGCCAGCCCCTGCGGGTCGGCGGCCACCGGGGCGAGCTGCTTCTCGAAGTGGACGTCGCCGGCCAAGGCGATCGTGACCGGGTCGTCGCCGACCAGTGGCTGGCCGGGGACGGGGCCCGGGTCGGCGAGGGCGGGGACGATCCCACCCGGCGCGGAGCCGGAGCTGCCCGGTCCGATGGTGGCCACGGCGTTGACGGCGAGCACGAGGACGCCGGCGGTGCCCGCTGCGGCGAGGGCACGAAGGAAGAGAACGGGAGCCATGGGGAAGACCTCCTGCGCGGCACGGTACCCTGACCCACCCCCGGAGGCGCACCGGCGCGCCGGGTGCTCCTGCGCGATCCGGGCGGTTCGCCCGTGCGACACTGCGGAGATGACCGCATCACAGCCGGGGCAGCAGCCGGCCCCGGGCTTCGACGAAGCCACGAAGAGCCGCCTCATCGAGACCAACGGCATCGACATCATCGACGAGTCCGAGCGGACCGCGAAGCCCCGCGACCTGTTCTGGCCCTGGTTCGCCGCGAACGTGTCGGTCTTCGGCATGGGGTACGCCGCCTTCATCTACGGCTTCGGCGTCTCCTTCTGGCAGGCGCTCGTCGTGGCGCTCATCGGCATCCCGGTGTCGTTCCTGCTGTGCGGGATCATCGCGATCGCCGGCAAGCGCGGCTCGGTGCCGACGATGGTGCTCAGCCGGGCGGCGTTCGGCGTCCACGGGCAGAAGCTGCCCGGCATCGTCAGCTGGTTCCTGTCGATCGGGTGGGAGACGTTCCTCGCCATCATGGCCGTGCTCGCCACCGCGACGGTCTTTGACCGCCTCGGCCTCGGCGGCGGCACGACCACCAAGATCATCGCCGCGGTCGCCGTGGCCGCGCTCATCGTCGTCGCCTCCGTGCTCGGCTACCACACCATCATGAAGCTGCAGTCGGTGCTGACCTGGGTCACCGGCGCGATCACGATCGTCTACATGGTGCTCACGGTCGGCCACATCGACTGGGCCGCCGTCCAAGCGATGCCGTCCGGGTCGCCCGGCCAGCTGCTCGGCGCCCTCACCATGGTCATGACCGGCTTCGGCCTCGGCTGGATCAACATCGCCGCCGACTGGTCGCGCTACCAGCACCGGGACGCCTCCAACGGCTCCATCGTCTTCTGGAACACCCTGGGCGGCTCGATCGCCCCGGTCATCTTGGTCACGTTCGGCCTGCTGCTCGCGGGCTCCGACCCCGCCCTCAGCGAGGGCATCGCGGCCGACCCGATCGGCACGCTCGCCACGATCCTGCCCATCTGGGTGCTGATCCCGTTCTGGATCACCGCGGTGCTCGCCCTGGTCTCCGGCGCGGTGCTGGGCATCTACTCCTCGGGCCTGACGCTGCTCAGCCTGGGCATCCGCATCCCGCGCCCGGCGGCGGCCGCCATCGACGGCGTCATCCTGACCATCGGCACCATCTGGGTGGTGTTCTTCGCCGAGAACTTCCTCGGCCCGTTCCAGAGCTTCCTGCTCATCCTCGGCGTGCCGATGGCCTCGTGGGCCGGCATCCTGATCGCCGACATCGTCACCCGCAAGCGCCCCTACGACGAGCTGGCGCTGTTCGAAGCCCGCGGCCGCTACGGCGCCTTCGACTGGGTCTCCATCGGCACCATGGTCGCCGCGACGGTCATCGGCTGGGGCCTGGTGATCAACCAGTTCGCGGGCGACGCCCCGTGGGCCAACTGGCAGGGCTACCTGCTCGAGCCGCTCGGCCTGGGCGCCCGCACCGTCGTCGACGGTGTTGAGCAGTGGGACGGCGTCTGGCCGTGGGCCAACCTCGGCGTCCTGCTGGCGCTCGTGCTCAGCTTCGTCGTCACGCTCATCGCCCGCCGCGGCACCATCGCCCGCCAGGAGGACCGCGCGTGAGCGGCCCCTGGCTGGTGGTGATCGACCCGCAGCGGATCTTCGCCGACCCCGACTCCGACTGGGGCTCGCCGATGTGGGCCGACGCCGTGGCCCACATCAACGACCTCCTGCCGCGGTTCGCCGGCCGGACGATCATCACGCGCTGGGTTCCCCCGGCGCCGGACGCCCGGGTGGGCAGCTGGGACGCCTACATGCAGGCCTGGCCGTTCGCCGACCGGCCGGCCGACGACCCGTACTTCGACCTCGTCGACGGGTTGGACGCCGCGGGCGCGCGCGTGGTCGACGCCCCGACCTTCGGCAAGTGGGACGTGCTGGCCCCGATCGTGGGGGAGGCGGCCGAGCTCGTGGTGACGGGGGTGTCGACCGACTGCTGCGTGGTCTCGACCGTCCTCCCGGCCGCCGACGCCGGGGCGACGATCACGGTCGTCGCCGACGCGTGCGCCGGGTCGACCCCCGAGAACCACGCGGCGGCCCTGCAGGTCATGGGCCTCTACCCGCCCCAGGTGACCTTGCGGACGGCCGCGGAGGTCACGGCCTGATCTCGGCCGGATGAATCTTCGGTGAACGGCCAAACCTCAATCCTAGGGCCGCTCACCGCTGCGTGGCTAGGGGTTCCGGACCAGTCGAAGTACACGCTCCCGGTCGCGCTGGCCCAGTTCAACAGCCAGCTGATCGTGCCGTTCAACTACATCCTGGCCATGTCCGTGGTCTCGATGCTGCCGGTCATCATCATGTTCCGGTTCCTGCAGTGCTACATCGTGCTCGGCATCGCCAACAGCGGCCTGAAGTAGGCCCGACGTGCCCGTCACCGACCGCACGGTCCACACCCTCGACGCACGGGGGACGATCCGGGACTGGCTGGTCGCGCCCGCCTGGGGGTGGCCGTGCGAGGACCTCGCCGACCACCTCCCGGCGGACGGATCGCCGTGGGGGCCGCCCGACGGCTCGGCCCGCTGGGTGCTGACCAACGGCCCCGACGTCGCCGGGCTCAAGGCCCGGTTGCACGCGGCGCACCTGCTGCCGGGGGAACCGCCGGCCGGCGCGGTGGCGGTCGGCGCCCCGGTGACGGTCCCGGGGCCGGACGCCGTGGCCCGCGACGCCGTGTGGCTGCGCCACCACACCGGCGAGGACGGGCTCGTCGACTGGAGCGTGTTCTGCTTCACCCCCTCCTACCGGCTGGGGGTCGCGGCGGCCGTGCTGGAGGTCGACCAGGCCGACCCGCGTGTGCTGGAGATCGCCTCCACCGGGCCGTGGCGCGCCTACCTGGACGGGCGCCCGCTCGCGTCGTCGGACTCCTTCACCTACATGGAGCCCCACACCACGCGCGTGCCGGTGCCGCTGCCCTCACGCACGTCGACGCTCACCGTGGTCACGTGGCAGGTCGGCTTCCGCGAGGTGCGGCACGTCCTGCGGGTCCGGGTGCTCGGCCTGCCGGTGCGGGTCGTGGTGCCCTCGCCGGGGGCCGACGAGCACGCCGCGGCCCGCACCGAGCCGCTGCTCGAGGCCTGCGGCCTGGCCCGCTGGGGCTCCGACGACGGCCGGCTGCCCCTCGTCGGGCCCGCCGGCCTGGCCCTGGAGGTCGCCGTCGACGGGGCGTCCCAGCGCGTGGTGCTGGGCGAGGGGCCGACGTGGGTCGACCTGCCGGGTGCCGACGCGGTCGGGGTACAGGGCCCGACCCAGCTGGCCGGCTTCGGCGAGGTGACCGTCGGCGTCGCCTCCGAGGACCCCGCCCGCCTGCCCCTCCACCGCACGTGGTCGTACGCCCGCCTGCCCGCCCGGCACCGGGCCGTCCCCGAGGGCGGCCCGGACGACTGGCGCCGCGAGCTGCTCGAGCACGCGGCGTCCCTGACCGGCGTGGGGGCGGCGCTGGCCCGCTGGGCGCTGGGCCGCCCGGACCCGATCACCGAGGCCGACCTCACCCACGCCCTCGGCATGCTGGCCGCCCGCGCCGACTGCGCCGACTTCGAGGCGGTCGGGCTGCTCCCACCAGCTCGTCTGGCACGCCGCCGAGCTGCTGGCGGGGGAGTTCCTGGGCGACGCCGCCGAGCTGCTGGCGGGGGAGTTCCTGGGCGACGCCGCCCGCACCGAGCACGGCCGCGCGCTCGCGTCCGCGTGGCTGGACGTCCGCCTCGCCGGCGGGATGGCCGAGTTCGACTCCAACGCCTACCTCGCCATCGACCTGCTCGCCCTGGTCTCCCTCGCCGAGTTCGCGACCGACGCCGACCTGGCCGGCCGCGCCCGCGAGCTCGCCGGCCGCATCGTGCGTGCGCTGGCCCTGACGTCCCACGCGGGGATCTACGGCGGGGCCCAGGGGCGCTCGTACGTGCAGACCCTGCGCTCGGGGCGGTTCGAGGAGACGGCCGGCATCATGTGGGCCTGCTTCGGGGTGGGCGCGCTCAACCCCGCCGTGCTGCCCGCGGTCGTGGTCGCCACGGCCACCCAGCCGGTCGTGCCCCCGGACGCCCCCGCCCTCGTCGCGCCCCCCGACGGCCCGCGCTGGACCGCCCACGCCAACCGCGGCCGCTACCGCTTCGAGCACGACCTGCTCGAGCGCCCGTACGCCTCCGACCTGCGCGTGTACCGGACGCCCCACGTGCTGCTGGGCTCGGCCCAGGACTACCGCTCCGGGCTGCCCCGCCTGCAGGAGCACGTCTGGGGGGCGGTGCTCTCGCCCGAGGCGCAGGTGTTCACCACGCACCCGGCGAACAGCTCGCTCAACCCCTCGGCGCGCCCCAACGCCTGGGCCGGGGAGCGGATCCTGCCCCGGGTCCGCCAGCTGCGCGACGCCCTCGTCGTCCTGTACCGGCTCCCCGAGGACGACCCGACCGGCCGCACCCACGCGTGGTTCGCCACCCTGTGCTTCGACGAGCACCGCGTCGTGGGGGAGTGGGCGGCCGCCCGGGTCGGCGACGGCTACGTGGCCCTGTGGACCCCCGGCGGGTCGGTGCTGCGCCGCTCCGGGCAGGACGCCCTCGCCGAGCTCCTCCCGCGCGGCTGCGGCGAGGCGTGGGTGTGCCAGGTCGCGGACGCCCCCACGGCGGGGTCGTTCGACGCCTTCTGCGCCCGGCTGGGCACGCCCACGTGCGAGGCGTCCGAGTGGGGCGTGCGGGTCACGCACCGCACCCTCGGGGGCCACGACCTGGACCTGTCCTGGTCCGGGCCGTTCCTGGTGGACGGGCGCGCGGTGGCCGACGACCCGCCCGAGCCCTGGGCGTCCCCGGCCTGACACGGCCGTCGGGCCGCGGCCGCCGCGCCACTAGGATTCCCACCATGACCGCAGCCAGCGTGGAAGCCACGCACGCGCCCGTCCTCGTCGTGGACTTCGGCGCCCAGTACGCCCAGCTCATCGCCCGCCGCGTCCGCGAGGCGAAGGTGTACTCCGAGATCGTCCCGCACACGGCGTCGGTCGAGGCCATCGCGGCCCGCCAGCCCGCCGCGGTGGTGCTCTCGGGCGGGCCGCAGTCGGTGTACGCCGAGGGCGCGCCGCAGGTCGACCCGCGGCTGTTCGAGCTGGGCATCCCTGTGTTCGGCATCTGCTACGGCTTCCAGGCCATGGCCGCCGCCCTCGGCGGCGAGGTGGCCCGCACCGGGGTCTCCGAGTTCGGCCGCACGCCCACGACCGTCGTCGAGCGCGGCACGCTGCTGGACAACCTGCCCGACTCCTTCTCCAGCTGGATGAGCCACGGCGACGCGGTGAAGCGCGCGCCGGAGGGCTTCTCCGTCCTGGCCCACACCGCCGGCGCCCCAGTGGCCGCGTTCGAGGACCCCGAGCGCCGCCTGGCCGGCGTGCAGTGGCACCCCGAGGTGCTGCACTCCCAGCACGGCCAGCAGGTGCTGGCCCAGTTCCTCTACGACGTCGCCGGCCTCGAGCCGAACTGGACGGCCGCCAACATCGTCGAGGAGTCGATCGCCGCGATCCGCGAGCAGGTCGGCGACAGGCAGGTGCTGTGCGCGCTGTCCGGCGGGGTCGACTCCGCCGTGGCCGCCGCCCTGGTGCACAAGGCGGTCGGTGACCAGCTGACCTGCGCCTTCGTCGACCACGGCCTGCTGCGCAAGGGGGAGCGCGAGCAGGTCAAGGAGGACTTCGTCCGCATCACCGGCATCAACCTCGTGGTCGCCGACGCCGAGGACCAGTTCCTCGGGGCGCTGGCCGGGGTCTCCGACCCCGAGGAGAAGCGCAAGATCATCGGTCGGGAGTTCATCCGGGTCTTCGAGTCCACCGTGCGCGACATCAGCGAGGCCGAGGACATCGAGTTCCTCGTGCAGGGCACGCTGTACCCCGACGTGGTCGAGTCCGGCGGTGGCGAGGGTGCGGCCAACATCAAGAGCCACCACAACGTCGGCGGCCTGCCCGACGACCTGCAGTTCACGCTCATCGAGCCGTTGCGCACCCTGTTCAAGGACGAGGTCCGTGCGGTGGGCACCGAGCTGGGCCTGCCCGACGAGATGGTCTGGCGCCACCCGTTCCCCGGCCCGGGCCTCGGCATCCGCATCGTCGGCGAGGTCACCCGCGAGCGGCTCGACCTGCTCCGGGACGCCGACGCCATCGCCCGCGAGGAGCTCACGAAGTCGGGCCTCGACCGCGACGTCTGGCAGTTCCCCGTGGTGCTGCTGGCCGACGTCCGCAGCGTCGGCGTCCAGGGCGACGGTCGCACCTACGGCCACCCGATCGTGCTGCGCCCCGTCTCCAGCGAGGACGCCATGACCGCCGACTGGTCGCGCCTGCCGTACGAGCTGCTCGAGAAGATCTCGACCCGCATCACCAACGAGGTGCGCGAGATCAACCGCGTCGTGCTCGACGTGACCAGCAAGCCGCCGGGCACCATCGAGTGGGAGTGAGGGCCGGCGGCACCGCCGCCGACCCCCGGTTCAGCTCGCTGAGGTGATCGACTCGCGGACCTGCTTGCGCAGCACCTTGCCCAGCATCGACTTCGGCAGTTCCTCGACCTCGACGAACGACCGCGGCACCTTGTAGGCCGCCAACCGCTCCTTGGCCCAGGCGCGCACCGCCGCCACGTCCAGGTGCGCGCCCTCGCGCAGCACGACCGCGGCGGCCACCTGCTCGCCCGACTCGGTCTGCAGGCCGACCACGGCGACGTCGCTGATGTCGGGGTGCTCCACGAGCACGTGCTCGACCTCCGAGGGCGAGACGTTGAACCCGCCGGTGACGATGATCTCCTTGAGCCGGTCCACAATCGTGGTGAAACCGTCGGCGTCCACGACCACGACGTCACCGGTGCGCAGCCAGCCGTCGGGCAGGAGCGCCTTCGCGGTCTCCTCGGGGGCGTTCCAGTAGCCGGAGAACACCTGCGGGCCCTTGAGCAGCAGCTCGCCCTCCTCGCCCTGCGCGACCTCGCGGGTCGGGTCGTCGGGGTCGACCACCCTCATCAGCGTCGAGGGGAACGGCACCCCGATGGTCCCGGTGCGCCGGGTCGGCCAGAAGGGGTTGCCCAGCGCCACGGGGGCGGTCTCGGTGAGGCCGTAGCCCTCGACGAGCAGGCCGCCGGAGACGGACTCCCACAGCTCCACCACCGGGTCGGTCAGCTTCATGGCGCCCGAGATGCAGAACCGCGCCGACTTCAGCGACACCTTGCGCTCGATGGCCCGGCGGGCGGTCTTCTCGTAGATCGGCGGCACCGCGCAGTACACCGTCGGCGGGCGCTTCTTCGCCGCGTCGAGCACCATGTCGACGTCGAAGGTCGGGAACAGCACGATCCGGGCCCGCTTCAGCATCCCGAACGTCAGGTACAGCGTCATCCCGAACGCGTGGAACATCGGCAGCACGGCGTAGATGGTCTCCTTGCCGTCCTTCGCGTCCTTCATCCACGCCGCGCCCTGCAGCGCGTTCGCGTACAGGTTGCGGTGGGTGAGCATGGCGCCCTTGAAGGCGCCGATCGTGCCCGAGGTGTACTGCACCACCGCGAGGTCGGACGCCGTGGGCTCGGCCCAGTTGCGGATCGGCTTGTGCGCCATCAGCTGCTTCCACGGCGTGGTGCCCGGAGCCTTGGCGTGCAGCCGCTTGCGGGTGGCGGCCAGCTTCGGCACGGGCAGGTGCAGGGCGAGCCGCTTGACGGTCGGGAAGGCCTCGAGCAGGTTGACCGCGACCACGTGCTCGACCGTGGGCAGCTTCGGCACGGCGACGTCCCAGGCGATCGCGACGCGCGCGCCGTGGTCGGCGAACATCGTGGCCAGCTCGGTCGCCGTGTAGAGCGGGTTGTGCTCCACGACGACCGCCCCCAGGCGCAGGACCGCGTAGAAGGCGACCACGTGCTGGGGGCAGTTGGGCAGGACGATCGCGACCCGGTCGCCGGGACCGACGCCGAGCGCCGCCAGCCCCGCCGCGGCCCGGTCGACCTGGTCGGCGAGCTCGCGGTAGGTGGTGGTGGCGCCGAAGAACTCCAGCGCCACGCGCTTGCCGCCCTTGCGGGCGGCGCGCGCGAACATGGCGCTCAGGGGCTCGTCCGGCAGGTCGATCTCGGCCGGGACGCCGGGTTGGTAGTTCTTGGTCCACTCAGGCTTGGTCACGCCCGCCATTGTCCCGCATCCCGGATGCCGCGGGTCACTTCAGGGTGACCTCAGCGCGGTTGAGGTGGAAGGAGTGCCCGGTGGCCTCGTTGGTGCACGTGACCCCGTCGAGGGCCCATCGTGCAGGTGAGGCCCGCAGGTCGGCGTGGTCCTCCAGCCGGTGCCAGGCCAGGTACAGCTTCACCAGGGTGTCCTGGAGCAGGTCATCGGCGTCGTGCGGGTTGCCGGTGAGCGCGAGGGCGAAGCGTCGGAGCGACACCTGGTGCAGCTCGACGAACTCCTCGAACCCGAGGGCCTGTCCCTCGGTGGATCGGGTGGGTGGGGACATCGCTGTCATACCCTTCCCACGCCCCGGGCCGCGCGGAAGGTTGCACGGTCGGATCGTCGAGTCCGAGGAGGGGCCACGACACCATTGTGGGCGTTGCGCGATCGGGCACGATGGGTTCCATGAGTCCCGTGCCCGGAGTCCGTGTCGCCCAGCGCGCGCTCGGTGAGGTGCTGCGCTCGAAGGTGGCGGGCAGCGACGCGGGGGAGCGCGGCCTGCAGATCTGGGGCACGCCGGGCCAGCGCTGGTTCGTGCCGACCGACCCGATCTGGCGGGTGCACGAGGACGCGGCGATGTTCCCCGGCGGGGTCGCCGCCCTCCTGCTGCAGTCGCTGCACCCGCTCGCGATGGCGGGGGTGGCGGGCCACTCCGGCTACAAGGGCGACCCGTGGGGGCGGCTCCACCGCACGAGCAACTACATCGCGGTGGTCACCTACGGCACGATCCCTGACGCCGAGGCGCTCATCGCCCAGGTGCGCGGCGTGCACGAGCGGGTGCGGGGCAAGGACGAGCGCGGACGCCCCTACCGGGCCTCCGACCCCCACCTGCTGACCTGGATCCACGTCGCCGAGATCGCGGCCTTCCTGTGGACGCACCGCGCCTACGGCCCGCGCCCCCTCTCCGACGCGGACGCCGACACCTACGTCGCGCAGACCGGTGTCTCCGCGCGCCTGCTCGGGGTGCCCGAGCCGCCGACCTCGGTGGCGGGGCTCGAGGAGGTCATCGCGTCGTTCCTGCCCGAGCTCGAGCTCACGAACGCGGCCGCCGAGACGATCGACTTCCTGCTGCGGACGCCGCCCCTGCCGTGGGCGGCCCGGCCGGGCTACTGGATGCTGGCCGCCGGGGGGATCGCCGTGCTGCCCGACTGGGCCCGCGACCTGATCGGCACCCGGGTGCCGGTGCCCGTCGGCCGGGCGCTGGGGCGCGTCGGCGCCGCCACGGTGCGGTGGGGACTCGCAGGCGTGGAGAGCGGGCGGCGGTCCGCACCGCCGCCCGCCTCGTGAGGGGTCAGTTGCTCGACTGGCCGAACTGCTTGCGCAGGGCGTCGAAGCCCGTGGGGCCGCCGTCCTCGTAGGGCAGCAGCAGCCAGAGCGCGACGTAGATGAGCCAGCCGAACTGCAGGAAGATGCCGGCGAGCACGAACAGCACGCGCAGCAGGTTGGCGTCGACGTTGAACTGCTGGGCGAGGCCGCCGCAGACGCCGGCGATCATCTTGTTCGAACGGCTGCGGGTCAACTTGGTCTCCATGGTGGTTCCTCTCTGGGTGGTGGGGTCGTGCGGGAAATCAGGACTTGCCGCGGGAGGCGATGAGGCCGACGAGGCCGAACACCACCAGGGACGCCGGGGCGGCCACGGCGACCGCGCCCCAGTCGACGGTGCCGAAGGCGGCCCACAGGCCCAGGGCGCCCAGGGCGACGGCCACGAGGCCGACGACCAGCGCCACGACGTCGGTGCGGGGCCTCATGAGCGCACCTCGATCTCGCCGGCGCCGACGGCGGCCTCGATGGTGAGGACCGGGGCGTCGGGGTCGGTCACCCGCCGCCACTCGCGCTCGACCTTGAACCCGTCGCCGGTGCCGTCGGGCATGGTCACGTCGCCGACGCCGGCCGAGCCGGTGACCACGACGTTGCCCTCGCGGGGCACGACGACGACCAGGTCGCCGATCGGCAGTTCGTAGCGCAGGGCGCCACCGGCGGGACCGCGGCCGGACAGGTCGACGGTGTGGTCGCCGATGGGCAGGTGGGTGACGTCGGCGGCGGAGGTCGCGTCGGCCCCCACGGCGCGGCGGGCGTCGGACACCAGCTGGCCGGGGACCAGCGCGACGAGGGTGCCGACGGCGACCAGCACGGTGACGGGCAGCAGGAGGAACGGGCGCCCCGACACCTTCGGGGTGGAGCGCGCGGAGAACAGCAGCGCGAGGCCCAGGACCACGAGGGTGGCCGCCGACCAGGCGAGCGTGCCGACGGGTTCGCCCGACGCCGTGGCGAACGAGAGCGCCGCCCACGTCACGCCGAGGGCCACGAGGATGCCGAGCCAGGTGCGCAGGCCGCGGCGACGCGTGGTCGGGGCGGACGGGCGGGCGGCGGGGGCGTCCCAGGGCCTGTCGGCCGCGTACAGGCCGGCCGGGTCGGCCGCCTCGACGTCGGGGACCCAGTCCGCGGGGCGTCCGGCGTCGACGTTGGCCAGGCGCTGCTGCCAGACCTGGGCGTAACGCTCGAAGGGGGTGGTGGGCACGGGCGGGGGGAGCGGGGCCTGGGCGGCCCGGGCCCCCGGCCCCCTGCCGGCGAAGCCGAACCGCAGGATCAGCCACGCGAGAGCGAAGATGACGAACGCGCCGGGGCCGGTGCCGGTGGCCGCCGCGGCGACGGCGGTGACGAGCAGGGCGATGGTTGCCAGCGTGCCCCACGACCAGGACCGGGCGGAGGGGAGCATCCGGTGGAGCGGGGCGACGCCGCCGCGCTCGGGCAGGATCGCCCACAGCATCGCGTAGACGGCCAGGACGAACCCGTTGGTCAGCAGCCCCACCACCACGAAGGCGACCCGGACCACCAGGGGGTCGATCGCCCACGTGCGCGCCAGCGCCGAGCAGACGCCGAGCAGCTTGGCGTCCGAGCGGTCACGCACGGGGAGGTTGGGCATGCCCCCATTCTTGTCCGGGGGGCGGCGGAAACCCTCAGGGTTCCCCCGAGAGGGCCCCTTGACCCGCCGACCCCTAGGCTGGGTGCCATGCTCGAGGCCACGAACGGGGACGACGTCGCGGCACGCCAGCCGCGCCGCCTCGCGCGCCCAGTCGAGCGCGCCCAGGTCGCCGGCGTGGCCGCGGGACTGGGCGAGCACCTCGGCGTGGCCCCCCTCGTGCTGCGGGCGATCTTCGCCGTGCTGGCCGCGTGGCAGTTCCTCGGGGTCGGCGTCTACCTCCTGCTGTGGCTCGTGATCCCGCCCGTGACGGGCCCGCGGCGGGCCCCCGGGGTCGACGCCGCCACCCGGCAGGGCATGCGGACGCAGGAGGCGACCGGCCCACGGGGCGGGGACGTCGGCCAGGTGGTCGCGCTCGCGCTCGTGACCGGCGGCGGCATGTGGCTGCTGCAGGCGCTCGGGTGGGGAGCCTCCCCGGTGTGGCTGCTGATCGCGGCGCTCGCGAGCCTGGCCGCCGGGCTGGTGTGGTGGCAGGCGGACCGGGCCCGGGGCACGGCCTCGGACCAGGCGCACGGCTGGCGCAGCTGGTTCCGCACCGTGGCCGCGCACTGGACGGTCGTGCTGGCCCACGTGGTCGCCCTCCTCGCGCTGGGCGCCGCGATCACCCTCACGCTGCTGCAGATGCCCGCCATGGACACCTTGGGCGTCTTGCTCGTCGGGCTCGGCCTGTTCGTGGCCGGCCTGGTGCTGCTGGCCGCCCCGTGGGCGCTGCGGGCCCGCCGGGCGCTCGTGGCGCTCCGCGAGGCCAAGCTCCTCTCCGACGCCCGCGCCGACATGGCCGCCCACCTGCACGACTCGGTGCTCCAGACTTTGGCCCTGATCCAGCGCCAAGCCGACGACCCCCGCGAGGTCGCCCGCCTGGCCCGCCGCCAGGAGCGCGAGCTCCGCGAGTGGCTCTACGGCGAGGACGAGGGCGCCGACACCCTGCGCGCGGCCCTGCTCGAGGCGGCGCTGGAGGTCGAGGACAACTTCCCGGTCCAGGTCGAGACCATCACCGTCGGCGACGACGTCGACCTCACCCCGGCGCTGCGCGAGCTCGTGTGCGCCGCCCGCGAGGCCGTGCTGAATGCGGCCAAGCACTCGGGCGCCCCCACGGTGGACGTCTACGCTGAGGTCTCAGAGGAACTGGTCGAGGTGTTCGTCCGTGACCGCGGGCGGGGCTTCGACACCGAGCAGATCGCCGAGGACCGCATGGGCGTCCGCGGCAGCATCCTCGACCGGATGGCGCGCCACCACGGGGTGGCCCGGATCCGGTCGTCGGCGGAACGAGGAACCGAAGTGACACTGGAGATGAGGCGATGACCGAACAGACCGGCCCCGAGACCACGCCGGCCCAGCCGACGCAGCCCGAGGGCGGCGGGCAGGCCAGCCGCCAGCGGCGGGTCGTCGTCGTGGACGACCACGCGATGTTCCGCAGCGGCGTGAAGCACGACATCGGCCCGTACGTCACGATCGTGGGCGAGGGCGAGGACGTCCCGACCGCGGTGGAGGCGATCACGCGGACGACGCCCGACGTCGTGCTCCTCGACGTGCACATGCCCGGCGGTGGCGGCATCGAGGTGATCAAGCAGGTGCACGCCACGCTGCCCGACACCCGCTTCCTGGCGGTCTCGGTGTCGGACGCCGCCGAGGACGTCATCGGCGTGATCCGCGCCGGGGCGCGCGGTTACGTGACCAAGTCGATCTCGGCCCCCGAGCTCGTCGAGGCGATCGGCCGCGTCGCCGACGGGGACGCGGTGTTCTCGCCCCGGCTCGCCGGCTTCGTGCTGGACGCCTTCTCCGGCGCCATCGACATCGCCTCGATCGACGAGGAGCTGGACCGGCTGAGCCAGCGCGAGCGCGAGGTGCTGCGCCTGATCGCGCGGGGGTACGCCTACAAGGAGGTGGCCCGCGAGCTGTTCATCTCGATCAAGACCGTCGAGACCCACGTCAGCTCGGTGCTGCGCAAGCTGCAGCTGTCCAACCGCCACCAGCTCACCCGCTGGGCGACCGACCGCAAGCTGGTCTGATCCGTCACCGGACGCAGAACGGCCCCGGGGGAAATCCCCCGGGGCCGTCCTTGTGTGTACGAGGTCAGCGACGGTTCTTGGTGACGAAGCCCCAGATGACCAGCACCAGCAGCGCGCCGAGAATGGCGACGATCCAGGTCTGGAGGCTCCAGAAGGTGTCCAGACCGATGTTGAAGATCGCGCTACCGATGAAGCCACCGAGCAGGGCGCCGACGACGCCGAGGACGAGCGTGGCGAGCCAGCCGCCGCCCTGGGTGCCCGGCATGATCGCCTTGGCAATGGCCCCGGCAAGGAGGCCCAGAACAATCCATCCGATGATTCCCATGTGAGGAACCGTAACGCAGGAAAAATCGAAGTGGCTAGCCACACGCCGTATCTTCAGGGTTCAATCAGGTGCACCCCGGGATTGGTCGGGGTCAGAGCAGGGGGCGCAGCGGCGCGATGATCGCCTCGGAGACCTTCGCGGCGAGCGGGCGGGCCTCCCACTCCTCGAGCGTCAGCTCCCGGCAGTTGCCGATGTCCATCGCGAAGATGTCCTCCATCATCCCGGCGATGCCGGCGTCCAGGATCTCGGCGTTGAGCTCGTAGTTGCCGACCAGGCTCAGCCGGTCGATGTTGGCGGTGCCGATCGTCGACCACACGCTGTCGATGGTGGCGGTCTTCGCGTGCACCATGGCGTTCTGGTAGAGGAACACGCGCACCCCGCGGCTCAGCAGGGCGTGGTAGGAGACCCGGCTCAGCCAGTCGGCCACGACGTGGTTGGACTCGGCGGGGACGATGATCCGCACGTCGACGCCGCGTTCGACCGCCTCGACCAGGGCGAAGATCAGGTCGTCGTCGGGGATCAGGTAGGCGTGGGTCAGCCAGATCCGCTCGCGGGCCCGGTCGATGGCCTCCAGGTACATGTAACGGATGGGGTAGACCCCGAGGCTGGGCACGTTGCGGGCCAGCGTGATGGGGGATTCCCACTGCCGCTCCTCGGGCTGGGGCAGCGGGCTGTGCTTCTTTGACTTGGTCTGGTTCCAGTAGTCCACGAACGCGTTCTCGAGGTCGGCCACCGCCGGGCCGGACAGCCGCATGTGCGTGTCGCGCCAGCGGGTGGCGTACTCCGAACCGATGTTGTAGCCGCCCAGGAACCCGACCTCGCCGTCGACGACCAGTACCTTGCGGTGGTTGAGCCCGGGGGCCCGCACCGGGAAGCCGCGCAGCCCCGTCCAGGGTCGGTGGCGCAGCACGTTGATGCGCGGGTCGAACTCGAAGAACTTCTGCGCGACCACGAGGTTCGCGAACCAGTCGTAGACGAGGTAGACGTCGACGCCGCGGTCGGCGGCGGCCGTCACCGCCCGCTTGAACCGCTGGCCGGTGCGGTCGCCCTTCCAGATGTAGGTCTCCAGCAGGACGGTGTCCTCGGCGGCGTCGATCGCCGCGATCATGTCGTCGTAGAGGTCGCGGCCCTTGGTGTACACCGTCACCTCGGTCTCGTCGGCCGGGATCGTCTGCGGAGGTGCGGTGGGGAAGCCGACGTGCTGGCGTCCGCGCCGGCGACGGCGGTCCGCGATCATCAGGGTCGCGATCACCGCGGCCTGCGCGGTGGCCAGACCTGCCAGACCGAACTTGACGGCCGTCCTCAACCCGCCGATCACCATGGGCACACAGTAGTCGACGCCGCTGCTCAACTAGGCTGGCCGGGCCATGACTGACCTGCCCGACCTCTTCTCGTTCGACGCCCCGCCCGAGCCCGAGTCCGCGCCCGTGCTGCGGGCCCGTCCGGACGCCGCGGGTGCGGCCGACGCGGTGCCCGCCCGCGAGCCGAAGCGCCGGCGTCCGACGCCCGAGGAGCTGCTGGAGGGCCTGAACCCGCCGCAGAAGGAGGCCGTGGTCCACGCCGGTTCGCCGGTGCTGGTCGTGGCCGGCGCGGGCTCGGGCAAGACGCGGGTGCTGACCCGGCGGATCGCGTGGCTGATCGGGGAGCGGGGCGTCCACCCGGGCTCGGTGCTGGCGATCACCTTCACCAACAAGGCCGCCGCCGAGATGCGCCACCGCGTGGAGGAGCTGGTCGGCAACCGGGCGCGCCTGATGTGGGTGTCCACGTTCCACTCGGCGTGCGTGCGGATCCTGCGCTCCGACATCGACCGCTTCGGGATGTCGCGCACCTTCTCCATCTACGACGACACCGACTCCAAACGCCTGATGTCGCTCGTGTGCCGCGACATGGGCCTCGACCCCAAGCGCTACCCGGTGCGCACCGTGATGAACGCGGTGTCGAACTGGAAGAACGAACTGGTCGACTTCGAGTCGGCCGCCCGGGACGCCGGGTCGGGCAACGACGCCGTGTACGCCGAGGCCTACGCGGAGTACCAGCGCCGCCTCGTGGCCGCGAACGCCCTCGACTTCGACGACATCATCATGACGACGGTCCACCTGCTGCAGGCGAACCCTGACCTGAGGGAGAAGTACCGCCGCCGGTTCCGGCACGTGCTCGTCGACGAGTACCAGGACACCAACCACGCCCAGTACGTGCTCGTGCGCGAGCTCTGCGGCGCGGCCGAGGGCGTCGAGGGCGAGCAGGAGCCGCCCGAGCTGATGGTGGTCGGCGACTCCGACCAGTCGATCTACGCGTTCCGGGGCGCGACGATCCGCAACATCCTCGCGTTCGGCGAGGACTTCCCCGGTGCGCGCACGATCCTGCTGGAGCAGAACTACCGCTCGACCCAGACGATCCTCACCGCGGCGAACGCGGTGATCGAGCGCAACGAGGGGCGTCCTGCCAAGCGGCTGTGGTCCGACGCGGGCGACGGCGACCTCGTCACCGGGTACGTCGCCGACACCGAGCACGAGGAGGCCCAGTTCGTGGCCACCGAGGTCGACCGCCTGGTCGACGATGGCGGCCGGTACTCCGACGTGGCGGTCTTCTACCGCACCAACGCGCAGTCCCGTGCGTTCGAGGAGGTCTTCATCCGGGTCGGGCTGCCGTACAAGGTGGTCGGGGGCGTCCGGTTCTACGAGCGGCGGGAGGTGCGCGACGCGATCGCCTACCTGCGCTCGATCGCCAACCGGGCCGACGACGTCAGCGTGCGCCGCATCCTGAACGTGCCCAAGCGCGGCATCGGCGAGCGTGCCGAGGCGCTGGTGGAGGCGTTCGCCGCCGAGCACCGCATCCCCTTCGGCGAGGCGCTCGACCGCATCGACGAGGTCCAGGGCCTGGCCCCGCGCTCGGCCAAGCAGCTGGCGTCCTTCGCGGCCATGATGGCCGAGCACCGCACGATGGTCGCCGACGGCACCAGCGCGGACCGGATCCTGTCCTCGATCCTGGCTGCCTCGGGCTACCTCGACGAGCTCGAGCACTCCGAGGACCCGCAGGACCAGACCCGCCTGGAGAACGTCATCGAGTTCGTCAGCGTCGCCGGCGAGTTCGTCGCCGCGGCGCACACCGAGGACGTCGGCCCGGGGGAGTCGGGGCTGCTGGGCTCGCCGGAACCCGACGACTCGCTCCCGGCCTTCCTGGAGCGGGTGGCGCTGGTGGCCGACTCCGACCAGATCCCCGACGCCGACGACGACCAGGGCGTCGTCACCCTGATGACGCTGCACACCGCCAAGGGCCTGGAGTTCCCCGTGGTGTTCCTGACCGGGTTCGAGGACGGGATCTTCCCGCACATGCGGGCCATGACCGACCCCGCCGAGCTGGCCGAGGAGCGCCGCCTGGCCTACGTCGGGATCACGCGCGCCCGCCAGCGGCTCTACCTGACCCGTTCGACCGTGCGCGTGATGTGGGGCCAGCCGCAGTACAACCCGGCGAGCCGGTTCATCGGCGAGATCCCGGCGCACCTGGTGGACTGGCGCCGCCTGGGCAGCCAGGTCGGGGGCTGGGCGTCCAGCGCCTCACGCCGCAACGAGCAGTCGTGGCGCAGCACGGTCGGGTTCGGCTCCAAGCCGGCCGCACCCAAGGTCGTGGCCGCGCTGGCGACGGGGGACAAGGTCCTGCACACCACGTTCGGGATGGGCCGCGTGACGGCCACCGAGGGTGCCGGCGACAAGCTGAAGGTGATCGTCGACTTCGGGTCGGCGGGCCTGAAGAAGCTGTCGGTCAAGCACGCACCGATGGAGAAGCTGTAGGTCAGCGGCGCCCGGCGTAGAGGAACGGCGCCGGGTCGGAGTTCGCGCCGTTCACGTACACCGAGAAGTGCAGGTGCGGGGCGGTCGACAGGCCGGTGTTGCCGACGGTGCCGATCTGCTGGCCCTTCTTGACCTTCTGGCCGTCGGAGACCGAGATCGAGTTCATGTGGAGGTACGAGGTCTCGATGTTCTGGCCGTCCATCTGGCCGTGGTCGATGCGCACGTTGTTGCCCGAGCCGCCGTTGTAGCCCTGGGCGGCCTTGGTCACGACGCCGTCGGCGACCGCGTAGATCGGGGCGCCCACGGCACCGCCGATGTCGGCGCCACCGTGCAGGCGGGTGTAGCGCAGGATCGGGTGCAGGCGCATGCCCCACGGCGAGCTGATCTCGCCCTCGGTCGGCCAGAAGAACTTCATGGACGCGAACCGCTCGGCCTCGGCGTCGATCGCGGTGCCGGTGTTGGCGAGGGTCTCGCTGCGGACCTGGGCGGCGACGGACGCCTGCGCCTCGGCGACCTTCTGGCCCACCTCGTCGAGCTGGGCGGCGCGCTGGGTGACGGCCTCGCTGACCGAGACCGACGCCTGCTCCTCGCGGGAGAGGTCGCGGTCGGTGGAGGCGGCGCGGGTGACGAAGGCGTCGGTGGTGCCCACGCGGACCGTGGGGTCGACCTCGCCGACGACGGTGGGCGCGGGGGCGTTGCTGGCGGCGGCGTTCTGCGCCAGGCCGGGGGTGATCACGGCCAGGGCGCCGACGATGCCGGCGGCACCCAGCGCGATGCCGCCACGCACGAAGCGGCTGCGGCGGGCGAGGCGACGGGGGAGGGTGGTCTCGTCGTTGAAGGCCTGGTCGGGGTCGACGATGGCGCAGCGAGGCTGGTAGGAGCCTTGGACCTGTCGTGCCACGCGGTGTGCCTTCCTGAGAAACTCTCCGCCGGGTGATCCCCCGGCAGCCCCTCCCTACGGGGCCAAGGAGACCCTAGCAGTTCCTGTGTGATTCTCAGAAATCTTCTCAGCTTGTTGTCGCGGACGCCCCTCGAGGACGTGGCAACGCCCCCCCCGTGAGGGGGGGGGTGCCACGGGTTGGGGGCGGCCGGTACCCTCGTGCGGGAGTTGCCGCGCCGAGGCGGCACGCACGAGGACGGGAGATCATGGATCTTTTCGAGTACCAGGCGCGGGACCTCTTCGAGGCCCACGGCGTCCCGGTGCTGCGGGGCATCGTGGCCCGCACACCCGGCGAGGCCCGGGCCGCAGCCGAGCAACTGGGCGGCGGCGTCGTGGTCGTCAAGGCGCAGGTCAAGGTCGGCGGCCGCGGCAAGGCCGGCGGCGTCAAGCTGGCGAAGTCGCCCGACGAGGCGGAGAAGCACGCCCGCGCGATCCTGGGGATGGACATCAAGGGGCACCTCGTCGAGGCCGTCATGGTCGCCGAGGGTGCCGACATCGCCGAGGAGTACTACTTCTCGGTGCTGCTGGACCGCGCCAACCGCAACTACTTGGCGATGTGCAGCCTGGAGGGCGGCGTCGAGATCGAGCAGCTGGCCGAGGAGCGCCCCGAGGCGCTGGTCAAGCTGAACCTCGACCCCCGCACGGGCCTGGACGAGGCCGCGGCGTCCGAGATCGTCGCCAAGGTCGGGTTCGCCGAGGACATCGCCGACCAGGTGACCGACGTGCTGGTCAAGCTGGGTGACGTGTACCGCGAGGCGGACGCCACGCTGGTCGAGGTCAACCCCCTGGTGAAGACCGGGGACGGGCGGATCATCGCGCTCGACGGCAAGGTCACCCTCGACGACAACGCCGACTTCCGCCACCCCGAGCGCGAGGAGCTCGTCGACGCCACCGCGATCGACCCGCTCGAGCTGCGCGCCCGGGAGAAGGACCTCAACTACGTCAAGCTCGACGGCCAGGTCGGCGTCATCGGCAATGGCGCGGGCCTCGTGATGAGCACGCTCGACGTGGTCGCCTACGCGGGCGAGGACCTGCCGGGCAGCCCGAAGCCGGCCAACTTCCTCGACATCGGCGGCGGCGCCTCGGCGCAGGTCATGGCCGACGGCCTGGACATCATCCTGTCCGACCCGCAGGTCGAGGTCGTGTTCGTGAACGTGTTCGGTGGCATCACCGCCTGCTCCGAGGTCGCCAAGGGCATCCGGGAGGCGCTCAAGCAGCTGGGCCACCGGGCCTCCAAGCCGATCGTCGTGCGCCTGGACGGCAACGCGGTCGAGGTCGGCCGCGCGATGCTCGAGGAGTACGCGCACCCGCTGGTCAAGGTGGTCGAGACGATGGACGAGGCGGCCCGCACGGCCGCGGAACTGGCCAGCGCGGCCATGGAAGGGAAGTGACATGGCCATCTGGCTGGACCACCGCAGCAAGGTGATCGTGCAGGGCATGACCGGCACCGAGGGGCGCAAGCACACCAACCGCATGCTGATGTTCGGCACGCGGGTCGTGGCCGGCGTGACCCCCGGCAAGGGCGGGCAGTCGGTGACCTTCGAGGAGGACCCGATCCCGGTGTTCAACACCGTGCGGGAGGCCAAGCACGCCACGGGCGCCAACGTCTCCTGCGTGTTCGTGCCGCCGCCCTTCGCCAAGCAGGCCGTCATGGACGCCATCGACGCCGGCATCGAGCTCGTCGTCGTCATCACCGAGGGCATCCCGGTCAAGGACACCGCCGAGTTCCGCGCGGCGGCGGAGGAGAAGGGCGTGCGGCTCATCGGGCCCAACTGCCCCGGACTCATCTCGCCCGGGCGCTCCAACGTGGGCATCATCCCGCCGAACATCGCGCGCTCGGGCCACATCGGCCTGGTGAGCAAGTCGGGCACGCTGACCTACCAGATGATGTTCGAGCTGGGCGACATCGGCTTCAGCTCCTGCATCGGCATCGGCGGCGACCCGGTCATCGGGACCACGCACATCGACGCGCTCGCCGCGTTTGAGGAGGACCCCGAGACCGACTCCATCGTGATGATCGGCGAGATCGGCGGCGACGCCGAGGAGCGTGCGGCCGAGTACATCCGCAAGCACGTCACCAAGCCGGTCGTCGCCTACGTCGCCGGTTTCACCGCACCCGAGGGCCGCACCATGGGCCACGCGGGCGCGATCGTGTCGGGGTCGTCGGGCACCGCGCAGGCCAAGAAGGTCGCGCTGGAGAAGGCGGGCGTCAAGGTCGGCCGGACGCCGAGCGAGACCGCCCAGCTGGTCCGCGACATCATGAAGGGCCGCTGAGGCCCCGCGGGGTCAGGGCAGCTGCGTGAGGCGTTCGGCCGCGCGCAGCGCCACCCCGTGCCACGCGTCGTCGGCGAAGTCGAACTCCGGCGTCGGGTTGGCCATCAGGTAGATGACGTGGTTGCCGGCCGCGATCACCGCGACCCGGTACCGGGCGGTGGAGTCGGCCTCGTCAGTCTTGCGGGTCACGACCCAGGCCGGCCCCGTGCCGGGGCCGGTCAGGTCGGCGGTGCGCGCCACCTCGGCCGTGCCGGTGCGGGCCGCGCAGTCGTCGATGTTGGCCGACAGCGACGCCGCGAACGCGTTGGCCTCCTTGGGTGTGTTGTAGGAGATCACGAGCTCGTCGACCCCGAACAGGGGCGGGGCCGCGGCGTCGTCCTGCAACAGGACCGTGCGCTCCTGGACCTTCACCGCACCCGCGGGGGCGGTCTTGAGGTCGATGCCCTCGCAACGCGAGCCGGTGGTGTTCACCGCGGCCGACATCGGGGCACCCCGCCACACGCCGGCGCCGGCCGTGATGCGCGGCAGGTCGACCCCGGCGAGGTAGCCGAGGGGCTCGACGGCCGGCGGGACGCCCGGGGTGGTGGCCGGGGAGGCCGGGCAGGTGCCCGCGTCGGTGCACTGGCGCGTCGACACCGCGGCGAGGACCGGCAGCAGCGCGGCCGGCTCGAGGGCGGCCTCGGCCTGGGTGGCGTCGACGATGTTGACCCGGGTGCCGGTGCGGCTCAGCAGCAGCGTGTGGTACTCGGGCGTCTCGCCCTGGAGCACGAGCGTGGAACCGGTGGCCTCGTCGGACAGCCCGGTCACCTGGGCGCCGGCCTGCACCCAGGCGGTGTTGCGCTCGCACGTGCCCAGCTGCTCGGCGCGTGCCGCGTAGGCCGCGACGGCCTCCTCGGGCGTGGCGTAGGTCTCCACCTGGTGGAGCAGGCCGGCGGCCGCACCACTCTCGGGGGAGAAGGTGCGGACCATGGTGTCCACCGGCTGAGTCTCGGCCTCGAGCACGGGGGCCAGGCACTTCGCGGCCGGGGTGGACGCGTCGGGCTCGGTGACCGTCGCCGCAGCGGTCCAGGTCACGTCGGGGCGGACGGCGGCCAGGTCCTCGGGCTGCAGCAGGTAGGTGGCCACGGGGTCGACCGTCGGGGTGGGGGTCGGGGCCGGACGCCCGGAGCCCGGGTTGGCCAGCACGAAAGCGGTGATCGCGATGGCGGCCACGACGAGGGCGGCGACGATGCCGATGGCCAAGCCCTTGTAGCTGCGCGGCGCGGGCGCATCGGCGGCGGGGGCGACGGGGCTGTCGGGGGTGCGGGGGGACATCGCCCGGGTCGCGGCCGGGGAGAGGGCTGAGCGGCGGGGGAGCGGCCGGTCCTCGTCCTCGGGCAGGTCCACCGCCGAGAATCGGCGGCCGGCGCTCGCGGGCGCGACGTCGGGGACGGGCAGGACGGCGGGCGGCGGGATCGGGGTGCCGGCACGGGAAGGGGTCGACTCGGCGCCGGGGCCGGTCGCCGACCACTCGCCGCGACGCGGGGCGGGACCGTCGTCGACGGCGTCCTCGGGCTCGTCGTCGCGTGGCGGCAGCGCACGGCGCGGGGTCGGGTCACCCTGCTCGGACATGTTCCTCCCG
Source organism: Propioniciclava sp. MC1683 (assembly GCF_014164675.1). Lineage (NCBI taxonomy): Bacteria > Bacillati > Actinomycetota > Actinomycetes > Propionibacteriales > Propionibacteriaceae > Propioniciclava > Propioniciclava sp. MC1683. The sequence goes on along the minus strand of NZ_JACJFX010000004.1, from coordinate 125,178 downwards.
TTCGTCGTGCCTCCTGAACGCCCCGACTTTACCAAGGAGGGGCGTGTCCCCACGGCCACCACGCGCCCCGCGGGCGACCATGGACCCATCATGCGCACGCCCTTGGACCCCCGCCACACGCCCGTGGGCCTCACCGTGGCCTCTCCCAGCGAGCCGGCGCCGGAGGAGCACTCCCGGTTCCCGGCCGTCCCGTGGCTGCTCGCCGCGGTGGCGTGGACGGCGGCCGTGGCCCTCGTCGGCTGGGTGCTCGTGGGTGCCCTGGTCAGCGTCTCGTGGCTCACCGCCGTGCACGTCCCCGCCGCCGAGGTGTTCGGCACGATCGGGCAGGGCTGGCTGGTGCTGCACGGCGTCCCGGGTGGGCTGGCCGGTGCGACCGTCCGGCTCGTCCCGCTGGGCGCGACGCTGCTGTTGGCGCTCGGGTGCGGGTTCGCGGCCCACCACGCCGCGGCGCAGTACGACCTCGAGGACGGCGCCCCCCGTTCGCAGCGGGCCATCGCGTGGGCGAGCGTCGTGGGGGCGTGCGTCGGCGCGTACGTGCTCGTCGGCGGGATCCTCGCCGTGGTGGTCGGCAGCCCGGGGCAGCTGGGCCAGGCGATCCCGGGCCTGCTGCTCGTCCCGCTGGCCGGGGCCGCGCCCGGCGCCGTGCTGGGCCTGGGCCTCGACCTGTTCGAGGGCCTCCCCGCGTGGACGCGCCGCCTCCCGCGCGCCATCGGCCTGGGTGTCGGGGTCCTCGCGCTGGGCTCGCTCGCGGCCCTCGTCATGACCCTGGTCGCCCACCTCGACCGCGTGAGCGACCTCCACGGGGCGCTGGCGCCCGACGGCGTGGGCGCGGTCGTGCTCACCCTCGTGCAGGTGGCCTACCTGCCCAACCTGCTCGCGTGGGCGGGCGCCTTCGTCCTCGGCGCCGGGGTGACCCTGGGTCCCGAGGGGCTGGTCGCCCCCGGCGTCGTCGAACCCACCGTCCTCCCGGCGATCCCCGTCCTGGGTGCCGTCCCGAGCGTCCCCGGCGTCGCCGACCACGCGTGGCTGGTGGTCGGGCTGGCCGCGGCCGCGGCGTCCGCGTGGTGGCTGCTGCGGGGCAGCGACCACGCCTGGCTGACCGGGCTGTGGCAGGGGGCCGTCGCCGGCGTCGCCCCCGGCCTGGCCTGGATCGTGTTCTCCCTGTTCTCCGGCGGCGACCTCGGCGTCGAGCGGCTCGCCGGGATGGGCCCCCGCCTGCCCGACCTGCTGCTCTGGGCGACCCTGCCGCTGGCCGCGGCCGGGGCCCTGTACGGGCTGGGCCGCGCCCTGTGGCTCTCCCGCCGGTCGACCCCGGCGCCGGTCGAGGAGCCCGCTGCAATAGGGTGAGCCCATGACGTTGCGGCTCCTCGTCTTGGTCTCCGGTGCGGGGACCCTGCTGCAGGCACTGCTCGACGCGCAGGCGTCCGGTGACCTCGCGGCCGAGGTCGTCGCCGTCGGCGCCGACCGTCCCGGCATCGAGGGCCTGGCCCGTGCCGAGCGGGCCGGCGTCCCCACCTTCGTCGTGCGGCTCGGCGACTTCGCCGAGCGGGCCGACTGGGACGCCGCCCTCACCGAGGCCTGCGCCGCCCACACCCCCGACCTGGTGGTCAGCGCCGGCTTCATGAAGCTGTGCGGCCCGGCGTTCCTCGACCGCTTCGCCGGCCGCTTCGTCAATACGCACCCCGCCCTGCTGCCCAGCTTCCCCGGCGCCCACGGCGTCCGGGACGCGCTGGCCCACGGCGTGAAGGTCACCGGCTGCACGATCTTCGAGGTGGACGCCGGGGTCGACACCGGCCGCATCCTCGACCAGGTGGCCGTCCGGGTGGAGCCCGGGGACACCGAGGACACCCTGCACGAACGCATCAAGGTCGCCGAGCGCCGCCTGCTCGTCGACACCGTGAACGCGCTCGCCGCGGCGCGCAACTGAGGAAGAAGGAACATGGATCGCATCGCCATCCGCCGGGCCCTGGTCTCGGTGTACGACAAGACCGGCCTGGCCGACCTGGGTCGCGCCCTGGCTGACGCCGGCGTCGAGGTCGTCTCCACCGGCGGGTCGTACAAGCTGCTCGCCGAGGCGGGCGTGCCGGTGACGGAGGTCTCGGAGCTGACCGGATTCCCCGAGTGCCTCGACGGGCGCGTGAAGACGCTGCACCCGCGCGTGCACGCCGGGATCCTGGCCGACCGCCGCCTCGACAGCCACGTGGCGCAGCTGGGTGAGCTCGGCGTCGAGCCCTTCGACCTGGTCGTCAGCAACCTCTACCCGTTCACGCAGACGGTCGCCTCCGGCGCCTCGCCGGACGAGTGCGTCGAGCAGATCGACATCGGCGGGCCCTCGATGGTGCGTGCGGCCGCGAAGAACCACCCGAGCGTGGCGATCATCACCTCGCCCGAGCAGTACGGGCAGCTGACCGAGGCGCTCGCTGCCGGCGGCTTCACCCTCGAGCAGCGCAAGGCGCTCGCCGCGGCCGCGTTCGTGCACACGGCCACCTACGACGTCGCGGTGGCCTCGTGGATGGGCAACGTCCTGACCGACTCCTCCGACGGCGACGGGTTCCCGGCGTGGGTCGGCGCGACCTGGTCGAAGGCCGGGTCGCTGCGCTACGGCGAGAACAGCCACCAGCCCGCCGCGCTGTACCGCAACGGCCACGGGGCCGACGGCATCGCCCAGGCCGAGCAGCTGCACGGCAAGGAGATGAGCTACAACAACTACACCGACGGCGACGCCGCCTACCGCGCGGCGTACGACTTCGCCGAGCCCGCGGTGGCGATCATCAAGCACGCCAACCCGTGCGGCATCGCGGTCGGCGCCGACATCGCCGAGGCCCACCGCCGCGCCCACGCCTGCGACCCGGTCTCGGCGTTCGGCGGGGTCATCGCGGCGAACCGTCCGGTGAGCGTGGCCATGGCCGAGCAGGTCGCCGAGGTGTTCACCGAGGTGATCATCGCCCCCGGCTACGAGGACGGTGCTGTCGAGGTCCTCAACCGCAAGAAGAACATCCGCATCCTCGTCGCGCCCGACTACCCCGGAGGCGGCGTCGAGCTCAAGCCGATCACCGGCGGCATGCTCATGCAGCACGCCGACACCATCGAGGCCGACGGCGACGACCCCGCGAACTGGACCCTCGCGGCCGGCGACGCCGTCGACGAGGCCACGCTGGCCGACCTCGCCTTCGCGTGGCGCGCGTGCCGGGCCGTGAAGTCGAACGCCATCCTGCTCGCCTCCGACGGGGCGTCGGTGGGCGTGGGCATGGGCCAGGTCAACCGCGTCGACTCCTGCAAGCTGGCCGTGGAGCGCGCGGGCGAGCGCGCCGCCGGCAGCGTGGCGGCGTCCGATGCGTTCTTCCCGTTCAGCGACGGGCCGGCCATCCTCATCGACGGTGGGGTGAAGGCGATCGTCCAGCCCGGTGGGTCGGTGCGCGACGACGAGACCATCGCCCTGTGCCGGGACAAGGGCGTCGCCCTCTACTTCACCGGCACCCGCCACTTCTTCCACTGATCGGACGCTGACATGACCGCACAGAAGCTGGACGGGGTGGCCACCGCCGCCGCGATCAAGACCGAGCTGACCACCCGCGTGGCCGCGCTGCGCGAGCGGGGCGTCGTGCCCGGGCTGGCCACCGTGCTGGTCGGGGAGGACCCGGCCTCGCAGAACTACGTGCGCATGAAGCACCGTGACTGCGAGCAGGTGGGGATCTCCTCGATCCGGGTCGAGCTGCCCGCCGACGCCACGGCCGCGCAGGTCGAGGAGGCGATCCGGGGGCTGAACGCCGACGACGCCTGCACGGGTTACATCGTGCAGCTGCCGATCCCGAAGCACCTCGACGAGAACTGGGCGCTGTCGCTGATCGACCCCGACAAGGACGCCGACGGCCTGCACCCCATCAACCTCGGACGCCTCGTGCTCAACGAGCCCGCCACCCTGCCGTGCACCCCGCGCGGCATCGTCGAGCTGGTCCGGCGCCACGGCGTGGGGTGGAAGGGCGCCGAGGTCGTGGTCGTCGGCCGCGGCATCACGGTGGGTCGCCCCCTGGGCCTGATCCTGACGCGCCGCTCCGAGAACGCCACGGTGACCCTGTGCCACACCGGCACCCGCGACCTGGCCGACCACACCCGCCGGGCCGACATCGTGGTGGCGGCCGCCGGGGTCCCCGGCATGGTCACCGCCGACATGATCCGCGAGGGTGCGGTCTGCCTCGACGTCGGCGTCAGCCGCGTCGACGGCAAGACCGTGGGTGACCTGGCCCCCGACGTCTGGGACAAGGCCGCGTGGGTCACCCCCAACCCGGGCGGGGTCGGGCCGATGACCCGCGCGATGCTGCTGTCGAACGTCGTGGACCGCGCGGAGGCGCTGGTAGCGTCCGGTTCGTGAGCCACGCCGACCCCGGGGGCCCCTGGTCGCCCGCCCAGGGGCCGCGGGCCCCGCGCCCGTGGTACCAGCTCGTCCTCGGCCAGTGGCCACTGTTCGTGGTGCTCGTCGGCATCTCGGTGGGGCTGGCGTGGGTGGGGCTGAGCCACTGGAAGCGCGGGTCGTTCACCATCGGGGCCACGTTCGTCGTCGCCACGCTGCTCCGGGCGTTCCTGCCCGAGGACCGGGTCGGCCTGCTCAACGTGCGCAAGCGGTGGGTGGACGTCGTCTGCCTCGGCCTGCTCGGCGCCGGCATCGTCACGCTGTCGCTGGTGGTCCCCCCGCAGCCGTGAGCCGCTGTGCGGCCAGCCAGGCCGTGGTCACGGCCGCGATGCCGGCCCCGGCGGCGAGCGCGATCCAGGCGGGGCCGACCAGCGACAGCACGGCGATCACGTAGGGCGACAGGAACCCGATGTAGGTCAGGCAGTAGGTCACCGCGGTCGTCGCCGCCATGAGTTCCTGCGGCGTGTTGAGCTCGACCGTGGTCATGCAGCCCACCAGGACCAGCCCGTGGGCGGAGCCCAGCACCACGGCGATGAGCGGCAGCCACCACCACGCCGGCCACAGCGCTGCGGCGGTCGCGAGGCCCATGCCGAGCGCCGTGACCCCCATGCCGAGGGCGGTCACCCGGCCCGGGTGGCTGGTCGCCCACCGCTTCGTCGACGGCTGAAGCAGCACCGACGTGCCCAGCGTGAGGCCGGCGAGCGCGCCGGCGGCGGCGATCCGCGGCAGCCCGGGGAGCGGTCCGATCACCGAGGGCATGACCGCGAACGACACCGAGGCGCAGCCGAACACCCACGGCGCCGTGAGCAGCACGGCGCGCAGGAACCAGCCCTGGGTCACGTGCCGGACCACGCGCCCCACCGAGGGGGTGGGGTGGTCACCCCGGTCGAGCTCGGGCAGGTTCCAGACCAGGACGGTCGCGACCGCCTGGACGACCAGGTGGAGGGCGTAGGTGAGGTGGAGCGGGGCCGGCAGCCACTGTGCGGCGATGCCGGCGGCCAGGGGGCCCAGCGCGAACCCGCCGGTCAGGGCCAGGGCCGCCCGGCGCGCGCCGGTGCCGGGCACCTCACCGGCGGAGAGCTCCTTCATCCACGCGGTACCGGGCCCCATCGCGAAGCCGATCCCGACCCCGCCGACCACGCGCCCGGCGGCCAGCAGCCACGGGGCGTCCGCACCCGCCAGCAGGAGGAGGGACCCGAGCAGCATCAGGACGGTGGAGATGCGCAGCATCGGGCGCTTGCCGTGGTGCTGGCTCCACCACGCGGCCACCAGCAGGGCGGGCACGAGGCCGGCCACGTAGACGGCGAACATGCCGGTGACGGCCTGTTCCGTCAGGCCCCGCTCGGCCCGGTAGACCAGCAGCATGGGGGCGAACTGGTTCGCGCCCCAGCCGGCCGCCACGAGCGCTGCGGCCAGGCGGTGCCACGGCTGGGCCACGCGGGTCACCTCATCGGAAGTCGCGGTAGAAGTACTGCCCCTCATCCTGCCCCGCCTCGACCCGCTGCGCCTCGGCGGCGCGCAGTTCGACCCGGCGGATCTTCGAGCTGATCGTCTTCGGCAGCGCCTGCGTGAACTCGATGATGCGCACCAGCTGGTAGCCGTTGAGGTGCTCGCGACAGTGCGCGAACACGGACGCCGCGACCTCGCGGCCGCCTTCGTGCCCGCCCGCGAGCGTCACGTAGGCCTTCGGGACGGCACCGCGCACCTCGTCGGGGGAGGGCACCACGGCGCACTCGGCCACGGCCGGGTGCAGCATGAGCGCGCTCTCCAGCTCGAAGGGCGAGATCTTGTAGTCGGACGCCTTGAACACGTCGTCGGCGCGGCCCACGTAGGTGATGTAGCCGTCCTCGTCCCGGGTGCCGATGTCACCGGTGTGGTAGTACCCGCCGCGGCAGGCCTCGGCGGTCAGCTCGGGCGCCTCGTAGTAGCCGCCCATCAGGCCGGCGTGGTGGTAGGACAGGTCGAGGCAGATCTCGCCCTCGCCGGCGCCCTCCACCAGCTCGTCGGTGTTGGGGTCGACCAGGACGACGCGGTAGCCGGGCATGGGGCGTCCCATCGCGCCGGTCTTGACCGGCTGGCCGGGGGAGTTGCCGATGCAGCACGTCATCTCGGTCTGGCCGTACCCGTCGCGGATGGTGTTGTGCCACGCGTCGCGGACCTTGTTGATCACCTCGGGGTTGAGTGCCTCGCCGGCGCCCACGAGCTCGCGCGGCGGGCGGGACAGGCGGGTCAGGTCGGCCTGGATCAGCATGCGCCACACCGTGGGGGGAGCACAGAAGCTCGAGACCTGGTGGGTGTCCATCACCTTAAGCAGCCGCTCGGCGCTGAACCGCTCGTAGTTGAGGATGAACACCGTCGCCTGCGCCAGGAAGGGGGAGAAGAAGTTGCTCCACGCGTGCTTGCCCCAGCCCGGCGAGGAGATGTTCAGGTGCACGTCGCCGGGGCTCACGCCGAGCCAGTACATGGTCGACAGGTGGGCGACGGGGTAGGAGACCTGCGTGTGCCGCACGAGCTTCGGGCGCGCCGTCGTGCCCGAGGTGAAGTACAGCAGCGACGTCGCGTCGGCCGGGGTCGGCCCGGCCGGGGTGAAGGCCTCGGACGCCCCGAACGAGGCTCCCCAGCGCTCCCAGCCCTCGGGGGCGGGCTCGTCGTGGGCCCACGTGGCGGGCACGGCGATCTTCAGGGTGTCGGCCCGGGCGAGGTCGAACCGGTCGGCGAGCGTCACTGGGGCGATGGCGAACCGGGCGTCGGCGGTCGCGATGCGCCAGGCCACGTCCTCGTCGTTGAGCAGGGTCGAGGTGGGGATCGCCACCGCGCCGACCTTCATCAGCGCCATGAGGATCTCCCACAGCTCGATGGTGTTGTTCAGCATCACGACCATCTTGTCGCCGGGGCGCATGCCCAGGTCCACGAGCCACGAGGCGACCTGGTCGGAGCGACGGGCCAGCTCTCCGTAGGACCACGAGTGCGTCTCGCCCGTGGCCTCCTCGACGATCGTCACGGCGGCGCGGTCGGGGTGCTCGCCGGCGACCACGTCGAACCACTCGAGGGCGAAGTTGAACTCCTCCAGCCGCGGCCAGGCGAAGTCGCGCACGACGGTGTCGTAGTCGTGGGGGTGGTGCAGGAGGAAGTCGCGGGCGGCGCGGACGGCGTCCGTGGCGGAGGTTGCGGGGCGGCCGGCGTAGGTCATGGGCGTCACTCTAGGGCTTCAACCTACGGGCCCGTAGGTTGTGCCACGGGTTGGCGCGCCCCGGCCCCGCGGACGCCCACCGACCACTACCCTCCCGCCATGGAGAGCGCGCGGACCCGGGGCTGGGAGCGGTACCTCCCGGGCCTGGCCGTGCTGCGGAACTACGACCGGGCCTGGCTGCGGCCCGACGTCATGGCCGGCCTCACCGTGACGGCCTACCTCGTCCCCCAGGTGATGGCGTACGCCCAGATCGCGGGTCTACCGCCGGTCGTGGGGCTGTGGGGGATGCTGGCGCCGCTGGCGATCTACGCGCTCGTCGGGTCCTCGCGCCAGCTGTCGGTCGGACCCGAGTCGACCACGGCTCTGATGACCGCGGCTGCGCTGGGGGTCGTCACGGCGTCCATCGGGCCCGAGCGCTGGGCCGACGCGGCCGCGGTGCTCGCGCTGGCCGTCGGCCTCGTCGGCCTGCTGGGGTGGGTGGCCCGCCTGGGGTTCCTGGCCACGCTGCTCTCCAAGCCGGTGCTGCAGGGCTACCTCATCGGGGTCGCGGTCCTGATGATCTCCTCGCAGCTGGGCCGGGTCACGAAGCTGGACGTCACCGGCGACGGCCCCATCGAGGAGGTCGCCTCCCTCGCGGCGCAGGTGGGCGCCGTTCACCTCCCCTCCGTCGGGATGGCCGCGGCCGTGCTCGTCGCCGTGTTCGCGCTCAAGGCGTGGCGGCCGCGCTGGCCCGGGCCGCTGCTGGTCATGCTGGCCGCGGGCGGGGTGGCGGCGCTGCCGGCCGTGGCCGGCTGGGGGCTGGTCACGATCGGGGAGGTGCCGTTGGGCCTGCCCCTCCCGCGCCTGCCCGACTTCGCCGGCATCGACCTGCTGGCGGTCCTGCCGTGGGCCGTGGGAATCGCGCTGGTCGGCTACTCCGACAACGTGCTGACCGGGCGTGCGTTCGCCGCCCGCCGCCACGAGGACATCGACGCGGGGCAGGAACTGCTCGCGCTCGGGGCCACCAACCTCGCGGCGGGCCTGACCCAGGCCTTCCCGGTGAGCTCGAGCGGCAGCCGCACCGTGCTCGGCGACGCCGTCGGCAGCCGCACCCAGGCGCACTCGCTGGTGGCGCTGGCCGGGGTCGTCCTCGTGCTGCTCGCCGCCGGCCCGGTGCTGTCCACGTTCCCCAGCGCGGCGATGGGCGCCATCATCATCTTCGCCGCGACCCGGCTCGTGGACGGGGCGGCCCTGGCCCGCATCGCCCGCTTCCGGCGCAGCGAGGTCGTGCTCACGGCCGCCACCGCCATCGGCGTCGTGGTGCTGGGCGTGCTCGGGGGCATCGGGGTCGCGGTGGCGCTCAGCATCCTGGACGTCATCCGGCGGATCGCCCAGCCGCACGACGGCGTCCTCGGCTTCGTGCCCGACGTGGCCGGCATGCACGACATCGACGACCACCCGGGGGCCACCCAGGTCGAGGGCCTGCTGGTGTTCCGCTACGACGCGCCGCTCTTCTTCGCCAACGCCGCCAACTTCGTCCAGCGGGCGCGTCTGGCCCTCGACGAGGCCGACGGCCCGGTGCGGTGGTTCCTGCTGAACGCCGAGGCCAACATCGACCCCGACCTCACCGCCGTGGACGCGCTGGAGGAGTTGCGCTCCGACCTGGAGTCCCGGGGGATCACCTTCGCGCTCGCGCGCGTCAAGGCCGAGGTGCTGGAGCTGTTCGACAAGGCCGGGCTGCTCGCCGCGGTGGGTCCGGAGAACGTCCACGCGACCCTGCCCACGGCCGTGGCCGCCTACGCGGAGGCCTTCACCGCGGCGGAGGGACGCCCGCCCGCCGGCCTGCCCACCCGTCGCTGAGTCAGAACCCCGAGGCGTTGACCGGGGGCAGGGCCGTGCGGAACAACGCCGACAGCGCGTCCACCTCGGACGCCGGGCCCGTCACCTGCCCCGCGGCGGCCAGCACGTGGGCGTCCACGAGGCCGAGGTAGAGGCTGCCCAGGGCCCGGACGTCGAGGCGTAGGTGCGCGCCGGACGCCGGGGCCACCTCGGCCCGCCCGTCGCGGACCACGAGCCGGTACGACCCCGAGGCCAGCCCCTGCGCGTCGTCGACGGTGAAGCTGACCTCACCGTCGGACTCGAACGCGCGCACGCCCAGGGCGCGGGGCACGTCCAGGACCCGGAGCCACGTGTAGTCCCCGCTCCCGGTGACCTTGAGGCGGTGCGGGTCCGCCAGGGCCCAGGGCAGGGCCGTGGTGGGGGGCAGCCGCCGCACCACGACCTTCTCCACCAGGTCGATCGCCCCGAGGAACTGCCACAGGCCCAACTCCGCCTCGGCGTTGGCGGCGAGCAGGTCGAGCACCCGCAGCTGCGACCCGTTCTCCTCGAACAGGTAGGAGACCGCGCCGTCGGGGCGCCCGTCGGCGCCCAGGTGCACGGCGCTGCGGACGTCGTGGTTCGGGCCGTTCTTGTCGAAGTCCCACTCGCCCGACAGGTAGGGGTCGTAGAACGCCAGGCGCTGGTGCGACCCGCGGTGCGTCGCGTGGAAGGTGTCGAAGACCTCCCGGCGCGCCGCCACGGACGCCGCGGGCGTGGCCAGCTCGACCCGGGGCTCGATGTCGCGGGTCAGTTGGAACCGGGGGCCCGTGTCGAGCTCGGCGCGGGTGCACGTCGTCGCCACGCCGAACCCGAACCGGCCGTAGATGCCGCCCTCGGTCACGGTCAGGGCCGCGAGGGACAGGTCCTCGTCGCGGGCGCGGCGCAGGGCGTCACCCATGAGCCGGGTCAGCAACCCGCGGCGGCGGTGGGTGGTGCGCACGGTGACGTCGGTGATGAAGCAGGCCGGCTCGAGGTGCCCGGCGCCGGTGTTGATGGTCTGGGTCGTGGTGGCGAACGTGCCGACGGGGACGTCGGCGCCCAGCCCGAAGGCCGGGGAGGCCGCGTACGCGCCGTCGAGGCGCCAGCCGTCACGGACGATGTCGGCCCGCCAGCGGGTGAACGCCTCGTCCTGGGCGCGGCCCTGGCCGAAGCCCAGGCCGACCGCCTCGAACCAGCCGCGGAGCTCGTCGTCGCCGACGTCGGAGGGGGTGAAGCTGCGGTGGTCGATCTGCACCCTGCCACCTTAGCCAGTCGCCGTGGCGGTAGGCTCCGCGCCGTGACGAACGCTCCCAGCAAGCAGCCCGAGCAGCAGGCCCCGCCGGTCCAGAAGCTCCAGGTGCGCTACGCCAAGCGCGGCCGCGCCCGCTTCACCAGCCACCGCGACTTCAGCCGCGCCTTCGAGCGTGCGCTGCGCCGGGCGGGCGTCCCCATGGCCTACAGCTCCGGCTACAACCCCCACCAGCGGGTGTCGTTCGCGAACGCGTCCCCGACCGGCGCGGCCACCGAGGCCGAGTACCTCGAGATCGGGCTGCGCGAGGTCGCCGACCCCGAGGCCGTGCGGGTCGCCCTCGACGCGGCGCTGCCCGACGGGCTGCACGTCCTCGAGGTGGTGCCGGCGCCGCCGGGCGGCATCGCAGACCGGCTCACGGCGTCCGCGTGGCAGATCGGGGTCACGGGGGTGCCGCGCGCGGTGCTCGACCGTGCCGTGGCCGCCCTGCTGGCCGCCGAGGTGGTGGAGGTCCAGCGCATGACCAAGACCGGCATGCGCACCTTCGACGCCCGCGAGGCGATCATCGGCCTCGAGGTGGCCGACGACGCCACGCTGCGCCTGGTCTCCCGCCACGGGACGCCGCTGGTGCGGCCCGACGACGTCCTGCAGGCCCTCGGGCAGGTCGAGGAGGGCTTCGTCCCGACCGACCCGCCCCTGCTCACTCGGCTGGCCCAGGGCGAGTGGGACGGCACCCGGATCGTGGGTCCCTTCGAGGCTCGCCCGTCCGACTAGCTGGGGTTTCGGCACGGGGTGTGGAACAATGAGCGACAGGTTGGACGCCGCCACCGGCGCCCGACCGGGCGCCAGGCCGCGACGAATGTGAGCCCTCGACCGCGGCGGGTTCCCGAGAAAACCGCAAGCTTTGGCACGCCCCGGCCGTACGGTCGCCGCGTGCCCCATGTCCGGCAGGTCCGCCTGCCGTGTGAGGAGAGCACATGCTCGATTCGGATGTCCCGACCGGCGCTACCCCCGAGTCCGCCGACTCCGCCCCCGCGACACCGCCGCGCCGTCGCCGGCGCGCCGCGAGCCGCCCGGCCGGCCCGCCCAAGGAGATAGCGCCCACCCCGGCGCCCGCCGAGATCGCACCGCCCGCCGCCGAGCCCGAGTCCGTGGAGGCCGAGTGGGCCGAGGTCGCCGGCGAGCCCGTCGCGGAGGCCACCCCGCTCGAGGAGGAGGCCGTCGCCGACACCGACGACGCCGTCGAGGAGGAGGCTCCCGTCGAGGACGCCGCCGCCGAGGCCGTGGAGGGTGACGAGCCCGCCGAGGAGGCCGAGGAGCCGGCCGTCGACGAGTCCGTCGAGCCCCAGCCGGAACCCGAGCCCGAGCCGGCCCCCGCCCCCCGCCGCCGCACGTCCCGCCGCCGCACGCGCGCGACGCAGCCCGAGCCCCAGCCCGAGGCGGACGCCGAGGGCGCCGACCCCGTTGCCGAGGGCCTGGCCCAGCTGAGCGCCGAGCACCAGCACGACGCCACCGCCGACGCCATCGACCCCGACGACGTCTCCGCCGCCCTCCAGGACCTGGCCGCCGCGATCAGCGGCGACGCCGGTGACGAGGAGGCCGCCGACGAGGCCGAGGACGGCGACGACTCAGACTCCGACGACTCCACCGACGCCGAGGGCGCCGACGACGGCGACGACTCCGACGACGCGGCCCCGCGCCGCCGCCGGCGCCGCCGTGGTGGCCGCCGCCGCCGTCGGGGCTCCGACTCCGAGGACCGCTCCGAGGACGGCGACGACTCCGACGCCGACGACTCGGGCGACGACCAGGCCGAGGGCTCGGCGTCCGAGGACGACGACAGCGACGCCGACGACGAGAACGGCGAGGGCGAGGAGGCGACGCCCAGCAGCGGCCGCCGCCGCCGTCGCCGCCGCCGCCGCGGTGAGGACACCGGGACCGAGGGCGCCGAGGACGGCGTCGACGTCGTGGTGAAGGTGCGCGAGCCGCGCGCCAGCCGCAGCCGTGGCGGGTCCGAGAGCGCCGCCGACCAGATCACCGGCATCGAGGGCTCCACCCGCATGGAGGCCAAGCGCCAGCGCCGCCGCGAGGGGCGCGCCGCCGGCCGCCGCCGGGCTCCGATCCTGTCCGAGGCCGAGTTCCTGGCCCGCCGCGAGTCGGTCGACCGGCAGATGCTGATCCGCCAGGCCGACGACTACACGCAGATCGCGGTGATGGAGGACGGCGTCCTCGTCGAGCACTACGTCGACCGCGCCAGCTCCGCCTCGCTGATCGGCAACGTGTACCTGGGCCGCGTGCAGAACGTGCTGCCCAGCATGGAGGCCGCGTTCATCGACATCGGCCGCGGCCGCAACGCCGTGCTGTACGCCGGCGAGGTCGACTGGGAGACGTTCGGCGTGACCGGCGACGACCGCAAGGTCGAGAAGGTCCTGAAGTCGGGGCAGGCGATTCTGGTGCAGGTCACCAAGGACCCGATCGGCGCCAAGGGGGCGCGCCTGACCGCGAACATCTCGATCCCCGGCCGCTACGTGGTCTACTGCCCGGGCGGCCAGCTGTCCGGCATCTCCCGCAAGCTGCCCGAGAACGAGCGCAACCGCCTCAAGGGCATCCTCGACGAGGCCGTCGGCGACGACGCCTCGGTGATCGTCCGCACCGCCGCCGAGGGCGCCTCGCAGGAGGAGCTCGAGCGCGACGTCAGCCGCCTCAAGGCGCAGTGGGAGGTCATCGAGAAGAAGGTCAAGCAGGGCTCCGCCCCGCAGCAGCTCTACACCGAGCCCGACCTGACCGTCCGCATCGTGCGTGACCTGTTCACCGAGGACTTCACCAAGCTCATCGTCGACGGCAACGGCGAGGGCGAGGACGCCTGGGACACCATGGAGGCCTACGTCACCCACGTGGCACCGCACCTGGCCGAGCGCCTGCGCCGCTGGGACCGCGCGACCGAGGGCGACATCTTCGAGAAGTTCCGCGTGCACGAGCAGGTCGCCAAGGCGCTGGAGCGCAAGGTGCACCTGCCCTCGGGCGGCTCGCTGATCATCGACCGCACCGAGGCCATGACGGTGGTCGACGTCAACACCGGCAAGTTCACCGGCACCCAGGGCAACCTCGAGGCGACGGTCACGTCGAACAACCTCGAGGCGGCCGAGGAGATCGTGCGCCAGCTGCGCCTGCGCGACATCGGCGGCATCATCGTGATCGACTTCATCGACATGGTCCTGCCCGCCAACCGTGAACTGCTGCTGCGCCGCCTCGTCGAGTGCCTGGGCCGCGACCGCACCCGCCACCAGGTGGCAGAGGTCACGTCGCTGGGTCTGGTCCAGATGACGCGCAAGCGGATCGGCACCGGCCTCGCCGAGGCGTTCACCGTCCAGTGCGAGACCTGCAAGGGCCGCGGCTACCACACCCACGAGGCCCCGGTCGCCGACCAGGCGCCGGCCGACGGTGGCGACCGTGACCCGAACGGACGCCGTGGCGCCCGGTCGCGCGGAGGCCGGTCGCGGGGCGGCCGCTCCGAGTCCTCGCCGTCGTCGCCCACCGAGGCGCCCGCCGAGCCAGCGGCCCACGCCGAGGCCCCGGGCGAGCAGGTCGACACCGCGGGTCCCGCGGAGTCCTGACGCGTTGACGTGGGCGTCGGCCCGGCTCAGGCCGGGTCGGCGTCCAGCGCCGCCCGGAGGGCGTCTGCCGACGGGTTGACCAGCACCCGGTCGCCGACGAGCGCGGTGGGGGTGAGCTCGTTGCCGTCGTTGTGCGTGCGCACCGCGGCGTTGGCCTCGGGGTCGGCCCACACGTTGACCCAGGTGACGCGCGGGTCGCCGCCGACCGCGCGGAGGAGGAGCTCGCAGAAGGCACAGCCGGGCTTCCAGAGCACCACGGCGTGGCCGGGTGCCACCCGTCCCTGCGCCTGCGACCACGGGGTGTGGCGTCCGGTGCGCAGCTGGGGCAGCACGAGGGCCGCCCCGAGGGCGAGCACCAACCCGGCGACGACGAGCCCGCGGACCGGGTCCTCCCGCCCGAGGAGCGTCCCCGCGGTGACTGCCGCGAGGACCACCACCCCGGCCGTCGTGACCAGGGTGCGGGTGCGCTCCGGGCCGGCCATCACAGGACGAGCTGGCTGACCGCGTGGATCACGAGGCCGGCGAGGGCACCCACCACGGTGCCGTTGATGCGGATGAACTGCAGGTCGCGGCCCACATAGAGCTCGATGCGCTTGCTGGCGTCGCGGCCGTCCCAGCGCTGGATCGTGTGGCTGATCACCGAGCTGAGCTCGTGGCCGTAGGTGGTGACGAGCCAGGCGGCGGCGTCCGAGGCGGTGGAGTCGACGCGGTCGGCCATGGCCGGGTCGTTCTCGAGGGCCTCACCCAGCTCCTGGACGCCGCGGACCGCCCGCGCGTGCAGGTCGGAGTCGGCGTCGTCGAGGGCCGACTCGAGGCTGCGGCGCACGCTGGCCCACAGCGACACGACGGTCTGGCCGATCTGCGGGTGCGTGAGCAGGCGGGTCTTGAGCGCCTCGAACCGGGCCTGCACCGACGGGTCGGCCTGCAGGTCGCCGGCGATGCGGAGCAGCAGGTCGTCCAGCCCCTTGCGGGCCGTGTGCTCGGGGTCGTCGCGCACCGCGGAGACCCAGTCGAGGGCCTGCCAGTACAGCGCCGAGACCACCCGCTGGTTGACGAAGTGGGGCGACCACCGGGGCGCCCGCTCGTGCAGGATCGCGGTGAAGGCCTTCGGGTTCTTGGTCAGCCAGGTGTGCACCTCGCGCAGCACCAGGTCGACGAAGCCCTTGTGCGCGCGGTCGGCGACGATGGCGTCGAGCAGGGCGCCGGTCACCTGCGAGACGGGCTCGCGGTCGAGGCGGGGGAGCACCACGTCGACGGCCAGGGCGCGCACGTCGTCGTCCTTGATCCGGCCCAGCAGCGCCCGGGCGACCCGGACGCCCTCGCCCACGACCCGGCGGGCGTGGGCCTCGTCGCGCAGCCAGCGCCCACCGCGGCGGGCGAGGCCGGCGTCGGCGATGCGCTCGCGGACGACCTCCTCGGTGAGGAAGTTGGAGGCGAAGAAGGACTGCAACGAGCCGGCCAGCTCGTCCTTCTTGCGGGGGATGATCGCGGTGTGCGGGATGGGGATCCCCAACGGGTGGCGGAACAGCGCGGTCACGGCGAACCAGTCCGCCAGGGCGCCGACCATGGCCGCCTCGGACATCGTGTTCACGTAGCCCCACACGCCGCTGTGGTCGAGCCGGAGGGTGGCGAGGTAGACCACCGCGGCGAACACGAGCAGGGACAGGGCGATCGCCTTCATCCGCCGCAGGCGGGCCAGGCGGACCTCGTCGCCGGCGGTCAGGGACATCAACTGCACTCCTCAAGGTTGCCACGCCCGCGTTCTGGCACCATGGACCACCGTGTCCACCATCGTGTTCGTCCACGCCCACCCCGACGACGAGGCCAGCCAGACGTCGGGCAGCATGACCCGCCTGTCCGCCGAGGGCCACCGCGTCGTCGTGGTGTACGGCACGGGCGGCGACCACGGCACGATCCCCGACGGCCACGACGGCGACCTCGCCGAGCTGCGCCGCGCCGAGGCCGCGGCATCCGCCGAGGTGACCGGCGCCCAGCGCCTGGTCTGGCTCGACCACCTCGACTCCGGCATGACGGGCTGGGACACCAACGGCCACCCCGACGCCTTCATGAACGCTGACGTCGACACGGTGGCGCGCACGATCGCCGACGTCCTCGACGAGGAGGACGCCGACGTCGTCGTCGGCTACGACTGGCACGGCGGCTACGGCCACCCCGATCACATCCAGGTGCACCGGGTGGTGCGGCAGGCCGCGGAGCTGGCCGCTCGGCGTCCGCGGTACCTCGAGGTGACCATGAACCGGGACGCCGCCCGCCGCCTGTTCGCGCTCGCCGTCGAGGCGGGCATGGAGGGGGCGTGGGACGTCGACGCCCCCATGGACGACGGCAACCCGCTCGGGACGCCGGAGGCCGAACTGCACTGGGCCGTGGACGTCACGCCGTGGCTGGACGCCAAGCGCGCGGCCCTCGCGGCGCACGCCTCCCAGCCGGACGCCGCGGGCATGCTCGCGATGCCGGAGCAGGGGTTCGCGGCGATGATGGGCTGGGAGCACTACATCGAGCCCGGCCGCCCCGACGGGATGGTCGTGGGGTGGCCCTTCGCCGGATGAGAAACCTCTCATCTTCCCGTCAACGGATGCTCATGGTGGGCCGGTTGACTGGGGCGAGATCAAGGAGAGGTGTGTGGGCGTGCGCAACAAGGTGACGGTCATCGCGGTGACGGCGCTGCTCGCGAGCAGCGCTGCGATCGGCGCGACGGTGGGGATCCTGGGCGCCTCGCCCGACCACCAGCGCGAACTGGGTGCCGCGATCGTGGTCGGCGCCCGGTCGGGCGCGACGAACCCTCCCGCGACCGAGACCGCGACCGAGGCCGGCGCCGTCGACACCGCCGGCCAGCAGCCCGAGGGTGACGGCCTGGTCGCCCCCGGCGCCTCGTGGTCGGTCGCCCTCGACGAGGTCGTGGCCCAGCGCGAGGCCGAGGCCGAGGCCGCCCGGATCGCCGCCGAGCGGGCTGCCGCCGAGCGCGCGAAGGTCACCGCGGTCAAGAAGGTCGTGCAGAAGCCCGTGTACGGCGACGATGACGAGTGGGACGACGACGACGAGTGGGACGACTGAGTCCCTCCCGCCCCCGCTGAGGCCCCGTCTCCGGGGCCGGGGGCTCACACCAGCCGGTAACCCATCCCGCGCACCGTCTCGAACCGGTCGGTGCCCAGCTTGCGCCGCAGGTAGCGCACGTACACGTCCACGACGTTGGAGCCCGGCTCGAAGTCGTACCCCCACACGTTGGAGAGCAGCTGCTCGCGGCTGAGCACCTGCCCGGGGTTGCGCAGGAACGTCTCGGCCAGCGTGAACTCGCGCGCCGACAGGTCCACGGTCCGGCCGTCCACCTCCGCGCGTCGCGTGCGCAGGTCGAGGGCCAGGCCGCCGTGCCGCAGCACCGCGCCGCCGTCGGCGGCGGGGGAGGAGCCCTGGTCGGTGCGCAGGCGCAGGTGCACCCGCGCGAGGAGCTCCTCGAAGCTGAACGGCTTGGCCATGTAGTCGTCGGCGCCGCCCTGCAGGCCGGTCACCGTGTCGGTGACCGAGGAGCGTGCGGTGAGCATGATCACCGGCACCGTGACGCCCTGGCCGCGCAGCTGCTCCAGAACCTTGAAGCCGTCCATGTCGGGCAGCCCGACGTCGAGGATGACCAGGTCGAAGTTGCCGTGCGTGGCCAGCGCCGCGCCCTCGATGCCCGAGGCGGTCGCGTGGGTGGTGAACCCGGCCGCCCTGAGCCCCTTGGCGACGAAGTCGGCGATGCGGGTCTCGTCCTCGATGATCAGGATCGTGCTCATGCTGGGCCTCCGTTGGGGGTGAGTGGGATGACGATGGTGAACGTCGAGCCCATGCCGAGTGTGGACGCGATGTCGAGGTGCCCGCCGTGGGCCTGGGCGATCGAGTCGACGATCGCGAGCCCGAGCCCGGACCCCTCGACGCGCCCGCGGACGCTGGCCGAGCGGCCGAACCGAGACCGGATCACGTCCAGCTCCTCGGGGGCGATGCCGGTGCCGCGGTCGGCGACCCACAGGTAGGCCTCGCCGAGCGACACCCGGCTGCCGATCTGGATCGGGGAGCCCGGCTCGGAGTACTTCACGGCGTTCGCCGCGAGCTGGAGCCACGCCTGCGTGATCCGCTCGGGGTCGATGAGCGCGTCGGCGTCGGCCACCCGGGACATCGCCCACGGCCGGTCGCCCAGGGCCTTGGCCTTGGTCAGGACCGAGTCGGTCAGCAGGGCCAGTTCGGTGGGCCGGCGCTGGAGGAAGTCCGGCTGGCTGGCCTTGGCGAGCGTCAGGACGTCGCTGACCAGCCCGCCCATCCGGTCCAGCTCATCCAGGGCGATGGCGCGGGCGGCGCGCACGTCGTCGGGTGAGTCGCTGTCCATCAGCTCGAGGTGGCCGCGCACGACGGTGATCGGGGTGCGCAGTTCGTGGCCGACGTCGTCGAGCAGGTCGCGCTGGGCCTGGACTCCGCCCTCGATGCGGTCCAGCATCTGGTTGACGGTGGTCGTCAGGGCCGCCAGCTCGTCGTCCCCGGCGGACGACCACGCGTTCGGAGAGGTCCTCCTCGGAGATCCGGGCCGCGGTGTCGCGCAGCTCCGCGATGGGGCGCAGGAGGTGGCGCATCCAGAGGGCGACGATCACCGACGAGGCCACCAGGGTGGCCAGGGCGATCCAGAGGTAGCCCTGCATCATCTGGTTGAGCAGCCGCCGCTCGGCGTCCATGTCGGCGACGACGACGAGCGCGCCGCTGCGCGCGCTCCCGTCGAACCGCACCGGTGCCACGAGGTAGCGGTACTCGCGCTGGTCGGTCCGGACGACGCCGTCGACCACCGACGCGCCGACCGACAGCGGACCGACCACCTCGACCAGCTGGGGGTCCTGCCGCGCCTTGAGCGGGGCGCCGGCGACCTCCAGGGACGCCGTGCCGTCCACGAAGCCGATGACGTCCTCGGTCGGGGCGAGCACCGTGCGCTCGAGGGTCACGCGCAGCAGCGCCTCGGGGTCGGTGAACGGGCCGCCCGTGGCGGGGTCGATGCCCTTGGTGGCCAGCACCTCGAACTCGTCGGCCACCCGGGCGAACTCGCTCGCGACGCGGGCGTCGGTCTGGCCGCGGAGCAGGGTGTACAGGGTGCCGCCGACCAGCCCGAGCACGACCAGCAGCAGGGCCATGACACCGAGGATCAGGTGCCACCGGATGCTGCCGCGCCCCTGGGGGGCGGGTGCGTTCGAGGTGGGCATGTCCGTCATCGTGCCAGACCCCACCCTGCAGGCCGGTGAGACGACCATGAGAACAGATGAGAGGATGTGGCCCGTGACGAGCAGCGACACCCGCGAGGTGGCCACCCCCGACGGTCCCGGCCTCCTGCACGTGGCCGCACCCGACCAGGTGCGCGGCGTCCTGTTGCTCGGCGGCGGGCACTCCGGCCAGGTGCGCACCGTCGACCTGGACGCCGTGGCGGCCGAGCTGCCCGGCCACGGCTGGGCGGTCGTCACCTACGAGTTGCCCTGGCGCGTGGCGGGCCGCAAGGTCGGCCCCCGCCCGCCGGCGTCAGACCCCGCCTGGCTGTGCGGGGTGGAGGCGGTCCGCGCGACCTGGCCCGGCGTCCCGGTGGTCACGGGCGGCCGCTCGGCCGGCGCCCGCATCGCCTGCCGCACGTGGGAGGCCGACCTGGCCGGCGTCGTCGCGCTCAGCTTCCCGCTGCACCCGCCCGGCAAGCCCGCGCAGTCGCGGCTGGGGGAGCTGGCGCCGGTCGGCGTCCCCGTGCTGCTGGTCTCGGGCGCGCGCGACCCGTTCGGCTCGCCGGCCGAGCTCGAACAGGCGCTGGCCGAGCCCCAGGCGGGGCCGCGCGAGCTCGTCGTGGTGGCGGGCGCCACCCACTCCTTCCCGCGGCCCGCGGGCGCGCGCGTGGCGGCGGCGGTCGCCGAGTTCGTCGGGCGGCTCGCCGCAGACCGCTCGGTTTGACCCTCGTGGTGGCGGGACGTATTCTTGATCCCCGGTGCCCGTGCGGGCGTGCGTCCATGCGTCGCCTCCGGCACCGCGTGAATGCGAGGCGCTCGACGCCTCGTTGTTCGACACAGACGATTTGATTCAGGAAAGCAGGTCAGGCGTGTACGCGATCGTGCGCAGCGGCGGACGCCAGCACAAGGTGGCTGTCGGTGATGTCCTCACCGTCGACAAGATCACCGACGCTGAGGTGGGCTCCACCGTCAACCTCACCCCGCTCATGCTGGTGGACGGCGACGCCATCACCACCGACGCGGGCAAGCTGGAGAAGGTGTCCGTGACGGCCGAGATCGTGGCCGAGCACAAGGGCCCGAAGATCCGCATCCTCAAGTACAAGAACAAGACCGGGTACAAGAAGCGCATGGGTCACCGTCAGCGCTACACCCGCGTCAAGATCACCGGCATCGAGAGCTGAAGGGGTTCACGACATGGCACACAAGAAGGGCGCATCCAGCTCGCGCAACGGTCGTGACTCGAACGCGCAGCGCCTCGGCGTGAAGCGCTTCGGCGGCCAGGAGGTCAACGCCGGCGAGATCCTCGTCCGCCAGCGTGGCACCAAGTTCCACCCGGGCGACAACGTCGGCCGCGGCAAGGACGACACCCTGTTCGCCCTCAAGGAGGGCACCGTCGAGTTCGGTGAGCGTCGCGGTCGCAAGATCGTGAGCATCGCGCAGGCGGATGCCTGAGCAAGCACGTGACAACGGGGGTGGCCTGATGGCCGCCCCCGTTTCGCATGCACGCACCCTCGGACGCCGCGGGCTGCTGCTGGGTGCCGCTGCCGCGGTCGGGGCCGGCTGCGCCCGACCGCCGGCCGCGGAGCCTTCCGACCCCGCGACCACGGGTTCGGCGGCGAGCACCCCTGCAGCGGCGCCGAGCACCGCCCCGACCCCGGCCCCCAGCCCGTCGGCCAGCCCGAGCCCGACGGCCGGGCCGGCCACGGCGTCCCGTACCCTGCCCTCGCGCGCGGAGATCGTGTCGCGGTACGCGGGGCGCGCGGCGTCCGAGTGGGGCTGGGAGGTCGACGGCGTGGTCAACCGCCTCGGTGACCAGAACAGCCCCGCCCCCGACGCCGACGGCGTGGCCCTCACGCTGGACGCGTGCGGCGGCGGCACCGCCGGGTCGGGCTACGACGAGGCCCTGATCGAGACGCTGCGCCGCCACGAGGTGGCCGCCACCCTGTACCTGAACGCCCGCTGGATCGCCGCGAACCCCGCCCTGGCGGCCGAGCTGGCCGCCGACCCACTGTTCGTGCTGGCCAGCCACGGGACGCGCCACGTGCCGCTCTCGGTGGCCGGGCGCAGCGCCTACGGCATCGCCGGGACCGCCGACGTCGGCGAGGTGTACGACGAGGTCACGGCGGGGTTCGACTGGTTCGTCGAGAACACCGGGGCGCTGCCCGCCACGATGCGCCCGGGCACCGCACACTGCGACGAGGTGGCCGCGGCCATCGCCATCGACCTCGGGGCGCCCATCGCGGGGCTGAGCGTCAACCTCGACGACGGCGCCACCCTCGGTCCGGCGGGCGTCGCCCAGCGGCTGGCCAGGGCCCGGGCCGGGGACATCGTGCTGGGCCACTTCAACCGCCCGGCCGGCGGGACGGCCGAGGGCGTGGCGCAGGCGCTGCCCCGCCTGCTGGACGCCGGGACGAGGTTCGTCGGACTCGGCACGCGGGGGCCGAAGGCGCCCTAGGC
This sequence comes from Propioniciclava sp. MC1683, assembly GCF_014164675.1. Classification (NCBI taxonomy): domain Bacteria; kingdom Bacillati; phylum Actinomycetota; class Actinomycetes; order Propionibacteriales; family Propionibacteriaceae; genus Propioniciclava; species Propioniciclava sp. MC1683. The sequence continues at coordinate 103,196 of NZ_JACJFX010000004.1, read as the reverse complement.
TTCCGGCATGCGCCAGCCCAACCTCCAGGTCCGTTCCAAGCAGCTCATCAGCGTCGACGGGCTCGACTTCAAGGACCTCAACGGCAACGGCGAGCTCGACCCGTACGAGGACTGGCGCCTGACCCCGGCCGAGCGCGCCGCCGACCTCGTCTCCCGCATGGAGGTGGACGAGAAGGTCGGCCTGATGCTGATCAACACCCGGTTCACCGGCTACGGCGTTCCCGAGGGGGAGGCCACCTCCGACGACGGCGTCCTCGACGAGCGCACCATCGAGGCGGGGACGTCCATCTTCGCGACGCGGAAGGTGTACCCGACCACGCACACGATCGAGCAGATGCACCTGCGCCACTTCATCCTGCGCGACAACTTCTCCCCGTCGCAGCTGGCGGAGTGGAACAACCGGATGAACGAGGTCGCCGAGGGCACGCGGCTGGGCATCCCGACGATCGCGGCGTCCAACTCGCGCAACGAGAACGGCGAGATGGTGTTCGGGATGAACGACTCGGTCGGCATGTTCTCGACGTTCCCGGCGACGATGGGCATCGCCGCGGCGATCCTGGGCGACAAGGCCGCCGGCGGGGACGCCTCGCTGGCCAGCGAGTTCGCCGCCGCCGTCCGTGCCGAGTGGCTGGCCGCGGGTATCCGCAAGGGCTACATGTACATGGCCGACGTCGTCACCGACCCGCGCTGGCAGCGCATCTACGGCACGTTCGGCGAGGACCCGGAGCTGATCTCCGAGATCGTGGAGCGCCTCGTGGCCGGGCTGCAGGGCGACGAGCTGGGCCCCGACAGCCTCGCCACCACGATGAAGCACTTCCCGGGCGGCGGCGCCCGCGAGAACGGCTTCGACCCCCACTACGTCGAGGGCAAGTGGAACTGCTACCCGACCCCGGGCAGCTTCGAGACCTACCACCTCCCGCCGTTCCGCGCCGCGGTGAAGACCTCGTCGTTCATGCCGTACTACTCGGCGCCCTCGATCAAGAAGTCGAGCTGGCAGTCGGTGGACGGTCGTGACATCCCGTACGAGGAGGTCGGCTTCGCGTTCAACCACTACATCCTCAACGACCTGCTGCGCGGCCAGTTGGGGTTTACCGGCTACGTCAACTCCGACTCCGGCATCACCGACAACATGTGCTGGGGCGTGGAGGAGCTGTCGATCCCCGAGCGGTTCGCCAAGACCATCAACGCGGGCACCGACATCGTCGCCGACACCAACAACACCGCCGACCTGCGCGCGGCGATCGACGCCGGCTGGATCTCCCCGGCCCGCGTCGACGCGGCCTGCCGCGCGCTGCTGGAGGAGATGTTCACCCTCGGCCTGTTCGACGAGAAGACCTACGTGGACGCCGCGGGTGCTGACGCCGCGGTCAAGGGCTCGCCGGGCTGGGAGCTGGCTGCGCGGACGCACCGCAAGTCGCTGGTCGTGCTGAAGAACTCGGCCGGCACGCTGCCGCTCGCCCAGGGCGCGAGCGTGTACGTGGAGGTGTTCCACAAGGACCCGCGCCAGTCCGCGGCCAAGACCGCCAAGGCGCGGCAGGAGGCGCGCGAGAGCGCCGTCGTGGAGCTCGTCGAGACCCCCGAGGCGGCCGACGCGCTCTACCTGATCCTCGACCCGCAGTCGGGGCACTACTTCAACGCGACCCCGGGCCTGCTCGAGCTCACCCTGTGCGAGGACCGCATGCTCAAGGCGCTGAACGACGAGTGGTACACCGAGACCACGCTGACCGGCATCAAGAGGGTCACCGAGCTGTGCCGGACCGCGCGGGAACGCGGCCAGAAGGTGGTGCTGTCGGTCAACGTGTCCCTGCCGTGGATCCTCGACTCGGTCGAGCCGCTCGCCGACGCCGTGGTGGCGGGCTTCTCGACGTTCTACGACGCCCAGTACGACGTCATCACCGGGGCCAGCCCGGCCCACGGCCGGCTGCCGATCACGCTGCCGGCGTCCGAGGCCGTCATCGCGGTGGACGCCGACGGCGTCTGCGTCTCGCCCAACGACGTGCCGGGCTACGCCAAGGAGCAGTACATGCCCGAGGGCCTGACGTACGCCTACACCGACACCGACGGCAACGTCTGGCGGCTGGGCCACGGCCTGACCTACTAGGCTCGGCCGGTATGGCACGACTCGACGCCTGGCTGTGGGCCGTGCGCCTGTACAAGACGCGGTCCGAGGCGACCGCGGGGGTGCGCGGCGGGCACGTGCGCGTCAACGACAAGCAGGCCAAGGCCGCCCAGCTCGTCGCGACCGGGGACACCATCCGGGTGCGCCGGGCCGACGAGGAGCGCATCGTCGAGGTCGTCGACCCGACCCTGGTCAAGCGCGTGGGCGCCGCGATCGCCCAGCAGGCCTACCTCGACCACACGCCGGCCAAGCCGCCGCCCATCCCCGAGATGGTGGGGAAGGTGGCGGTGCGCGACCGGGGCGCGGGGCGTCCCACGAAGCGGGAGCGGCGGGTCATGGACGCGTTCCGCGGAACCGGGCCCGGCCGGGGCCGGTAGACTCTGCGCCCATGGCCATTCCCTCGTTCGTCGACCGCGCGACCCTGCGTGTCTCCGGTGGCAACGGTGGCCACGGGTGCGCCTCTGTGCACCGCGAGAAGTTCAAGCCGCTGGGCGGCCCCGACGGCGGCAACGGCGGTGACGGCGGCTCGGTCGTCCTGCGCGTCGACCTCGGGCTGACCACGCTCGTCGACTACCACCGCCAGTCCCAGCGCCGCGCCACCAACGGCCAGCCCGGCGAGGGCGACCACCGCCGCGGCGCCAACGGCGACGACGTCGTGCTGGCCGTGCCCGAGGGCACCGTGGTCAGCGACGCCGACACCGGCGAGGTCCTGGCCGACCTGGTCGGCGAGGGCGCCGAGGTCGTGATCGCGGCCGGCGGCAAGGGCGGCCTGGGCAACGCCGCGCTGGCGACCGCCGCGCGCAAGGCCCCGGGCTTCGCCCTCCTGGGCGAGGACGGCGAGGAGCGCACGATCGTCCTCGAGCTGAAGGTGCTCGCCGACGTCGGGCTCGTCGGCTTCCCCAGTGCGGGCAAGAGCTCCCTCATCGCGGCGATCAGCCGCGCGCGGCCGAAGATCGCCGATTACCCCTTCACCACGCTGGTGCCGAACCTGGGCGTCGTCGTCGCGGGGGAGACCACCTACACCGTCGCCGACGTGCCCGGCCTGATCGAGGGCGCCTCCGAGGGCCGCGGTCTGGGCTTCGACTTCCTGCGCCACATCGAGCGCTGCCAGGCCATCGTGCACGTCATCGACTGCGCCACCTACGAGCCCGGCCGCGACCCGGTCACCGACCTCGACATCATCGAGGGCGAGCTCGCCGCCCACGGCGGCCTGGAGGACCGGCCGCGCCTGGTCGCACTCAACAAGGTCGACATCCCCGACGCCGCCGAGCTGGCCGACCTGGTCACGCCCGACCTCGAGGAGCGCGGGCTGAAGGTCTTCCGCATCTCCACCAAGTCGGGCGAGGGCCTGCAGGGGCTCACCTTCGCGATGGCCGACCTCGTCCGCCAGCGCCGGGACGCCGCGCCCGCCCCCGCGCCGCAACGGATCGTGATCCGGCCCGCGCCGGTGGCCGGCGGCCCCGAGTTCGGCATCCGCCGCATGGGCGACGGCGAGGGCGGCTTCGTCTGGCGCGTCGAGGGCACCAAGCCCGAGCGCTGGGTCAAGCAGACCGACTTCACCAACCCCGAGGCCGTCGGCTACCTCGCCGACCGGTTCACCCGCCTCGGCATCGAGGACGAGCTGCTGCGCCTCGGTGCCCGCGAGGGGGACGCCGTGGCCATCGGCGCCGGCGAGAACCCGGTCGTGTTCGACTTCGCGCCCCAGATCCAGTCCGGCGCCGAGATCCTCACCCGTCGCGGCGACGACGAGCGCCTCCACAGCGAGCGTCCCTCCGTCGTGCGCCGCCGCGAGATGGACGCCGAGTACCACGCGGCCAAGGCCGATGCCGAGGGCAAGCCCCGTGACCCCAAGCAGAGCTGGCGCGCGGCGTCCGACGAGGAGGACGGCTGGTGAGTGCCGCCATCCGGCGCTCCGTCGGCGAGGCGCGGCGGATCGTCGTCAAGGTGGGGTCCTCCTCGCTCACCGACGCCTTCGGGCGCATCGACATGGCCCAGATGAACGCCCTCGTGGACGCCATCGCCGCGGCCCGGGCGTCCGGCCGGGAGGTCGTGGTGGTCAGCTCCGGCGCTGTGGCCGCCGGCCTCGACCCGCTCGGCATGCGGGCCAGGCCCCGCGACCTCGCCACCCGGCAGGCGGCCGCCTCGGTGGGCCAGGGCCTGCTGCTGGCGCGCTACACCTCGCTGTTCGCCGCGCACGGACTCACCGTCGGCCAGGTCCTGCTCACGGTGGAGGACATCACCCGGCAGTCCTCCTACGCCAACGCCCTGCGGACCCTGACCCGGCTCCTCGACCTCGGCGTCGTGCCCGTCGTCAACGAGAACGACACCGTCGCCACCAACGAGCTGCGCTTCGGCGACAACGACCGCCTGGCCGCGCTGGTCGCCCACGTGGTGCAGGCCGACGCGCTGTTCCTGCTCTCCGACGTGGACGCCCTCTACACCGACCACCCCGCACGCCCGGGCGCGCGGCGGATCACCGACGTGCCCGAGGTCGACGAGCTGGTCGTCGACACCTCCCGGAGCGGGTCCACCGTCGGCACCGGCGGCATGGCCACCAAGCTGGAGGCCGCCCGCATCGCCACCCACGCCGGCGTGACCACCGTGCTGGCCTCGGCGACCGCGGTGGCCGAGGCGCTGGCCGGCGAGCCCGTCGGCACCCTGTTCCACCCGTCGGGCCGCCGCCGCTCCCGGAAGATGCTCTGGCTGGCCTACGCGTCCAAGGTCGAGGGCGTCCTGACCCTCGACGCGGGTGCCGTGCGCGCCGTGGTCGAGCGCGGGGCGTCCCTGCTGCCGGCCGGCGTGACCGGCTTCACCGGCGAGTTCCACGCCGGGGACCCGGTGCGCCTCGACGGCCCCGACGGCCAGCTGGTGGGGCACGGCCTGGTCAACTACGACGCGACCGACGTGCCCTCGATGCTCGGCCGTTCCACTCGCGAGCTCGCCGCCGAGCGCGGGGAGGGCTTCGACCGCGAGCTGGTGCACCGCGACGCGCTCATCCTGCGCAAGAAGTTCCGGGGCTGACGCGCTCGGCGTCTAGGGTGTGGCCCATGGCGTCCGACCCCTCCGAGCAGCAGCAACTGGCCGGCTACCTCACCCGCAGCGGGGTGGCCCTGGTCGCCGGTGGCGTCCTGCTGTTCCTCAGTGGCACGTTCGCGCAGGCGGGCCCGCCCTCCCTCGGCCTGATGGGCGGCCTGGGCCTGGGCATGATCGTGCTCGGCGTCGCCCTGCTGTGGTACGCCCGCACCCTGCGCCGGGCCTGAACCAGTCCTCGGGCACGACCGGGGGAGCGGGCGCCGAATCCTAGACTGGCGGCCATGACGACCTTCACCGACCAGGCCCGCGCCGCGCGCACCGCCGCGCGCACGCTCGCCACGGCGTCCCGGGCGACCAAGGACGCCGCGCTGGGCGCGATGGCCGACCGCCTGCTCGCCGCGCAGGACGCGATCCTGGCGGCCAACGCCGAGGACGTGGCCGCCGCCGAGGCCGCGGGCACGAGCGCCGCCCTGATCGACCGGCTCCGCCTCACCCCCGAGCGCCTGCAGGGCATGGCCGACGGCTTGCGCCAGCTCGCCGGGCTGCCCGACCCGATCGGCGACGTGCTGCGCGGCTGGACCAACGCCAACGGCGTCACCGTGCGTCAGGTGCGGGTGCCCTTTGGCGTGGTCGGCATCATCTACGAGGCCCGCCCCAACGTGACCGCCGACGCCGCCGGCATCGCCCTGAAGTCCGGCAACGCGGCGCTGCTGCGCGGGTCGAGCTCGACGCTGGCCTCCAACCGCGCCGTCATGGCCGCCCTGCGCGACGGCCTGCTCGACGCCGGCCTGCCCGCCGACGCCGCGCAGCTCGTGGAGGGGGACCGCTCGGTCACCGCCGAGATGATGGGTGCCCGCGGCCTGGTCGACGTGCTCATCCCGCGCGGTGGGGCCGGCCTGATCAACGCGGTCGTCGAGGGCTCGAAGGTGCCCGTGATCGAGACCGGCACCGGCAACTGCCACCTGTTCGTGGACGCCTCGGCCGACCACGACATGGCCCTCGGCATCCTGCTCAACGCCAAGACCCAGCGCCCCAGCGTGTGCAACGCGGTCGAGACCCTGCTCGTGCACGCGGACGCCGCCCCCGCCTTCCTGCCCAAGGCCCTGGCCGCGCTGGCGGACGCCGGCGTGACGGTCCACGGGACCCCGGCCGTCGCGGCGTACTCGGCCGACGTCGTGCCGGCCGGGGACGGGGAGTTCGACGACGAGTACCTCTCGCTCGACCTCGCCTGCGACGTGGTGCCCGACCTGGACGCGGCCATCGGCCACATCCGCGAGCACACGACCGGCCACTCCGAGACCATCGTCACCGCCGACCTGCGCTCGGCCGACCGCTTCGTCGCCGAGGTGGACGCCGCGGCCGTCCTGGTGAACGCCTCGAGCCGGTTCGTGGACGGGGGCGAGTTCGGGTTCGGCGCCGAGATCGGCATCTCGACGCAGAAGCTGCACGCCCGCGGCCCGATGGCGCTGCCCGAGATGACCGCCACGAAGTACGTGGTCACGGGCCACGGGCAGACCAGGGCCTGAGTTCGGTATGCTCCCGCGCATGAACCTCCTGCTCGAAGCAGCCGCCGGCCACGGGGACCAGACCGGCGCCATCATCACCGGCCTCGTCGTGTTCGCGGGCCTGCTCAGCCTGCTCGGAATCCTCGTCGGCTTCGGCTCGGCCCGTCCGCACGCGGTGGCCGAGCGCGAATGACGTCCACCGGCCTGGCCAACGGCACGGGCCGCGCCACGTGGCGCCTCGGCGTCATGGGTGGCACCTTCGACCCGATCCACCACGGCCACCTCGTGGCCGCGAGTGAGGTGGCGGCGCGCTTCGACCTCGACGAAGTGGTCTTCGTGCCGACCGGCCAGCCGTGGCAGAAGGCCCACAAGAAGGTCTCCTCGCCCGAGGACCGCTACCTCATGACGGTCATCGCCACGGCGTCCAACCCCCGCTTCTCGGTGAGCCGGGTCGACATCGAGCGGCCGGGCGACACCTACACCGTCGACACCCTGCGCGACCTGCGCAAGCTCCGCGGGCCCGACACGCAGCTGTACTTCATCACCGGAGCCGACGCCCTCAGCCAGATCCTGACGTGGCGCGGCGCCGACGAGTTGTTCGAGCTCGCCCACTTCGTGGGCGTCTCCCGGCCCGGCGTCGAACTGGACCAGTCCGACATCGCGCACCTGCCGGCCGACAAGGTCACCCTCATCGAGATCCCGGCGCTGTCGATCTCGTCGACCGCGTGCCGCGAGCGCACGGCGTCCGGCCTGCCCACCTGGTACTTGGTGCCGGACGGTATCGTGCAGTACATCAGCAAGCGGGGCCTGTACATCCAAGGCCCCGATGACAAGGAGATTCATGGCGGCGACTGACCACGCGCTCCACCTCACCCAGTTGGCGGCCCAGGCGGCGGCCGACAAGCAGGCCACCGACCTGGTGGCCTTCGACGTGTCGGAGCGCCTGGCCCTCACCGACGTCTTCCTGATCGTGACCGCGAAGAACGAGCCCCAGGTGGGCGCCGTGGTCGACGCGATCGAGGAGGCCCTGTTCAAGGACGGCTCCAAGGTCCTGCGCCGCGAGGGCGAGGGCGAGAAGCGCTGGGTGCTGCTCGACTTCGGCGACATCGTGGTGCACGTCCAGCACGCCGAGGAGCGGCAGCTGTACTCGCTCGAGCGCCTGTGGCGCGACTGCCCGGCGATCGCGCTCTCCGTCGACGAGGGCGTCGCAGCCGTCGAGGCGTGATGCAGGACGCGCCGCGCACCAAGCTGGTGCTCGTCCGCCACGGCCAGACCGACTCGAACGCGGCCGGGCGGTTCCAGGGGCAGCAGGACGTCCCGCTCAACCGCATCGGGCGCTCCCAGGCCGCCACGCTGGCCGAGCGGCTCGTCCGCCTGAAGGCCGCGCGCGTGGTCACCTCCGACCTGCTGCGCGCCTCCGCGACGGCCGAGGCGATCGCCACGGCGTCCGGCATCGGCGTCGAGGTGGACGCCGGCCTGCGCGAGATCCACGTCGGCTCGTGGGAGGGCCGCACGGCGGTCGAGGTGGCCGTCGAGAACCCGTGGTTCGAGGACGCCCTCCACACCGGCCGCGACTTCCGCCGCTCCGAGACCGGGGAGACCGCCGAGGAGGCGGGTGAGCGAGTCGCCGGCGTGCTGGCCCGGGTGGCGTCCGCGCACCCGGGGGAGACCACCGTCGTCGTCGGGCACGGCCTCGCGCTGCGCGTGGGGCTGTCGTTGTTCCTCGGGCTGGGGCTGGACGCGTCCTTCTCCCTGTCGGGGCTGTGGAACTGCTCCTGGACGATTCTGGAGCACAACCAGCGCTGGCGGCTGCTGAGCTACAACAACGTCGTGGTGAACCACGGCGGACAGCCGCCGTCGGCCTCCTCGCGCTGAGCCGTCAGGCCCAGTCGACCGGGCCCTCGTGGATCGTGTCGCCCACGATGTAGTGGCGCAGCCAGTGCGGGTGCACGCGCACGATCGTGAACGCCGCGTCCGCCGCCTGCGAGTCGGGGAAGCGTGCCTCGTACGCGGCGGCCCATGCCCGCTGCTCGGCGGCGTCGGCCGGGAAGGCGGCGGTGCCCTCGACCTGGATCGAGGACTCCTCGGTCGTGCCGATGACCAGCGCGACCCGGGGGTCGGCGGCGAGGTTGTGGGCCTTGCGGGAGGACACCTGCGTGTCGAAGAGCACGTCGCCGTCGGGCAGGGGCGCCAGCGTCAGCAGGGCGGCCTCGGGGCCGCGCTCGGCGTCATGGGTGGACACCACGCCGAGCGGGTGGTCGGTGACGTAGCGGACGAAGTCGTCCCGTGGGATCGCCATGGCCCATCATGGCGCGCGGTGGGTCAGGCGAGCAAAGCTGCCGCGGCGATCCGAACGCTGGTGGCGTAGAGGGTCTCCCGCTCTTCGGAGCTCATGTCGCGGCTGGAGTCGAACAGGTGGTCGCTGACCGTGAGCACGGTGAGCGCCTCGCCGCCCTCGGCGGCCGCGCAGGCGTACAGGCCGGCGGACTCCATCTCGACGCCCAGGGTGCCGTACTTCGCCAGGCCACTGATGATGTCGGGGTTGGCGAAGTAGAAGTGGTCGGAGCAGTAGACCGGGCCGGTGTGGACGGTGGCGTCGGTGAGGCCCGCTGCGGCGTCCATGGCGCCGCGCAGGAGCGGGTAGGAGGCCGTCCACGACAGCGAGATGCCGGGGACGAAGAGCGTCGACAGCGACGCGTTGGTGTGGGCGGCCGTGGCCACGATGGTGTCGCCGACGGCGACCTTGTCGCTCATGCCGCCGCAGGTGCCCACGCGCACGATGCGCTCGACGCCGTAGAAGCGGAACAGCTCGGTGGCGTAGATGGAGACGCTGGGGATGCCCATGCCCGAGGCCATGACGCTCATCGGGGTGCCCTGCCACGAGCCCGTCCAGCAGCCGATGCCGCGGACGTCGCTGACCAGCTCGGCACCCTCGAGGTGCTCGGCGGCGATGCGGGCGGCGCGCTTGGGGTCGCCGGGCATGAGGACCAGCGGGGCGACCTGGCCCGGCTCGGCGGCGATGTGCGGGGTTGCCATGGGCGTGCCTCTCGTCGTGCGGATCACGGGCCCCCAGACGCGAAAACCCCGGCCGGAGCCGGGGTTCACGAGGGATCGTGGTGGAGCTAAGGGGATTCGAACCCCTGGCCTCTTCCATGCCATGGAAGCGCGCTACCAACTGCGCCATAGCCCCGATGTTCCGGTGCGGAACGAAGAAGAACTTTACCCCGACAACCCCGAGGAGTCCAAATCGGCCCGTACCGGACTCGTCTCAGTCGTTCTCCAGGCGCCCCCGGACGGTGAAGCCCGCGGCGGCCAGGTCCGCCTCGAGCTCGGTGGTGTCGGTGGTGTTGACGCCCAGCACCACGTCGGAGGTCTCGCCCGAGCCCCGGTAGACGGCCAGGTGCTGCACGTTGGCACCGTGCTTGCTGGTGATCGAGCCCATCTGCGCCAGGGCGCCGGGGACGTCGCGGGCCTCGATGACCAGGCGGGTGCCGTGGTCGCGGAAGCCCATGATCTCGATGACCGCGTCGATGAGGTCGGACTCGGTGATCACGCCCACGAGGCGGCCGCCCTCGACCACGGGCAGCATCTCGATCTTGGCCTCGCGCATGACCACGGCGGCCTGCTCGAGCAGGGCCTCGGGGGAGATCGTGATCGGGTCGCGCGACATCACCTTGGCGATCGACAGCTTGTTGACCAGGTAGGTGAGCTCGTTGACCGACAGCGAGGTCGCCTTGCTCGGCAGGGCCGAGTCGATGTCGCCCTCGGAGATGACGCCGACCACGCGGCCGGCGTCCATGACCGGCAGGTGGCGGACGTGCTTGTCCTTCATCAGGGCGATCGCCTCGGGGATCGTCGCGTCGGCACGGACGGTCCACGGGTTGGCGGTCATGCGGTTCTTGACGAACACGGTCATCCTCCCAGGTAGGCGCGCTTGACTTCGTCGGTGCTGGTGAGCTCGGCCGCGGTGCCAGCCAGCACGATCCTGCCGGTCTCCAGGACGTAGCCGCGGTCGGCGACCTGGAGTGCCATGTTGGCATTCTGCTCCACCAGCAGCACCGTCGTGCCGCCGGCGTTGATCTCGCCGACGATCGAGAAGATCTCCTGCACCAGCAGGGGCGCGAGGCCCATGGACGGCTCGTCCAGCAGCAGGATGCGTGGGCGGCTCATGAGCGCCCGGCCGATCGCCAGCATCTGCTGCTCGCCGCCCGACAGGGTGCCCGCGTGCTGCTTGCGGCGGTCGGCCAGGCGCGGGAAGCGCGCGAACACGTCGTCGAGGTCGCCGGCGACGCCCTTGTCCTTGCGGAGGTAGGCGCCCAGCTCGAGGTTCTCCAGCACCGACATCTGCGGGAAGACGCGGCGTCCCTCGGGCACCTGCACCAGGCCGCGCTTCACGCGGGCCTGGGCCGACAGCCTGGTGACGTCCTTGCCGTCGACCAGCACCTGGCCCGCGCGGGGCTTCACGAGCCCCGAGACCGTGCGCAGGGTCGTGGTCTTGCCGGCGCCGTTGGCGCCGATCAGGGTGACGATCTCGCCGTCGTTGACGGTCAGGGAGATGCCCTTCAGCGCCGTGATGCCGCCGAAGCTGACCTCGAGGTCCTTGATCTCAAGCATGGTCGACCTCCTCGCCGAGGTAGGCCTCGACCACCTTCGGGTTCGCGCGCACCTCGGCCGGGGTGCCGGAGGCGATCACGATGCCGTGGTCGAGGACGTAGATGCGCTCGCAGACCTGCATGACCAGGCTCATGTCGTGCTCGATGAGCAGGACGGTGAGCCCGAAGTCGCGCCGGATCTGCCGGATCAGCTCGGTGAGCTGGGCGGTCTCGGTGGGGTTCATGCCGGCCGCCGGCTCGTCGAGCAGCAGCAGGGTGGGTCGCGTGGCCAGGGCCCGCGCGATCTCGAGGTGGCGCTGCCCACCGTAGGAGAGGTTGACCGCGCGCTCGTCGGCGACGTGCTCCAGGTGCATGACCCGCAGCAGCTCCATCGCGCCCTCGCGGATCTCGTCCTCGGCCTTGCGGAAGCCCGGCAGGCGCAGGAACGTCGTCGGCAGGGGGTAGCGCTGGTTCTGCTGGAACGCGATCATCACGTTCTCGAGGACCGTGAGCTCCTTGAACAGGCGGATGTTCTGGAACGTGCGGCCCACGCCGGCGCGGCAGATGGCGTAGGGCGCCTTGCCGCCGATCGACTGGGTCTTCCCCTGCGAGGTGAACACGATGGTTCCCGACGACGGCGGGTAGACCCCGGTGAACAGGTTGAACACCGTGGTCTTGCCGGCGCCGTTGGGGCCGATCAGGCCGACGAGCTCGCCCTGCTCGAGGGTGAGGTCGACGTTGGAGACGGCGGTCAGGCCGCCGAAGCTGCGGGTCAGCGCCGTGACCTCCAGGATGCGGCTCACGGGGCCTCCGTCCCGGACGCCGCGGCGTCCCTTCGCCTGCCGAACCGTGGCAGGAGCCTCAGCGACAGCTCGCGGTTGCCCAGCAGGCCCTGCGGGCGGAAGATCATGATCACGATCAGCAGCAGGGCGTACAGGATCATGCGGACGCCGGGGAAGGGCTGCAGCAGCGTCGAGATGATGGCCAGCAGGAACGCGGCGATCACCGACCCCGACAGGGAGCCCAGGCCGCCCAGGACCACGATGACGAGGATGTCGATCGACTTCAGGAAGCCGAACTGCTCGGGCTTGATCACGTAGAAGTACGAGGCGTACATGCCGCCCGCGATGCCGCCGAAGAAGGCGCCGATCGTGAAGGCGAGCACCTTCGAGCGCGTGGTGTTCACGCCGATGGACTCCGCCGCGATCTCGTCCTCGCGCACCGCGATGGCGTCGCGCCCCTGCCGGGAGCGGATGAAGTTGCTGATCAGCATCACGCTGCCGACGGTGAGGATGAAGAACCAGGTCCAGTCCATGTGCTGGGGGACCGGGGACAGGCCCGCCGCGCCGTTGGTGAACTCGAAGTTCTGCAGCAGGATGCGGATGATCTCGGCCATGCCGAGGGTGGCGATGGCGATGTAGTCGCCGCGCAGGCGCAGCGTCGGGAGGCCGATCAGGAAGCCCACCAGCGCCGCGATCACACCGCCCAGGAGCAGGCCGCCGACGAAGCCGAAGACGTTGTCCCAGCGCATGGTGACCAGGGCGGTGGAGTACGCGCCGATCGCCATGAAGCCGGCGTGGCCCAGGGAGAACTGGCCGGTGAAACCCGTGATGAGGTTCAGCGAGACCGCCAGCACGATGTTGATGCAGATCGTGGCGATCGTCACCTGCATGTAGGCGTCGATGATGCCGGCCTGCACCAGCAGCAGGACGATGACGTAGGTGGCGACCAGCGGCAGCCACAGGGTGAGCGCCTGGCGCACGAGGGGGTTCTTCATCACACCTTCTCCCGGACGTTCTTGCCGAGCAGGCCGGTGGGCTTGAAGATCAGCACGAGGATGAGGATCGCGAACACGACGGCGTCGGTGTACAGGCTCGACCAGTAGCCGGCCACCAGCGTCTCGGACGCCCCGATGAAGTAGCCGCCCAGCAGCGCGCCGGGGATCAGGCCGATGCCGCCGAACACGGCGGCGACGAAGGCCTTCAGGCCGGGCAGCAGGCCCATGAGCGGGTTGATCGCGTTGTAGTAGACGCCCACCAGCACGCCCGCGGCGCCGGCCAGGGCCGACCCGATGGCGAAGGTGAAGGAGATGGTGTTGTCGACGCTGATGCCCATCAGGCGGGCCGCGTCCGCGTCCTGCGACACCGCGCGCATCGCCTTGCCGACCTTGGTGCGCCGCACGATGTACTGCAGCACCACCATCAACAGCACGGAGACGCCGACGATGATGACCTGCTTCATCGTGACCAGCACCCCGCCGACGTTGAAGCTCTGCTCCATGAACGGGGGCAGGACGCCGTAGGTGCGGGTGTCGGCGCCGACGAAGAACATCATCGTGTACTCGAGCAGGAGCGAGACGCCGATGGCCGTGATCAGGACCGCGATGCGCGTCGACTTCCGCAGGGGTTTGTACGCCACCCGTTCGATGACCACCCCGAGCACCGTGCACGCCGCCATGGCGATCAGGAGCGACTCCACGAAGCCGAGCTTCAGGTGGACCATGCAGAAGTAGCCCACGTAGGCGCCGACCATGTAGACGTCGCCGTGGGCGAAGTTGATGAGCTGGATGATTCCGTACACCATCGTGTAGCCCAGCGCGATGAGCGCGTAGATGCTGCCCAGCGCGAGGCCGTTGACCAGCTGTTGTGCGAGTTGCTCCACGGGTGTCGAGTCTCCCCCTGATCGGACGAGGAGTGGGACGGACGCGCCGTCCCACTCCTCGTCGAGTGGTCTACCGGGAAGGTCAGGCCTTCTCGGTCACGGCGACCTCGCCGTCCTTGTAGCCGATGAAGACGACGGCCTTCACCGGGTTGTGGTTCTCGTCGACCGAGAAGGTGCCGGTGACGCCGGCGAAGTCCTTGGTCTCGGCCAGGGCCTTCTGGACGCCCTCACCGGTCTTCTCGGAGGCGCGCGCGACGCCGTCCGCGACGAACTTCAGGGTGTCGTAGCCCAGCGCGTTGAACGCGTTCGGCTCGGTGTTGTACTTCGCCTGGAAGGCCTTGATGAAGTCCTGGACCTTCGGGTCCTGGTCGGCCGAGCTGTAGTGGTTGGTGAAGTACACGTCGGTCAGCTGGGCGCCGGCCTGCTCGGCGAGCACGGGGGAGTCGAAGCCGTCGCCACCGAGGATGGGCTGGGTGACGCCGAGGTCGCGGGCCTGCTTGATGGCCTTGCCGGCCTCGGTGTAGTACCCGGGCAGGTAGATGACGTCGAACTGCTGGCCCTTGAACTTGGTCATGACCGCGTTGAAGTTGTCGGCGCCCTTGGCGTAGGCGTCCTCGGACACGATCTCGCCGCCGGCCTCGGTGAAGGTGGTGCGGAACGCGTCGGCCAGGCCCTTGCTGTAGTCGCTGGAGCTGTCGCGCAGGATGACGGCCTTCTTGGCGTCGAACTTCTTCACCGCGTAGTTCGCCGCGGCGGTGCCCTGGAAGGAGTCGTTGAAGCAGGTGCGGAAGGCGAACTGCTTCACGCCGGTGGCGTCCACCGTCACGTCGTCGGCGGTCGCCGAGCCGGACACGACCGGGATCTTGTTCTGCTCGGCCACGGGGATGGTGGCCTTCATGCCGCCGGAGGTGGCCGGGCCGATCACCGTGATGACCTTGTCCTGCGTCATCAGCTTGGTGGCCAGCGTGGTGGCCTCGGCGGCGTCGGACTTGGTGTCGTACTTGACGAGCTCGATCTGCTTGCCGTCGATGCCGCCGGCCTGGTTGATCTCCTCGGCGGCCATCTCGATGCCCTGGACGTTGGCCTCGCCGTAGGTGGCCACGTCGCCGGAGAGCTCGAAGTTGACGCCGATCTTGATCGTGTCGCCGGCGGGGGCCTGGGCCTGGCCCGCACCGCCGGAGCAACCGGCGAGCATGGCGAGGCCGACCGTCGCGGCCGCGAGGCCGGTGAGGATGCGCTTCATGTGGTGTATCTCCCTGGTCGGCCGCTCCGGATGGGGAGGAGCGGATGCGCCGCATGGTACAAACGCACGGCTCCGGCGGGGGGCCAGTCTCACGGACGTGAGCCGGACGCCCCCGCCGGGGCCAGATTCGTGACCGGTCCGTTATGCAACCTCGGCTGCACGACGGGCCGCCGGGGCTCAGGCCTCGGTGGCCGCCCGCTGGACGGGCTCGTTCTCGGCCACGTCGCCACGGTCGCCGGTCAGGGCGGCGTAGGAGATGCCGGCGATCAGGGCGCCGACGATCGGGGCCACGATGAACGCCCAGACCTGCGTGAGGGCGTCCGCACCCGCGAACCACGCCACGCCCAGCGAACGGGCCGGGTTGACCGAGGTGTTCGACACCGGGATGGAGATCAGGTGGATCAGGGTCAGCGCGAGGCCGATGGCCAGCTGGGCGAAGCCCTTGGGGGCCTTGTTGGAGGTGACGCCGAGGATGATCCAGATGAAGATCGCGGTCAACACGACCTCGGCGACGAGCACGGCGAGCAGGGAGTAGCCGCCGGGGGAGGCGGTCGCCGTAGCCGTTGGTGGCGAGGCCTGACGCGACGGCGTCGAAGCCCGGCTGGCCGGAGGCGATGACGAACAGCACGAGGCCGGCGGGCGGCCTGTCACCCGCCCGGGCGACGTCAGCCCGGGATCGGGAGCGCCGACATCTGCCGGCCCTGCGCCGTGGTGAGGATCAGCGTGGAATCGCCGCGCGGCAGGGGGATGTACAGGTTGCCCTCGACGTACTGTCCGGCCTCGAGCACGCCGGACCCGATCTCGGGGTCGGGCGCCCCGGGGAGCGGCTCGTAGACCTCGGTGCCCACGTTGGAGAAGGCCACGAACCCGTAACTCACCCGACCGCCGTCGGCGGTCACGCGGACGCGCAGGGTGACGCCGTCGACGTCCCAGGAGTGGTCTAGGACCTCCCACCGGCCGTGGCTGGTCGTGCTGCCGGGCATGGTGAAGGGCATGCCGGGGCCCGCGTTGGCGGCCTCGGAGGCGCTCGGGGAGGGGGCGGGCTCGCTCGGCGCGGGCGGGGTGGGCCGCAGGAAGAGGGCCGCGAGGACGACGCCGACGAGCGCGATGCCGACCAGGGCCAGCCACCAGCCGCCGCCACCGCGCTTGGGCGGGGCGTAGGCGTTGATGTCGACAGGACGCCGCTGGTACGGGTCCTGCTGCCACGGCTGGCTCATGGGGCGAGATTACTAGAGGGGTGGTTGTGGACAACGGGCGGGCCCGTGACGGGCCCTGTGGACGGTTGGAACCGGGTGCACGGGGCGCGGGCAGCCCGCCGACAACTAGGGCATGACCGAAGCGCCCGAACGCACCACCGTGACCAGCCTGACCGACCTCGTCGAGGTCGTCCCGAGCCTGCTGGGCTTCCACCCCCACGAGTCCCTCGTCCTGCTGGCGATCCGCGACGGGATGGTCCAGCTCACCGCCCGCACCGACCTGTTCGACGCCCCGCCGGCGCGGGCGCTTGCCCCCGCCTGGCACCGCCTGCCGGGGGCGCACTTCGTCGTGATCGCGTTCTCCGCCGACGCGGGGTGCGCCTGGTGGGGGCTCGACGACGTCGACCTTGCCCTCCCCGGGGACGCCGAGCGCATCCTCGTCCACGCCGACGGGGAGCGGTGGTACGAACACCCCGACGACGAAGGGACGCCCTACGACGCGCTGGGCGGCGTGCTGCTGGCCGAGGCGGCGTACGCCGGGCGGCCGATCCGGGGCTCGCGGGAGGAGCTGTACGCGCTCGTGGAACCCAACCGGACGCCGGCGGAGGTGACGGCGTCCCTCGACCGGGTCGCGGCGCGGGCGGAGGGCCTGTCGGACATCCTCGGCGAGGCGCGCGCCCTGCTGGCCGCGCACGACGACGCCCCGGGCGACCTCGAGATCGACGACGCGACCGTGCTGTGCCTGGCCAGCCACGACCCGTGCTTCCTCGACGAGGCGCTGCTGTCGACCACGCGGGCCAACGCGGCCCCACGCGTGTCGCTGTGGCTGCAGGTCGTGGGCTGCGGGGTGCCGAACTGCGTCGGCGGGGCACTGGCCGCGGCGGCGCTCGCCGCGTGGCTCAACGGCGACGGCGCCCTGCAGTCGGTGTGCCTCGAGGCGATGGACGACCGGCCCGGTCCGGCCGAGTGGGCCCGCTTCCTCCAGGCCGTGAACCTGGGCGCGGTACCTCCCGCGGAGTGGGACTCGCTGGCGGCCGAGCTGCGGCGGGCCCGCGCCTGAGGGCGGCGCCCGCCGGGGCGCCCTACGATACCCCCATGCGACGGATCGTGGTGTGCGGCGAGGCCCTGATCGACCTGGTGCCCGGAGCGGCGTCCGACGACACGCGGGCCTCCACCTGGCGCGCGCTGTCGGCCGGTGGGCCCATGAACAGCGCCATCGGGCTCGCGCGCCTCGGGGTGCCCGTGGAGTTCCTCGGGCGGCTGGGGGACGACGCGTTCGCCGCCCAGCTTCGGGGCCACCTGGCCGCGAACGGCGTCGGGACGACCCTGGCCGTCGCGGCGGCCCAGCCGACCTCGCTGGCCGTGGTGAGTCTCGACGAGGTGGGCAAGGCCTCCTACACCTTCCACTTCGCGGGGACCGCCAACTTCGGCTGGCGGGCCGACGAACTGCCCGAGCTGGGGGAGGGGGACTGGCTGCACGTGGCGTCCTTGGTCACGGTCGTCGGCCCCGGCCACGAGGCGCTGCTGGCCTGGGTGAAGTCGGGGACCGGGCCGCTCTCGGTCGACGTCAACGTGCGCCCGACGGTGATCCCCGACATGGCCGCGTACTGGGCGGCGATCGAGCCGTGGCTGCGCGTGGTCGGGGAGCGTGGGGGCCTGGTCAAGGGGTCGGACGAGGACTTCGAGCACCTGGCCGCCCACTCGGGGCTGCCCGTCGACCCCGCCGAACTGGTCGTGGCCCTGCGCGAGCGCTACGGCGTCACGTGGGCCGTGGTGACCCGGGGGGCGGACGGCGCCGTGTCCGCCGGGCCCGACGGGCTCGCGTCCGTCGCCAGCCCGCCGGTCGACCTGGTCGACACCATCGGCGCGGGGGACACGTTCATGGCGGGCCTGCTGGACGGCCTGGTCGTCCGCGGGCTCCCGCTGGAGGACGCCCTGGGCCGGGGCGCCCTGGCCGCGTCGCTGGTGTGCGAGCGGGAGGGGGCCGACCCGCCCACCGCCGCCGAGCTGGACGCCGCGCGGGCGTAGTCAGCGCACGACGAGGTCGGCCACGACCACCGCGTGGTCGGAGCCCTCGAGGCGGGCGGTCCTGAAGCTGCGGGTCGTCACGTGCTCGTTGGTGAGGACGTGGTCGATCGCGATCAGGGGCGGGCCGAACGGGAGGCTCGTGAACGTGGGCTGCCACCCGGCTCCGGCCTCCTGTGACCCGAGGGTGAGGCCCTCCGCGAGGAGCATGCGCAGCGTGAGGTGCTCGGCGGTCGCATTGAGGTCGCCCACCACGGCGAGCGGCTCGGCCAGGTGGGGGCGGATCGCGTCGCGCAGGATGGCGCCCTCGCGCTCCCACGTCGACGCGCTGCCCAGCATGTTGGCCGGGTGGGCCGCGACCAGGACCAGGGGCGTCCCGGGGGCGGAGACCTCGACCACGTACTGGTCGAACCGGCTGGGGACGCGGCCGCGCTCGGCGAGGGGCAGGCGGGAGAACACGACGGTTCCCGACGGGTCGCGTTCCGCCTGCGGGCCGGAGGCCGCCCGGCCGACCGTCCACGGGTGGCCGGCGAGTGCGTCCGCGACGTCCTCCGACCCCAGGAACCGCTCGGTCGCCTCGGTGACGACCACCACGTCGGCGTCCGCCTCCGCGACGACGCGGGCGAAGCTCGCCGGGTCGGCCCCGCCGAAGCGCACGTTGGCGGCCAGCACCCGGACGGGAGCACCGCCCGGCTCCGGTGTCGTCCGGATCGGCCAGTACGGGCGCGCCCACCCGACCTGCACGATCAGGGCCACGAGCGTCGGGAAGGCCAGCAGCCGGGACCAGCGCGTGCCGCCCAGGAGGAACAGCACCGTCGCGGCGAGCCACAGGACGATGCCGTAGGGGATGAACGAGGCCGCCATCGCCACCCACGCGGTGGACGCCTGGGCCTCCGGCTGCACGTACAGCAACACCAGGGCCGATGCCGTCAAGGCGCACGCCCACCCCAGGGCCAGGGCGAGGTGTCGGAGGGTGCGCACGGCCCCAGCGTGCCACCTGTGGACAACCGAACCGCCCGCGGACACGGTTGTCCACAGCGGTCGGAACCGGGTGCTCGAATGGCCCCGGGATCGCCCAAGATCCGGGCATGCGCCCGTCCCGAGCCCGTCCCGTCCAGGGCGACGTGGTGCGCGCCCGGCTGGACGCGCTGGTCGCCGAGCTCGGTGCGGCCCGCGAGGCGGTCCCCGGGGACGTGCTCGCGCCCGACCCGCCGCCGGTTGTCGACGTGGGGGCCGAGGAGGCGGGTGTCGACCCGGCGCCGCGCCGGGAACTCCCGCGGGCGGGGGTCGCCGCGGCCCTCCGTTCGGCCTGGGTCTTCGGCCGGGCCCACGCGGCCGTCATCGGCGTGATCGGGCTGGTCGCCCTCGTGGGCGCGGTCTGGGCGATCAGCCAGGCGCGCACGGTCCCGATCGCCGTGGCGGCCCCCACCCCTGTCGCGCCCGTCCTGGCGACCCCGTCGCCCACGCCGACCCCCGTGCCGCTGCGCGTGCACGTGCTGGGCGAGGTCGCCTCGCCGGGCGTGGTGCGCCTGCCTCAGGGTTCCCGGGTCGAGGACGCGATCGCGGCTGCGGGCGGCCTCACGCCCGAGGCGCGCCCCGGCGAGCTCAACCTCGCCGCACCAGTCGTCGACGGGGGCCAGGTGGTGATCGGTGACGGCCGCAACCCGGGCGGAGAGATGCGCGCGGGCGCGGCACCGGGAGCCGGGGGCGGCGCTGGTGGCGGTGGCTCGGGGAAGCTCGACCTCAACACGGCAACCGCCGACCAGCTCGACGGCCTGCCGGGCGTCGGGCCCGTGACGGCGTCGGCCATCCTGGCCTGGCGTGAGCAGCACGAGCGGTTCTCCCGGGTGGAGGAGCTGCTCGAGATCGAGGGGATCGGGACGAAGACCTTCCAGCGGCTCGAGCCGCTGGTGACGGTGTGACCGTGGCGTCGGACGAAGAGGACCAGGGCGGGGCCGGTGGCAACCGGGGCGCCACGCAGGTGCTCGTCCTGGGGGTGGTGGCGTGGGCCGCCATGGGGTTGGCGACCTCGGGGGACCAGCGGGTGCTGGCCCTGACCGCCCTGCTCACCGCGGGGGTAGGACTGCTCGCGTGGCGGCGCTGCGACTGGTTCCTCGCCGCCGTCGTCGGTCTGGCTGCCGTGTGCGTGGTGACCGGGGGCGCCCGAGCCGCGGCGCAGGCGGCCGACCCGCTGACCGGCCTCGTGGCCGACGGGGCGAGCGCCGTGGTCGACGTCCGGGTCTCGGGAAACGGGCGCCTGTGGGCGCCGTCCGGGACCCGGCCCGGCCTGTGGCGCGGCTCCGCCCAGCTGGTGCACGTCGAGGCCCGCGACGGGGTGTGGCGCAGCGGCGCGTCCGTGCAGGTGCGGGCGACCGGCGACCTGGCCGCGGCGTGGGCGGGTGTCCCGATGGGGACCACCGTGCGGGCGGCGGTCCGGCTGGGTCCGGCGGAACCGGGCAGCGGGCTGGCCGCCGAACTGCGCGCCACCGACCGGCCGGAGGAGGTCGCCCCGCCCGACCCCGTCGCGGCCGCCGTCGGGGCGCTGCGGCGCGGCCTGGTGGTGGCGTGCGCGGGCCTGTGGCCGGAGCCGAGGGCGCTGGTCCCGGCCTTGGTCGTGGGTGACGTCACGGGCATGACCACCGAGATGCGCGACCGGTTCGTCGTCACCGGCCTCACCCACCTGACCGCCGTCAGCGGGGCGAACCTGACGCTCCTGCTCGGGTTCCTGCGCGCGCTGGCGGTCGGCTGCGGCCTGCGCGGGCGGTGGCTGAACGGAGTGCTGGTCGCGGGCGTGGCCGGGTTCGTCGTTCTCTGCCTGGGTGAACCCAGCGTGCTGCGGGCCGCTGCGATGGGCCTGGTCGGGCTCGCGGCGCTGGGCCGGGCGGGCCGAGGGCGCCAGGGCCTGCGGTTCCTGGGCGTGGCCATGGTCGCCGTGGTGCTGGCCGAGCCCGCCATGGCGCGCTCGCTCGGGTTCGCCCTCTCCGTGCTGGCCACGTTCGGGCTGCTGCGCTGGGCCGGCGCGTGGACCGCCCTGCTGGCACGCTGGATGCCGCGCTGGTGCGCCGAGGCGCTCGCGGTGCCCCTGGCCGCGCAGGTGGCGACCGAACCGGTCGTGGTGTACCTCTCGGGGCAGGTCAGCGTGGTCTCGGTGCTCGCGAACCTGGTGGCCGGGCCGATGGTCGGGCCCGCGACCGTGCTCGGGTTGGCCGCCACGCTGCTCGGCCCCCTCCCGCTGCCGCTCGCCCTCGCACCCGCCTGGGGCGCCGGGTGGTTCGCCCAGGGCATCGCGTGGACCGCGCGCCTCGGCGAGGCACTCCCCGGCGCCGCAGTGCCGTGGCCGGTGACCCCGGCGTCGCTGGCCGTGGTGGTCCTCGGGTGCGTGGTGCTGGTGCTGCTCGCGCCCCGGGTCCTGGTGCGCCCCTGGCTGGCCCTCGGGATCGCCGCGGTGGTGGTCGTGGCCCTGGCCCGGACGCCCACCCCACCGGGATGGCCGCCCCGCGCCTGGGCGGTGGCCTCCTGCGACGTGGGGCAGGGCGACGCGACCCTCGTCGCGGTCGCGCCCGGGCAGGCGGTCCTCGTCGACACCGGGCCCGACCCGGGCCTCCTGCGGCGCTGCCTCGACCAGCTGGGCGTCACCCACGTCCCGCTCCTGCTGCTCACCCACCTGCACGCCGACCACGTGGGGGGCATCCCCGCCCTGGCCGACCGGGGTGTGGCGGTCGTCGCGACGTCCCCCGGCGCAGCGCCGGCTGCGCAGGCGGGGTTGGCCGTCGCCCTGCCGGGGGCCCGGCTGGAACCCGCCGCCGCGGGCTCGGCCTGGGCGATCGGCGCCGCCCGCGTCGAGGTGCTCGCGGCACCGGGCCTGACCCGGGACCTGGTCGCCGGCGAGGGCGAGTCGTCGGCCGAGAACGACGCGTCGTTGCTGCTGCGCGCCGACGTTGGGGGAGTCAGCATCCTGCTGGCCGGGGACGCGGAGGAGGGGGCCCAGGGGCGTCACGTCGCGCTGGGGGATGTGCTGGACGTGGACGTCCTGCTCGTCCCGCACCACGGGAGCGGCCGGCATGCGCCGGGGTTCATCGCCGCGGCGCGTCCGGAGGTGGCGCTGGTGAGCGTGGGGGAGGGCAACGACTACGGCCACCCGGCGGCCCGGACGCTCCGCTCGGTGGAGGTCACCGGTGCGGCCGTGTTCCGGACGGACCAGCGGGGCGCGGTGGCGGTGGCGCGGTCCCCGGACGGAGGCCTGATGGTGACGACCCAGCGGTAGGGCCCGGGGAGGTGGCTCAGCCCCGCTCGGCCCAGAACAGCCGGGAGGGGACCACCTCGAGCTCGGACCAGGCGCCGGAGAACTCGATGCCGGCCGCCATGGCGGTGGGGTAGTGGTGCAGCGCCGCCGCCGCGGCGCGGGGGTCGGGGTCGGGCCCAGCCAGCGCATCCACCAGCGCGGGGACGCCCGGGGCGTGGGCGACCACGGCGGCCGCCGCGACGCCCTCGTCGAGGGTGCCCAACTCGCGGAGCAGGCCGACCGTGCCCGCGTGGTAGAGGTCCTCGACCAGGCGCACCTCGGCGTCCAGGCCCATGCCGTGGGCGGTCTGGGCGGCCCGGTCGGCGGTCGAGGCGAGCACGACCTGGATGCCGGCGTCGGCCAGCAGTTCGCCGAGGTGGCGGGCCTGCTCGTGCCCCTCGGGCGTGAGCTCCCGCCCGTGGTCGCCGCGCACGCCGCGCCCCATGAACTCGGCCTCGCCGTGGCGGATCAGGTAGACGCGCTTCATGCGCCCCACCCTAATCAGAGATGCGGCTCGATGTACCGGCCGTGGCGCTCCACCATGGTCGCGAGGGTCTGCTCGCCGGGCGTCGCCCAGATCTCCTCGTTGAAGATCTCGACCTCGATGTCGCCGGTGTACCCGGCCTCGGACACCCAGCGGGTGATGGTGGCGAAGTCGACGTACCCGTCGCCCACGTGCCCGCGCGAGTTCAGCGCGACGGGGGCCAGCGGCAGGATCCAGTCGCAGACCTGGTAGGACGCGATGCGCCCCTCCGCTCCGGCACGGCGGACCATGTCGCCGAGCTGGGGGTCCCACCACACGTGGTAGGTGTCCACCACCACGCCCACGTCGTGCGCGTCGAAGGACGCCGCGATGTCGAGGCACTGCCCGAGGGTGCTGAGCACGGCCCTGTCGGCCGCGAACAGCGGGTGCAGGGGCTCCAGAACAAGGCGGACGTCCTGCTCGCCCGCGAACCCCACGAGGTCGCCCAGCCGGTCGACGACCCGCTGCCGGGCCGCGACCAGGTCGCGGTCCCCGTCGGGGATGGCCGGTTGCTCGGGGCCCGGCGCGGCGGGAGGCCCGCCGACGACCATGATGAGCTCCCGCGTGCCCAGGGTGGCCGCCTCGACGATCGCGGCGCGGTTGTCGGCCAGCGCGGCCTCGATCCCATCCGCCGTCGTGGCCGTCAGGAAGCCCCCACGGCACAGCGAGGAGACGCGCAGGCCCCGCTCGGCGACCATGCGGGCGGCGTTGTCGAGGCCCGCCTCGGCGACGCGGTCGCGCCACAGCCCGACCGCCCCGATGCCGGCGGCCACGGCGCCGTCGAGGGCCTCGGCCAGGGTCCAGTGCTTCGTGGTCGCCGTGTTCCGCGACAACCGGTGCGTGCTCACGCCTGCAGGTCCTCGATCGCGATGCGGCGACCCTCGGCCGAGCTCTTCAGGCCCAGCTCCGCGAGCTGGACGCCGCGGGCTGCGGACATCAGGTCGAAGCGGTGCGGGCGGTCGTTCACGACGTCGGCCAGGAACTCCTCCCACTGCGCGCGGAATCCGTTGGGGAGCTCGGCGTTGGCCGGGACGTCCATCCACTGGTCGCGGAACTTCTCGGTGGTGGGCAGGTCGGGGTTCCACACGGGCTTGGGCGTGTGGCCGCGCTGCTGGGCGCGGCAGTTGAACAGGCCCGCGACGGCCGAGCCGTGGGTGCCGTCGACCTGGAACTCCACGAGCTCGTCGCGGAAGACGCGGACGGCCCAGGAGCTGTTGATCTGGCCGATGACCGGGTCGCCGTCGGGCGTCCGGAGCTCGAAGATCCCGTAGGCGGCGTCGTGGGCGGTGGCGTCGTAGGCCCGGCCCTGCTCGTCCCACCGGGTGGGGATGTGGGTGACGGCCTTGGCGGTGACGGCCTCGACCCGACCGATGATGCCCTCCATGACGTAGTTCCAGTGGCAGAACATGTCGATGGTCATGCCGCCGCCGTCCTCCTTGCGGTAGTTCCAGCTGGGGCGCTGCGCGGGCTGGTGGTCGCCCTCGAAGACCCAGTAGCCGAACTCGCCGCGCAGGGACAGGATGCGGCCGAAGAAGCCCTCCTCGACCAGGCGACGGAGCTTGACCAGGCCCGGGAGGTAGAGCTTGTCGTGGACGACGCCGGCGTTGACCCCGGCCCGGGCGCGCACGCGCTCCAGCTCGACGGCCTCCTCCAGCGTCTCCGCGGTCGGCTTCTCGGTGAAGATGTGCTTGCCCGCCTCCATGGCCTTGGTGAGGGCGGCGCGGCGCAGGTTGGTCAGCTGGGCGTCGAAGTAGATGTCCACGCCGTCGTCGGCCAGGACCTTGTCCAGGTCGGTCTCCCAGCGCTCCACCCCGTGCCGCTCGGCGATCTCGGCCACGGCGTCCGGACGGCGGCCCACCAGGATCGGCTCGACCTCGATGCGCGTGCCGTCGGGCAGCTCGAGGCCCTCCTCACGCAGCGGCAGGATCGAACGCACCAGGTGCTGGCGGTAAGCCATGCGGCCGGTGATGCCGTTCATGGCGATGGTGAGCTTCTTGGTTCCCATGGGAGGTCCTCTCCTGACAGGCATCGACGGTGGGAATGCGCTTTCCATGAAAGTACACACCGGGCCGTTCCCCCGTCAAGGGGGCGCGCACCCTCAGGTGCGCGGAGGGGTGGAGTCCCGGACGACCGGCGTGACCGACACGACCTGGCTGCCCGTCCCGTCCCCGGGGCCGTTGAGGGCCAGGTCGAGGGCGAGCGTGGCGAGCCGGTCGGTGGGGACCCGCACGGTGGTCAGGCCCGGTTGGACGTCGCGCAACGACGTGATGTCGCCGAAGCCGGTGAGGCCGGCGTCCTCGGGGATGCGCACGCCGGAGCGGCGGGCCTCGTGGAGGGCGCCCAGCGCCATCACGTCGCTCGTGGCCACCACGACGTCGAAGTCGAGCCCGCTCTCCAGCGCCAGGCGCATCGCGACCTCGCCGCCGCCGCGCGTGAGGTCCGACGAGATCTGGTGCGACTCGTCGACCTCCACGCCGAGCTCGGCCATGCGGTCGACGAACGCCGAACTGCGGGCGGCGGCGGTGGAGTGCCGCACCGGCCCGACGAGCACGAGCGGTCGGCGGTAGCCCAGGGTGAAAAGGTGCTCGGCGAGCTGCGCGGACCCCTTGGCGTTGTCCACGATGACGCCGTCCATGCCGGGCAGCTCCATGCCGATCGTGACCAGGCGGCCCCCGCGGTTGATGTAGCGGCCGGCCGCGGCGCCCAGGGTGTCGGCCAGGTCGTCGTCCTTCCAGCGTGCGCCCACGAGGATGATCGCCCGCACGCGCATCGAGTCCAGTGACGAGACCACGTCGCTGAGCGCGTCGATGTTGTTGCCGGTGGTGGCCAGTGTCATGAACAGCCGACCCTCGCGGGCCGCCGTGGCCATCCCGTCGGCGATCGCGGCGAAGTAGGGGTCGGTCAGGTCGTGGACCACGACGCCGATGGTCTGGGTCGCGCCCCGCGCCATGGCCTGGGCGTTCGCGTCGGGTGCGTAGCCCAGTTCCCGCGCCGCCTCGCGCACCCGCTCGGCCAGGTCCTCCCCGACCGTGCGGGTCGAGGAGCCGTTGATCGCCCGGGACGCGGTGGCCAGGGACACCCCCGCGTGGCGTGCGACGTCGCTGAGGGTGGGTGAGCTCCCACGCTGCCTGCGTGCCATGGTCGTCTCCTGGTTGACGGGCTGGACAAGGAAACGCTTACCACGAATGGACGCCGGTGGACAGGGGGCGCGACGACTGTGGGACGGGGGCGGGCGCGAATCTCCCGCGAGCCTTCCAGTTGCCAGTCTCAGAAAACTCCTTGACGACCGTGCAGACGGGAGTTAACGCTTCCGGTAAGCGCTTACCAGCGAAGAAGCAGGATGCACTACCGAGCAGGAGAGGACCTCCACCTATGTCCATCACGAAGAAACTCGCCGCAGGCATCGTGGTGCTCGGCCTGGCCCTTGCGGGCTGTGGCTCCCCGGCACCGCAGCAGGGCGCCGCCGGAGGTTCCGGCGGTTCCGACGGCCCGGTCACCATCAGGTTCGCCTGGTGGGGCAACGACACCCGCAACCGTCTCACGACCGAGGTCATCGCCGCGTTCGAGGCGGTGAACCCCGACATCAAGGTCACCGCCGAGCCCGGTGAGTGGTCCGGCTACTGGGACAAGCTCGCCACGCAGGTGGCCGGCAACGACGAGCCCGACGTCATCCAGATGGATGAGAAGTACATCGCCGAGTACGGCGAGCGTGGGCTGCTGATGGACCTCGAGGCCGCCGGCCTCAAGTTCGACCAGTTCATGGACGGCACCGTCGACACCGGTCGCGTGGACGGCAAGCTCTACGGCATCAACTCCGGCATCAACGCGCCGGTCGTCGTCGCGAACCCGGATGTCTTCGAGGCCGCCGGCGTCGCGATCCCCGACGACAAGACCTGGACCTACGACTCCCTGGCGCAGGTCGCCAAGGAGGTCACCGACAAGACCCCGGCCGGCACCTACGGCACCCAGAACATGTCCTACGTCGAGCCGGTGCTCCGCGCCTGGCTGCGCCAGCACGACAAGGACCAGTTCAACCCCGAGGGCATGGGCTTCGAGCCCGCCGACCTCACCGGCTTCTTCGACTGGGGCATGAAGCTCCAGCGCGAGGGCGCAGCCCCGACCGCGGCGGAGACGTCCGAGGACATGGGCAAGTCGCTCGACCAGACGATGGCCGCCACCAACAAGATCGGCATGTCGGTCTACTGGTCCAACCAGATCAGCGCCCTGCAGAACGCATCGGGCGCGGACATGCAGCTGCTGAGGCCGCCGAGCGTGGCCGGCTCCGCCGATGAGGCGGCGCTCTGGTACAAGGCGTCCATGCTGTGGTCCGGTTCGGCCCGCACCGAGCACCCCAAGGCCGTCGCCAAGTTCATCGACTTCCTGGCGAACAACCCCGAGGCCGGCAAGATCATGGGCACCGAGCGTGGCGTCCCCGCCAACAAGGACGTCACCGGGCACCGGGCCCGGGGGAGGGGGTGGCGGGTGGAATGTCGGTGCGGGCTGGCAGGATGGACCTCGTGAACGACCAACCCCTCTTCGGGCGCGTGGTGCTGGTGAGCGGCCCCGAGTCGCTGCTGGCCGAGCGGGCCGTCGAACGCCTCGTCCGGCAGGCGCTGGCCGAGCGACCCGCGGCGTCCGTGACGAAGGTGGAGGCGGGCGACCTCGACGCGGGCGGCCTGGCCGAGGTGACCGGCGGCTCGTTGTTCGCCGAGGAGTCGGTGGTCGTGGTGCAGCAGCTCTCCGACCTCGACCCCGGCCTGTTCGACGCCGTCCTGGCGTTCGTGTCCGACCCGTCCGAGGAACTGGCGCTCGTGCTCGTGCACCCGGGCGGCGTCAAGGGGAGGGGGCTGCTCGACAAGCTCAAGAAGGCGCGCATCGAGGTCGTCGACTGCCCCACGATCAAGGCGTGGGAGCTGCCCCAGTTCGCCGCCGCCGAGGCGCGCCTGCTCGGCGGGCGGATCGACAGGGCCACCGCCGACCGGCTGGTCGAGGCGCTCGGCGCCGACGTGCGGGCGGTCGCCGGTGCGGTGCGCCAGCTGCTCGCCGACGCCGACGACCGGGTGATCAGCGAGGCGGCGGTGCGCCGCTACTTCGCCGGCCGCGCCGACGTCACGAGCTTCACCGTCGCCGACCACGTGATGGCGGGCCGCCGCAACGAGGCCCTCGGCGCGCTGCGCTGGGCGCTCGAGACCGGCGTCGCCCCCGTGCTGGTCACCTCCGCGCTCGCCAACGCGCTGCGCGCGCAGGGGCGGTACACCGACTTCGTGGGCCAGCGGATGCGCGACGTCGACCTCGCCCGCGACCTCGGGGTGCCGCCCTTCAAGGTCAAGGAGATCGTGCAGCGCTCGCGCGACTGGACGCCGCGGGGCCTGGCCTCTTCCCTCAAGCTCGTGGCCGAGACCGACGCCGCCGTCAAGGGGCAGGCGGCCGACCCGTCGTTCGCCCTGGAGCGCATGGTCATGGGGGTCGCCGGGCTGCGCGGCCGGCGTCCGGATTCGGGGATGGGGCGCTGACCGGCCGACGATTTTGGGGCGACCCCGTGGGCTGGTAAGCTGTTCAATCGCGCCCAGCGTGGGCGCACACCTCATTCATCAACCTGAACTGAAGGCTTAGCCCGT
Organism: Propioniciclava sp. MC1683; assembly: GCF_014164675.1. NCBI lineage: Bacteria > Bacillati > Actinomycetota > Actinomycetes > Propionibacteriales > Propionibacteriaceae > Propioniciclava > Propioniciclava sp. MC1683. The sequence continues at coordinate 74,399 of NZ_JACJFX010000004.1, read as the reverse complement.
GGCGAACATCAAGTCCCAGAAGAAGCGGATCCTCACGAACGAGAAGGCGCGCCTGCGCAACAAGGCCGTGAAGTCTGCTCTCAAGACGCACATTCGCAAGTTCCGCGAGGCCGCGGCCGAGGGTGACGTGGAGAAGGCCCAGGAGCTGGCCAAGGTCGCGTGCAAGGCGCTCGACAAGGCCGCCACCAAGGGCGTCATCCACGCCAACCAGGCTGCGAACCGCAAGTCGGCCGTCGCGTCGGCCGCTGCCGCTCTCTGACGAACTCCTGCGACGTCGCCCCGCACCGCTGCCGGTGCCGGGGCGACGTCGTGCCGTACCCATGCGAGGATGGGTGAACACGAAAGAGGGGACGCCGCGTGACGACGCCGCAGCCGGGTGGGACCAACCCGGCGATCATCCGGAACTTCTGCATCATCGCCCACATCGACCACGGGAAGTCGACCCTGGCCGACCGCATGCTGCAGCTGACCGGCGTCGTCGACGAGCGGTCGATGCGCGCCCAGTACCTCGACCGGATGGACATCGAGCGCGAGCGCGGTATCACCATCAAGAGCCAGGCTGTGCGCATGCCGTGGCAGGTCGACGGCACCGACCACGTGCTCAACATGATCGACACGCCCGGCCACGTGGACTTCACCTACGAGGTCTCCCGCTCGCTGGCCGCCTGTGAGGGCGCCATCCTGCTGGTCGACGCCGCGCAGGGCATCGAGGCCCAGACGCTGGCCAACCTCTACCTCGCCATGGGCTCCGACCTGCACATCATCCCGGTGCTGAACAAGATCGACCTGCCCGGCGCGCAGCCCGAGAAGTACGCCGAGGAACTCGCCAACCTGGTCGGGTGCGACCCCGACGACGTGTTCCGGGTGTCCGGCAAGACGGGCGAGGGCGTACCCGAGCTGCTCGACGCGATCGTCGCCCAGGTGCCCGCGCCCGTCGGTGACGCCCAGGCCCCGGCCCGCGCGATGATCTTCGACTCGGTCTACGACACCTACCGCGGCGTGGTCACCTACGTGCGCGTGATCGACGGCGAGCTCAACCACCGCGAGCGCATCCTGATGATGTCGACCAAGGCGACGCACGAGGTCCTCGAGGTGGGCGTGATCTCGCCCGAGCCGACCCCGTCCAAGGCCATCGGCGTCGGCGAGGTGGGCTACCTCATCACCGGCGTGAAGGACGTCCGCCAGAGCCGGGTCGGTGACACCATCACCACCCAGAACAAGCCGGCCACCGACGCCCTCGGCGGGTACAAGCACCCGAACCCGATGGTGTACGCCGGCCTCTACCCGATCGACGGCGCCGACTTCCCCGAACTGCGCGAGGCGCTGGAGAAGCTCCAGCTCAACGACGCCGCGCTCACCTACGAGCCCGAGACCTCGGGCGCCCTGGGCTTCGGCTTCCGCATCGGCTTCCTCGGCCTGCTCCACATGGAGATCGTGCGCGAGCGGCTTGAGCGCGAGTTCAACCTCGACCTCATCTCCACCGCCCCCAACGTCGTGTACCGCGTCGTCATGGAGGACGGCAGCGAGCACCAGGTCACCAACCCCAGCGAGTACCCCGAGGGCAAGATCGCCGAGGTGTGGGAGCCGGTCGTCAAGGCCACCATCCTCACCCCGACCGACTACATCGGCACGATCCTCGAGCTCTGCCAGCAGCGCCGCGGCACCCAGACCGGCATGGACTACCTGTCGTCGGACCGGGTCGAGATCCGCTACACGCTGCCCCTGGCCGAGATCGTGTTCGACTTCTTCGACGCCCTCAAGTCGCGCACCAAGGGCTACGCGAGCCTCGACTACGACGAGGCCGGCGAGCAGGTCTCCGACCTGGTCAAGGTCGACATCCTGCTGCATGGCGACCCCGTCGACGCGTTCAGCTCGATCGTGCACAAGGACGCCGCCTACGGCTACGGCCTGGCGATGGCCAAGAAGCTCAAGGAGCTCATCCCGCGCCAGCAGTTCGAGGTGCCGATCCAGGCCGCCATCGGCGCGCGCGTGATCGCCCGCGAGACCGTGCGCGCCATGCGCAAGGACGTGCTCGCCAAGTGCTACGGCGGCGACATCAGCCGCAAGCGCAAGCTGCTGGAGAAGCAGAAGGAGGGCAAGAAGCGCATGAAGATGGTCGGCCGCGTCGAGGTCCCCCAAGAGGCGTTCGTCGCCGCGCTGTCCACCGGCGAGTCCCGCGAGCCCAAGTAGCTCAGGCCGGGAAGGCGTCCCGGGCGGCCTGCTTGCCCAGCGCGGCCAGGCGTCCGTCGAGCGTGCCGTGGTCGCGCAGCTGCGTGGCCAGCTCGGCTAGAGCCCCCAGCGCCGAGAAGGCGAAGGACCCACCGACCGTGATCCGGGCCACGCCGGCCTCGGCCAGCTCGGCGACGGTCGGCCCGCCGGGCACCAGCAGGGCGTTGACCGGCACGCCCACGGACGCCACCACCGCGCGGACGTCCTCCACCCGGCGCAGGCCGGGGGCGTAGACGACGTGGGCGCCGGCGTCCGCAAAGGCATGCAGGCGCGCGATCGTGTCGGCGAGGTCCTCGACCCCGTGGAAGTAGTTGTCGGCCCGCGCGGTCAGCACCACCGCGTCGCCGCAGGCCTCGATCGCCGTGGCCACACGCTCGGTCGCCTCGGCCACGCCGCGGAAGCGGGTGCCGTCCCAGTCCTCGATGGACGCCCCGGCCACCCCGAGCGCGCGGGCCCGGCCGAAGGTGTCGCGCACGCCCTCCGGGTCGGGGGCGTAGCCGTCCTCCAGGTCCACGGTGACGGGCAACCCTGTCGCCTCCGCCATCGCCCGGGCATTGGCGAGCATCGCGTCGCACCCCACCGCACCGTCGCGCACCCCGTGCGCCACGCCCAGGCCGCTGCTCGTCGTGCCGAGGGCGGCGAAGCCGAGCGAGGCGAGGACGCGCGCGGAGCCGAGGTCCCAGGCGTTCGGCGCGACGAGGGGGTCGCCGGGGCGGTGGCGGTCGAGGAAGCTCACCCGCGTGATCGTAGGGTCAGCCGCGCCGCTGCAGCCACCAGGCGGCGAGCACGCCGCCGACGGCACCGCCGAGGTGGCCCTGCCAACTGACGCCGGGCAGGGTCGGGAACACGCCCCACAGCATGCCACCGAAGAAGCCGAACACGGCCGCGGAGATGAGGATCTGCTTCCAGTTGCGGTTGAACAGGCCGCGGACCAGCAGGAACGCCAGCCAGCCGAACACCAGGCCGGACGCCCCCGCGGTCACCGTGCTGGGGGCCGACAGCAGCCACGCGAAGAGCCCCGACACCAGGATCGACGCGAGCGTCGCGACCCAGAACGGACGGCGTCCGGCCATACGCGCCAGCACGCCCAGCACGAGGAAGGGGAGCGAGTTGGCCATCAGGTGCTCGAACCCGAAGTGCAGGAAGGGCGCGGTCAGCACCTGCGGCAGCTCGGCGATGACGCGCGGGCTGACGCCGAAGCCGTCGAGGGCCCCGAGCAGCACAACGTCGAGCGCCTCGAGCACCCACAGCAGCACGAGCCAGCCACCGACGAACACGACCGACGACCCGAGGGTCGGGCGGGCGGGCGCCAGCGTCGAGGCGGGGGGCGGCACGGCCACGCGGCCGTAGCTGGGCGGGGGCGGGGTCCATCCGTACTGCTGGGACATGACCCCAGTGTGCCCAGACGACCCAAGGCGCCCGCGCCGTCGACACTAGGCTGCCGCCATGGACAACGTGCTGGTCGTGAACTACACCTACATCGCCGACCCCGACGCCATCGCCGAGCACCGCCCCGCCCACCGGGCGTTCCTGGCGACGCTCGCCGAGACGGGCACCCTCCTGCTGTCCGGCCCGATGGCGCCCGGCGTGGGTCAGCCCGACGCGGGCCTGCTGGTTCTGCGGGGCGAGACCCCCGACGAGGTCCTGGCCGCGCTGGCCGACGACCCGTTCCAGCAGAAGGGGATCGTCGCGAACATCGAGGTGCGCGGCTGGAAGCCCGTGCTGGGCGCTTGGCTGGAGAAGGTCTCCGACTAGTCCCGGGGCTCCCAGCGGGCGACCATCACGTCGTAGGGGCCGGCCTCGACCGGCGGGGCGTCGGGCGGCAGCTGCGCCAGGGCCGACTCCGGCACGCGCAGGTGCCGTCGAGCGGCTCGCCGAGGGGATCCATGCCCACCAGTGTGCCCACTACGCTGGCCGCCATGCAGGCTGACATCGGCATCATCGGCGGGTCCGGCTTCTACTCGTTCTTCGACGACGCGACGCGCGTCGAGGTCGACACCCCGCTCGGGCCCCCGTCGGGGCCGCTCACGGTCGGTGAGGTCGCCGGACGCCGGGTCGCGTTCCTGCCCCGGCACGGGGAGCGCCACCAGTACGCCCCCCACACGGTCAACTACCGCGCCAACCTGTGGGCCCTCAAGGCCGTCGGCGTGACCCAGGTCCTCGCCCCGTGCGCGGTGGGCTCGCTGCAGCACCACCTCACGCCCGGCACCTTCGTCGTGCCCGACCAGGTCGTCGACCGCACCTACCGCGCGGGCCACACGGTCTGGGAGGCCGAGGGGCCCGTCGTCCACGTCCCGTTCGCCGACCCCTACTGCGCGCGGGGCCGGGCCGCAGTGCTGGGCCAAGCCGACGCGGACACCGAGCTCGTGGACGGCGGCACGCTCGTCGTGATCAACGGCCCGCGGTTCTCCAGCCGGGCGGAGTCGCAGTGGCACTCGGCGGCCGGCTGGTCGGTGGTGGGGATGACCGGCATGCCCGAGGCGTCCGTGGCCCGCGAGCTGGCGCTGTGCTTCACCTCGGTCGCGTGCGTCACCGACATGGACGCCGGCCTCGAGGGCGACGAGGGCGTCACCCACGCCGAGGTGCTCGAGGTGTTCGCCGGCAACATCGAGCGCCTGAAGGCCCTCCTGTTGCGCACCGTCGGGGTCATGCCGACCGGCGACTGCACCTGCCACCACGCGCTGGACGGGATCCCGCTCCCGTTCCCACTGCCCGAGGTTGGCGCCGGCGTCCGCGTGCTCGACGCCTGAGCCGCACGTTCAGCGACGGTCGGCGTCGACGAGGCCGAAGAGGTCCTCGGCGAGCGTGGTCAACAGCGGCAGGAGCCCCGCGTCGTCGCCCTGGAGCAGGGTGGCCGCCTCCCAGCGGGTCCGCTGGTCGGCGACCCGGGTGCCCAGCCCATCCGCGTGGTCGAGGAGGCGCTTCTCGCCGGGGTGGTACGCGCGGTTGAGGGCGAACAGGGCGTCGAACCACGCCGTCTGGAAGGCCGCCCGCCGGTGGACGACCGAGGCCCAGTCGCGACGCTTCTGCGCCTTCCGCAGTTGCTCGAGGTAGCCCGCCAGCTCGGTCCGCGTGCCGCCGAGGATCCGGTGCGCGGTCGCCTCGGGATAGGTGGCCAGCCGCGCCCGGCGGCGGGTCAGGTCGCCGTACGGGTCCGCCAACGGGACGCCACGGGCAAGCGTGTGCAGGAACGCGGTCGTGTAGCCGTTGGGATCCAGGCCGGGGTCGAACGCCTCGTCGACCCGGAACTCGGCGAGGTCGAAGTGCATGACCTCGACCAGACGCCCGTCGTGGTGCAGGCGGTCCTCGACGCCCCACGTGTCGTCGTGGGTGACGGTGCCGCCGTCGGCGAACGGGGCCAGGACGCCCGCGCGCACGCCCTCGGGGGCGGGGGGGCCGCTGCGCAGCGCATACAGATCGGTGTCGGACGCCGCGTCGGCGACCCCCGTGGCGCGGGAGCCGCCCAGCAGCACGGCGCGGACGCCGGGGATCCGGAGCAGGGCGTGCGCGATCTGGTCGTCGGTGCTCGGGGCGGGCATGCGCCCAACCTAACGTGCCCCGGGTCGCCTACAGTGCGTGCGTGACTCCTTCCGCGCTGCCCGACGGCGAGCCGGCCCCCGACGACGGGGCCCTGCCGGCGTCCGCACTCGCCGAGGTCGGGGCGCGCGGGCTGTCGGCGTACGTGCACGTGCCGTTCTGCGCCACGCGCTGCGGCTACTGTGACTTCAACACCTACACCGCGGCCGAGCTGGGGTCGGCGCCCGGGGCGTCCCGGGAGGCCTACCTAGAATCGGTGGCCCGTGAGGTCGCCCTGGCCCGGGGCGTACTGGGCGACCCGCCCCCGTTCGCCACCGTCTTCTTCGGCGGCGGCACCCCGACGCTGCTCGACCCGGCCGAGCAGGGCGGGATCCTGGCCCGGCTCCGCGACGAGTTCGGCCTCGCCCCCGACGCCGAGGTGACGACCGAGGCCAACCCCGACTCGGTGACCCCCGCCTCCCTCGAACGGCTGGTCGAGGCCGGGTTCACGCGCATCTCGTTCGGCATGCAGTCCTCGGCGCCGCACGTGCTGCGGATGCTGGAGCGCACCCACACCCCCGGCCGCGCGCTGGAGGCCGTGCGCTGGGCCCGCGAGGCGGGCTTCTCCTCGGCCAGCCTCGACCTCATCTACGGCACCCCGACCGAGACGCTCGACGACTGGCGAGCCACCGTCGAGGACGCCCTGACCGCCGAGCCCGACCACCTCAGCGCCTACTCGCTCATCGTCGAGGACGGCACCCGCTTCGCCGCACGCGTCCGCCGCGGCGAGGTGCCCCTGCCCGACGAGGACGACCTCGCCGACAAGTACGAGGTGGCCGACACCCTGCTCCGGCAGGCGGGGCTGGAGTGGTACGAGGTCTCGAACTGGGCGCGCCCCGGCCACGCCTGCCGCCACAACCTCGCCTACTGGCGCGGCGACGACTGGTGGGGCTTCGGCCCCGGCGCGCACAGCCACGTGGGCGGCGTCCGGTTCTGGAACGTCAAGCACCCGCGCACCTACGCCGGACGCCTCGCCGACGGGCTCTCGCCGGCCGCGGGTCGCGAGCGCCTCACCGCCGAGGACCGGCGGATCGAGCGCATCCTGCTGGAACTGCGCCTGCGCGAGGGCCTGCCCCGGGCCGTGCTCACGGACGCCGAGGCGGCCCGGGTGCCCGACCTCGCCTCCCGCGGGTGGCTGCACGTGTGGGACGACCGGGTCGCCGTCACCGACGACGGCCGCCTCCTCGCCGACGCCGCGGTGCGGGAACTCCTCGGCTGAGCGCGCCCGACGTAGGGTGTCGGGCGTGAACCGCTACTCCTCCGACGTCCTGGCCAAGGGCTGGCAGCAGGCCAACCGGCCCACGGCCACCAAGACCCCCGTTGAGCGCGACATGGTGCTCGAGGAGCCCACCTCGGGCTTCGTCGGCGCCGTCGTCGGCTGGGAGAACGGCGTCGTCATCCTCGAGGACCGCAAGGGCAAGCGGCGCAGCTTCCCGTTCGGCCCCAACTTCTGGCTCGACGGCAAGCCGGTCGACCTGACCGCCCCGGCCCGTCCGGCGCCCACCGCCCGCGACCGGGCCCAGCAGTACAACCGCACGCACACGGCGTCCGGCTCGCGGGTCGGGCCCGCCGAGAAGGCCAAGGTCGCGCTGCCCAGCCGGATCTACGTCGAGGGACGCCACGACGCCGAACTCGTCGAGAAGGTCTGGGGCGCCGACCTGCGCCACGTCGGCGTCGTCGTGGAGTACCTCGGCGGCATCGACGACCTGCCCGCGATCGTCGCCGACTTCGCGCCCGGCCGTGGACGCCGGCTCGGCGTGCTCGTCGACCACCTCGTGCCCGGCAGCAAGGAGTCGCGCATCGTCGCGCAGGTCACCGGCGAGCACGTCTTCGTGACCGGCCACGAGTACATCGACATCTGGGCCGCGGTGAAGCCCGCCCGCGTCGGGCTGACCGCGTGGCCGGACATCCCGCGCGGCACCGACTGGAAGAAGGGCACGCTGGCCGCCCTCGGCTGGCCGCACACCGACCAGGCCGACGTCGCCTCCGGCTGGAAGCGGATCCTCGGCAGCGTCACCGGCTGGAAGGACCTCGACCCGCGCCTGCTCACCGAGGTCGAGAAGCTGATCGACTTCGTCACCGAGGACCACCTCGACCGGGAGTCCTGATGCGCACCGACGAGGTCGCCGACCTCATCCGGGACGTCTGCGAGCGGGTGATCCTGCCGCGGTTCCGGGCGCTGGCGAGCCACGAGGTGATCCAGAAGCGCCCCGGCGACGTCGTCACCGTCGCCGACCGCGAGGCGGAGGCGGAGCTCACCGCCGCCTTCGGCCGGGCCACCCCGGGCGCGTTGGTGGTGGGGGAGGAGGCCTCCTTCGCCGACCCGACCGCCCTGCGCGCGCTGCCCGACGCCGAGCACGCCTGGGTCGTCGACCCGGTCGACGGCACCCGCAACTTCGCCGCGGGCACCCACGACTTCGGCGTCATGGTCGCCGAGGTCCGGCGCGGGGAGGCCACCCGCGGCTGGATCTGGCAGCCGCTCCACGACGCCCTCTACCTCGTCGAGCGCGGCGCCGGCGTCACCTGCAACGGGACGCCGCTGGCCCGGCTCGACCCGGGGCCCGGCCCGTGGGAGGTCGCCGTGTGGCCGCGCCTGCGGCACACCCGGGCGCCCGGCCTGCGGCTGCGCCCGACGCGCGGCTCGTGCGCGATCGACTACCCGGCGCTCGCGCGCGGGGAGCTGCACGGGCTGGCGTACCGCTCGATCCACCCCTGGGACCACCTCGCGGGCACGCTCATGGTGACCGAGCTGGGCGGGGCGGCGTGCGTCGACGGGCGCGCCTACGCGCCCGGGGTCACCGGGAGGATGCTGACGGTCGGGGCCTCGCCCGAGGTCGTGGAGCTGGCGTCGCGCCGGCTCGCCCCCTGAGGGGCCCGCTCAGCGGTTGATCAGCGGCAGCGTCGGGCGCTGGCGTGGCCGCCCGGCCTCGCGCATGCGGGTGATCGCCTGCGCGACGAACTGCTCGGCCGGCTCCTGCGGCCACGGCCAGTCGGGAGCCCACGCGCCGGCCGCACCCCTGCCCGCGTGGTACAGCGCCTGCGCGCGCTCGTGCAGCCACTGCATCTCGCCCCGCTGCGTGCCGGCGCCGTCCATGTTCAGCGCCGGCCCGTGCCCAGGGATGATCACGCAGTCGCGGGGCAGCATGCCGGCCACCCAGTCCAGGGAGGCGCCCCACTCCCCGGGCCACGAGTCGGTGCCGGCGGACGGCTCGGCGGAGGTCTCGAGCAGGTCGCCGAGGAAGGCCACCTTGCGCCCGGGCACCACGGCGACCACGTCGTGGTCGGTGTGACCGCGGCCGAAGTGGGCCAGCTCGACGTGGCAGTCGCCCAGGTTGACCGCGGACGCCATCGCGATCGTCCGCGACGGCGCTGGGGTGCCCTCCGCGCAGGCGCGGGCCAGGTGCTCGTGGCCGAGGGTGACCAGGTCCCCGAACGCGGCGAGGCCGCCGACGTGGTCATAGTGGGCGTGCGTGACGACGACGTGGGTCAGGGGGACGCCCCCGGCCACGGCTTCGGCCGCGGCCCGGATGGCGCGGCCCTGCTCGGGGGAGCTGCCGGTGTCGACGAGGAGGGCCCCGGTCGACCCCACGACGAGGCCGACGTTCACCCCCTCGGGCTCGGCCACCGCGACGTGCACGCGGTCGGCGACGGGCACGAACGGTCCCAGGCTGTACTCCACCCGGCCACCCTAGCGAGGGCGCCCGACCCGATGGCGTAGACTGGCACTCTGTCAGGTCGAGTGCCAAGGAGGTGGAGCGTGCTGGACGACCGCAAGCTGGCCATCCTGCGCGCCATCGTCACCGACTACGTCTCCAGCCAGGAGCCCGTGGGCTCCAAGGCCCTCGTCGAGCGGCACAACCTGAACGTCTCCCCGGCCACCGTGCGCAACGACATGGCGGTGCTGGAGGAGGAGGGCTACATCACCCAGCCGCACACCTCGGCCGGGCGCATCCCCACCGACAAGGGCTACCGCCTGTTCGTCGACCGCCTGTCCACGGTCAAGCCGCTGACCTCGGCCGAGAAGCGCGCGATCACCCAGTTCATGGCCGGTGCCCTCGACGTCGACGACGTCGTGCGCCGCACGGTGGCCCTGCTGGCGCAGATCACCCGCCAGGTCGCGATCGTCCAGTACCCGGTGCTGTCGAGCATGGTCATCCGCCACGTCGAGGTGCTCCGCCTGGGCGCCGACCGCGGCCTGGTGATGTGCGTCAGCGCCACCGGTGCGGTCGAGCAGCGCCTCGTCGTGCTCCCGCCCGAGGGCGACCGGCACGACGACGACCTCGCGCTCGTCCGGGGCCGGCTCGCCGAGCTGCTCGTCGGGGCCACGCCCCGCGAGGCCGTCGACCGGCTGGCCACGTTCACCGACCAGCTGCCGCCCGCGGCGTCCGGCCTCGCGGCCACGATCGTGGCCGCCCTGCTCGACATCGTGACCGACGACCCCGGCGCCCGCGTCGCCGTCGCCGGCGTGCCCAACCTGACCCGGTTCGGCGACCAGTTCGAGACCACCGTCAAGCCGGTGCTCGAGGCCCTGGAGGAGCAGGTCGTCCTGCTGCGCCTGCTGGGCGAGGCCACCTCGCCCACCGACGTGACCGTGCGGATCGGGCACGAGAACCCCTACGCGCCGCTGCAGGCCACCTCGGTCGTGGCGTCGGGCTACGGCACCGACGAGCGCGCCTGGGCCACGCTGGGCATCGTGGGCCCCACCCGTATGGACTACCCTTCGGCCATCGCCTCCGTGCGCGCTGTCGCACGGTACGTTGGCCGGTTCCTCGCCGAAGCCTGATCCCGCACACCAAAGGAACATGTTGAGCGACTACTACGAGGTCCTGGGCGTCCCCCGGGACGCGACTGCCGAGCAGGTCAAGAAGGCGTACCGCAAGCTCGCGATGAAGTACCACCCCGACGTGGCCGACGACCCCGCCTCGGCGGAGAAGTTCAAGGAGATCGGCGAGGCCTACGCCGTGCTGTCCGACGACAAGAAGCGGCAGATGTACGACTTGGGCGGCGACCCGATGCGTGGCGGCGGTGGCTTCGGCCCTGGCGGCTTCGGCGGGTTCGGCCCGGGCGGGGCGGCCGGTTTCGACGTCGGCGGACTGTTCGACGCCATGTTCGGCGCGCAGGGGTCGCGGGGACCGCGCAGCCGCGTCCGCAAGGGGCAGGACGCCCTCGTGCGGCTCAACCTGACCCTGGCCGAGGCGGCGTTCGGGACGACCAAGCCGATCCGCGTCGACACCGCCGTCATCTGCCCCACCTGCACGGGCAAGGGTGCCGCCGACGGCACCGAGCCGGTCACGTGCGGTACCTGCCACGGCGCCGGCGACGTGCAGACGGTCCAGCGCTCGTTCCTGGGCGACATCCGCACGGTCCAGCCGTGCCCCACCTGCCGCGGCTACGGCACGACGATCCCGCACCCCTGTGGCGAGTGCTCCGGCGAGGGCAGGGTGCGCTCCACACGGACGATCAACGTCAAGATCCCCGCGGGCGTGAGCACCGGCAACCGCGTGCACCTCGACAGCCAGGGCGAGGTCGGACCCGGCGGTGGTCCCTCGGGCGACCTCTACGTCGAGCTGTCGGTCAGCAACCACGACGTCTTCAAGCGCGACGGCGACAACCTCGAGATGGTGGCGCGTCTACCCATGACGGCGGCGGCCCTGGGCACCGAGGTCTGGATCGACACGCTCGAGGCCGACGTCGAGGGCACCCTCGAGGAGGAGTCCCGCGTGCGCCTGGAGGTCCCGGCCGGGACGCAGTCGGGCACGCGCCTGGTCGTGACGGGTCGCGGCGTGCCGCGGCTGCGTGGCGCCGGACGCGGCGACCTCGGCGTTACGCTGTTGGTGCAGACACCGCAGTCGCTGGACGAGACCCAACGCGACCTCCTGCGCAAGCTGGCCGAGGCGCGCGGCGAGACCCGTCCCGCGGCGACGGTGTCGCGCGGCGCCACGAACAAGGGCTTCTTCAGCCGCCTGAAGGACGCCTTCGCGGACTGACGCCGAGGACACACCGCCGAGCACCCGAGCGAGCCGAGGAGACATGACCGAAGCCCTGTTCCTGGCCGACCTGCACTCCCCGCAGGTGGGCGACACCGTGACCGTCGACGGCGACGAGGGACGCCACGCCGCTGCGGTGCGCCGCATCCGGGTGGGGGAGACCATCATGGTCGCCGACGGCGCCGGGACCGGCGTGCGTGGCGAGGTCACCGCGACCGACCGCGCCTCGGTGACCCTCGAGGTGGCGGAGGTGCTGACCAGCCCCGAGGCCCCCATCCGCTACCACGCGGTGCAGGCCCTCGCGAAGGGCGACCGGGCCGAGCTGGCCGTCGAGATGCTGACCGAGCTCGGCATCGACCGGATCATCCCGTGGCAGTCGAGCCGGTCGGTGGTGAAGTGGACCCACGACCGTGAGGAGCGGCAGCTGGGCCGCTGGCGGACGACCGCCCGCGAGGCCACCAAGCAGAGCCGGCGCCTGCGCGTGCCCATCATCACCTCCGCGATGACGACGCGCGAGCTGGTCGAGCTGATCCCGACCATGGCGGTCACGTTCATCCTCCACGAGGGGGCCGAGCTGACACTGCGTCACTTCGACCTGCCCGAGGAGGGCGACGTCCTGATCATCATCGGCCCCGAGGGCGGGCTGACCGACGAGGAGGTCGCGACCCTCGAGGCGGCCGGCGCCCGGCAGCTGCTGCTGAGCGACGGCGTCCTGCGCACCTCGACCGCCGGGACGGTGGCCCTGGCCCAGCTGCAGGCCTTCCAGAAGCGGGTCAGCCAGCCCAAGTGAGGCCGGGGAGCACTCCCCAGGTGCCGTCCGCGGGTCGAGGACCGCGCGGCGCCACAGCTATGCTCGACCGAGCGCCGCACCCCCGACAGGCGCGAGGGAGGACCTGGCCTGATGCTGACCGTCACCAGCGGGCACCGCAGTGACGTGGGGCGCGTGCGCCACCACAACGAGGACAGCGTGCTGGTGGGGGAGCGTCTGTGGGCCGTCGCGGACGGGATGGGCGGGCACGCCGCGGGCGACACCGCCAGCGCCATGGTCATCGACGGGCTGCGCCCCCTCGACGGCCGGCCCGCCCTGCGCCCCGGCGACCTCGTCGCGGCCCTGCACGACGTCAACGAGCGCATCCTCGCCCACGGGCACGCCAACCCCGCCGTCCGGGGCCTGGGCAGCACGGTCACCGGGGTCGCCGTCGTCAGCGTGGGTGGGGCCGACCACTGGGCGGTGTTCAACGTCGGTGACAGCCGGGTCTACCGCTACGCCGACGGCACGCTGGCCCGCGCCACGGTCGACCACTCCGAGGCGGAGGAGCTCATCCTCGAGGGCGTGATCACGCCCGAGCAGGCGCGCACGCACCGCGCCCGCAACATCGTCACGCGCAGCCTCGGGCAGCCCGACGCGCCGCAGGTCGACCTGTGGCTGCTGCCCCAGACCCCCGGCGAGCGCTTCCTGGTCTGCTCCGACGGCCTCAACGGCGAGCTGGACGACCCCGTGATCCACGACATCCTCGCCGCCTCGCCCGATCCCGGCCTGGCCGCCGAGGCCCTGGTCGAGGCCGCGATCCGCTGCGGCGGCCGCGACAACATCACCGCGATCGTGGTCAACGTCGAGGGCGACGACCCCGAACTCGGCACCACCAACCCCCGCCCCAAGGAGGTCCCCGCATGAGCGCCTGGCCGTTCTCCTACGCCCCGGGCGGTCTGGTCGGCTTCGCCACAGACCGGCTCGCCGTCCTGGTCGACCTGCCCACCGACGACGAGCTGGTCGCCCGCGTGGCGGCCGTGGTCGCCGGCGGCGCCCCCACGCTGGACGCCGTGCTCGACGTGCTCGTCAGCCGCGGGCTGCGCGCGGTGGAGACCTTCGGCCTGGCCGAGCTCGGCGAGGACGGCGCGCGCGTGCTCGTCCGCGGCGGGTGCCGCGCGGTCGGGCCCGACCACGAGGCGTCCTCGGGGCCCGGCGGGCTCTGGGCCGAGTCGACCTGGACCGGTGTCGACCGGGTCCGCCTCGTCACCCCCGACGCCGACCCGCGCACGCTGCCGCTGGCCGGCGGCATGGTGCTCGCCTCCGCGCTCGGCTTCGGCACCGACCCCCTCCCCGTCCCGGCCGAGCCCGTGCCGGCGACCGATCCCGAGCCCGACGACGAGCCCGAGCCCGAGGAGGCCCCCGAGCTCGCCGCGGAGGAGGAGCCGGCGTCCGAGGTCGAGGCGGCCCTCGAGCCCGACCTCGCCCTGGCCCCGGAACCCGACCTCGCGCCCGAGCCGGAGCTGGCGCCCGAGCCCGACCTGGCCCCCGAACCCGACCTCGACCCGGAGCCCGAGCCCGCGGTGCTGCCCGACCCCGAGCCCCTGCCCGAGGCGGAGCCGGACCCGGAGCGCGAGCCCGAGCCGGTGGGCGCGGGCGGCCTGACGCTGGCCTCGCCCCTGACGGGCCCCGTCCCCGAGGAAGCGGGCGCCGCCGGCGGCGAGGGCATCATCTCGGCGCTGCCGTGGTCCTTCGACGAGGACGCCCCGCCCGCGCCTCCGCAGCCCCGCCCCGAGCCGGAGCCGGCCGACGAGCCCACCCCGGCCTACGACACGACCGACGTGGGCGCCCTCCGGCAGGGCGCCGGCGGGGAGACGCTCGTCGTGGCCGTGCAGTGCCCCGACGGCCACGCCAACCCGGTGCACGCCACGACCTGCCGCGTGTGCGGCACGCACCTGACCGGGCAGCAGCCCGTCGAGGTGCCCCGCCCCAGCCTCGGCGTCCTCCGGCTGGCCAACGGCGACGTGGTGGCGCTCGAGCGCGGCGCCGTCTTGGGCCGCAACCCGCGCCTGCCGCAGGGTTGGACGGGGGAGCAGCCCCACCTCGTCCGCATCGACGACCCCGACCGCGACGTCTCGAGCCAGCACCTCGAGGTGCGCCTCGACGCGTGGCACGTGCTGGTGCGCGACCTGGGGTCGACCAACGGCACCGAGGTGGCGCTCCCCGGCAGCGACCCGGTCCTGCTGCGCGCCCACGAGCAGCTCTCCATCGAGCCCGGCACCCGCATCGTGCTCGCCGGCGTGTTCGACGTCACCTACGAGGCGGGTGCGTGACCCAGACCCCGGTGGCCCCGGAGATCCCCGGGCTGGCGCACGTGCGCCGGCTGGGGTCCGGGGGCTACGCCGACGTCTTCCTCTACGAGCAGCGCATGCCGGCGCGGCGCGTGGCGGTGAAGGTCATGAAGGTCGCGGCGTCCAGCACCGCCGACCAGGACCGCTTCGCCGCCGAGGCCAACGCCATGGCCCTGCTCGAGCACCCGAACATCGTCCCGGTGTACGAGGCCGGCGTGACGGCCGAGGGGCGCCCCTACCTCGTGATGATGTACTACCCGCAGGCCTCGCTGGCCGAGCGGGCCAAGCGCGAGCGGTTCAGCGTCGCCGAGGTGCTGCGCATCGGCATCCAGATCAGCTCAGCGGTCGAGACCGCGCACCGGGCCGGCCTGCTCCACCGCGACATCAAGCCGGCGAACATCCTGACCAGCCAGTACGGCACGCCCGGGCTGACCGACTTCGGCATCGCCTCCCACATGAGCGAGGCCGCCGACGACGACGCGGGCGTCTCCGTCCCGTGGTCGCCGGTCGAGACCCTGTACGCCTCCGGCCCGGCGACCGTCCGCTCCGACGTGTACTCGCTGGCCGCCACGCTGTGGCACCTCCTCGTGGGCCGCTCGCCCTTCGAGCAGCCCGGCGGGGACAACTCGACGTACGCGCTGATGAAGCGCATCCGCGACGTCCCGGCACCCTCCACGGGGCGCACCGACGTGCCCGCGTCCCTCGACCGGCTCCTGCGCGCGGCCCTGGCCAAGGAGCCCAACGTGCGCCCGGCGTCCATGCTCGCCTTCGCGCGCTCACTGCAGGCGATCGAGCAGGAGCTCCGCCTCACGCGCACCGAGATCGTCCTGGCCGCCGACGACACCACGATGCGCGTCGCCGACGCGCTGCCGGTCCCCGACGCGACCCGGCTGAAGCCCCAGCAGGTGGCGCCCGTCGTCGATGCGACCGAGGCGCGTGCGCCCGTCGTGGCCAAGAACCCCAGCGTCCGCGAGGCGACCCAGCTGCGCGCCGACCTGACCTCGCCGCGCGGCGTGGGCCGCGAGGCCGACCCCGACACCCACCTGCGCCCGGCCGCCGACGGGGGAGCCCCCCAGGGCGAGGAGGCGCAGCCCCGGCCCCGGATCGGCCGCGGTGCCCTCCTGACCGTCGGCGCCCTGGTCCTCGGGCTGGTCGTGGTCGTCGCCCTGCAGCTCGCCGGCCCCGGACGCACCGGCCCCGACCCGGCCCCCACCGGGTCCGTCCCGCCGCCCGAGCTGGGGCGCGCGATGCCGGCCCCCGGCGCGGCCGAGGTGGTCGCGACCCGTTCCGGCGACGCGGTCACGTTCACCTGGACCTACGACCACGCGCTGCCCGACGACCACTTCCTCGTCGTCGTCGACGGCGGCGAGCCGCGGTCCGTGACCGGGGCCACCCTCACCGTCGAGTCCGCCGAGCGGTCCTGCGCGCAGGTCAAGGTCATGCGCGAGGACGGCAGCGGATACCAGGCCGAGTACTCACCGGAGGCATGCGGATGACCCACCCCCTGACCATCGACTTCCTGGGCGAGATCTACCACCCCGACCCGGAGGTGCCCTTCACGATCGGCCGGGAGGCCGACCTCGTCGTCGACGACGAGAACGCGTTCCTGCACCGCCAGTTCCTCTCCGTGACCTGGGCCAGCGGGCTGTGGTGGCTCAACAACGTCGGCACCCAGCTCACGGCCACGGTCAGCCACGACGAGGGCCGGGTGCAGGCCTGGCTCGCGCCCGGGGCGTCCCTGCCGCTGGTCTTCACCCACACCGTGGTGTGGTTCACCGCCGGCTCGACCACGTACGAGTTCGAGCTGCACCTGGCGGAGTCGCTGCTGACGCCGCTGGACGCCGAGTCCGTCCCCGACGGGTCGGCCACCATCGGCCGGATCACGCTCACGCCCGAGCAGAAGCTGCTCGTCGTCGCCCTCTGCGAGGACGTGCTGCGCCGCGGCGACCGCGGGGCCGGGTCGGTGCCGCAGTCGGCGGCCGCGGCCGCCCGCCTCGGCTGGCCGGTCACCAAGTTCAACCGCAAGCTGGACGCCGTGTGCGCCAAGCTGGCCGACCAGGGCGTGCGCGGCCTCCACGGGGGGGCGGCCAAGCTCGCCACGTCACGCAAGGCGCGGCTGGTCGAGTACGCCATGGCCTCCCGGATCGTGACGTCCGACGACCTCGAGCTGTTGCCCCCTGTAGCCTGACAAGGAGATTCACCCGCCCCCATGAAGGTCACCCCCATGTCTCGACGCCCGCTCGCCCTGTTGCCCGCCGCCATCGTGGCGCTGGCGATGGTCGTGCTGGTGGCCTTCGCCGCCGTGGCACCGGGTTTCCCGGTGCGCAAGCTCGACCTCAACGACTCCGGCATCTGGGTGACCAACGACGCCGAGGCGCTGTTCGGGCGGCTCAACAAGTCCGCCGAGTCGCTCGACGGCCTCCTCGGCCCGGCCGGGGGAGCCCAGGCCGCGACCAGCTTCGCCCTCGACACGCTGCAGGACGCCTCGGCCGTCGTCGCGCGCGACCTGCGCTCGGGCCGCGTCACGTCGGTCGACGTGGCCGGGGTGGCCCACCGCACCGACCGCGGCGGCACCATCGACCCGACCTTCGCCCTCGACCTGCGCGGCGGCACCGCCGCGGTGCTCGACCCCGCCAACGGCCGGGTGTGGGCGGTGCGCTACTCCGCCGACAACCCGCTGGTCGACGTGCCCCGGCTCGAGGCCAGCCAGAAGGTGGTGGCCGACCTCGGCAAGGCCCCCGACGGCGTCGTCGCCGGGCAGGCGGCCGGGCTGTCGGTCGGCCTCGACGGCGTGATCCACGCGGTCTCGACCAACGGCAAGGTGGCGGTCATCCGCCCGGGCGGCGACGCCTTCGCCGAGCCCGAATACCGCGACGGGCCCGCGCGCAGCGCCGTGCAGGTGGCGGCGATCGGGGCCGACCACGTGGTGCTGGACGCCCAGGCCGGCGTCCTGACCCGCGCCGACGGCAGCACCCACGACCTGGGCAGCGACCCCGAGGCCCAGCTGCAGCAGGCCTCGGCCGCTTCCACGCAGGTCGTCGTGGCCACCTCGACCGCCCTGTTGGGCATCGCGAAGGGGGAGGCGACCCAGCTCGCCGAGGGCAACGGCGCGAGCCCGGCCCGCCCGGTGGTGCTGGCCGGCTGCGCGTTCGGCGCCTGGCCCGGCGAGCCCGGCACGGTCGTGCGCTCCTGCGACGGCGTCCCAGCCAGCGCCGAGCCCGGTGCGGAGGCGCTCGCGCTGAAGGCCCCGGCGTTCCGGACCAACCACGGCCAGATCGTCCTCAACGACACGGCCGACGGCAAGATCTACTCCTTCGAGGAGCAGCGCTACATCCAGAACTGGGAGGAGACCCAGCCGCAGGAGAGCTCCGACCAGGGCGACCCGAACCGCGAGAGCCGCGCCCGCGACGACGTGCCGCCGCACGCCGGCGACGACCGGGTCGGGGCCCGCCCGGGCCGCACGACCGTCGTCCACGTGCTCGACAACGACGCCGACCAGGTCGGTCGCATCCTCGCGGTCGTGGACGTGACCCAGCCGATCGGCGGGGCCACGGCGTCCATCGCCCCCGACGGCCAGACGGTGCTCGTCACCCTGCCCGAGGACGCGCACAACACCTCGTTCCACTACACGATCACCAACGGTGCGGGCAGCGACACGGCCCGCGTCGACGTCGAGGTCCGCCCCGACGGCGACAACCACGCCCCGAACCTGCGCGCGGGCGCCGAGCCGCGCACGTTCTCGGTCGCGTCGTGGGGGACCATCGTGCTCCCGGCGCTGGGCGACTGGCGCGACGACGACGGCGACCCGGTCGCGATCGAGGAGGTCCGCGCCGGCGACCACAAGGTCGGCACGACGCCCGACGGCCGGATCACGTTCACCGCACCCCGCGTCACCGAGCCCACGATGGTGGCGATCACCTACGACGTCTCCGACGGCCGGTCCGAGCCGCAGCAGGCGACGATGAACGTCAAGGTGCTCGCCTTCGACGCCACCAACGGCGACGCGCCCATCACCGAGCCCGACGCCGTGCGCGGCGAGGTCGGCCGCCCGATCCTGGTCCGCCCGCTCAGCAACGACATCCCGGGTGCCGACCCGCTGAACCCGCGCGCCACGCTCGAGCTGGCGTCCCGGCTGCAGGCCGTCGACGGGCTCCAGGTCGACACCGACCTGAAGTCCGGCGAGGTGCTGGTCACGGCGGCCGAGGCGCGCACGTACTTCCTCGAGTACACCGCGAAGTTCGGGGCGGCCAAGTTCGCGCAGGGCAACATCCGCATCGACGTGGCCGAGTCCGGCCCGAGCCGGCCGACCGCCTCGCCCGACCACGTGACCATCCGGGGCACTGCCTCGGTCATGGTCGACGTGCTGGCCAACGACTCCGACCCGACCGGCTCCCTGCTCACGGTGCAGTCCGCGCGTCCGGCCGACGCCGGCGACGACGGCGGCCAGCTCCAGGTGGCCGTGCTCAAGGGTCGCTGGGTGCGGATCATGCCGCGCACCGAGCGCCTCGACCCCAACCCGCAGGTCGTGCACTACACGATCTCGAACGGGATGGGCGACCCGGTGCAGGGCACCATCACGGTCACGCAGCTGCCGCAGCCGCGCGTCGACGAGGCGATCATCCACGACGACTTCGCCACCGTCCGCGCGGGCGACACGGTGCTGGCCGACGTGCTCGCCAACGACACCTCGACCTCGGGGGAGCAGCTGGTCATCGACCGCAACACCCCCGACCTGCCCGCAGGCCAGCTCGCGGTGGTCGACCCCAACCTCGGTGCCGTGGAGGAGGCCCCCGACCTCGGCGCGGCCTACGTCGTCGACGACCGGGTGCGCTACATCGCGCCCGCGACGGTGGCCGCGCCCCGCGAGCTGCGGGTCGAGTACCAGGCGGCCGTGGCCGGGGGGACGCCGCAGACCGGCGTGCTCACCGTGACCGTGCTGCCCGCGCCGACCGAGGAGACGCCCAACCGGGCGCCGGCCCCGCAGAACCTCGAGGCGCGGGCGTCCTCGGGGCAGACGATCGAGATCCCGATCCAGCCGTGGGGCCAGGACCCCGACGGCGACACCGTCACCGTCCTGGGGCTGGCCACGCCGCCGACCAGGGGCCGCATCCTCGGGTTCACGCCCAACGCGCTGACCTACCAGGCGTACCCCAACCTCGACAACGGCGGCACCGACACCTTCCGCTACCTCGTCACCGACGCGTGGGGGGCGACCGAGGCCGGCATCGTCCGCGTGGCGATCACGCCCCCCGGCGACGTCCAGCCGCCCGTGGCGGTCGCCGACGTCGTGACGGCCGAGCCCGACACCGACGTCCAGCTCTTCCCGATGACCAACGACATGGTCGACGAGGCCGACCGGGCCACGATCGTCCCGTTCGAGGACCTCGGCAACCGGGTGCCCGACGGCATCGCGCTCGCGGGCACGACGGGGCCGATCACGGGCCGGACGCCGGGGCGCGACGGCGCACCGGTGCAGTTCGCCTACGCCCTGCAGTCCTCGGGCGGCGTCGGACCCGCTGCGCAGGTGACGATCCGCTCCCAGCCGGGCTACCTGAACCCGCCGCGCCTGGCCGACACGGTCGCGGAGGCCTCCGGCACCAACGCCACCGCCGACGTGTTCGAGCGCGCCTGGGACCCCGACGGCCCCAACTCCGAGCTCCGGGTCACGCGGGTGAGCAACGAGGGCGCCACGGTCAGCGGCGGCACCATCAGCGTGCCGCTGGCCGAGCGCGCCCAGGTGGTCAGCTACGAGGTGACCGACCGGACCGGCGCGACCTCCTCCGCGGTGGTCTTCGTCCCGGCCGCCGGGGCGGGCCTGCCGCACCTGAAGCCGGGCACGCTCATCGAGATGTCGCCCAACAGCACCCACAGCTTCGACCTGTCCGAGCACATCGTGTCCCCGCGCCAGCAGCCGGTGCGGATCACGGTGGCCGAGTCCCTGACGACCTCGCCGGCCCAGCTGTCGGTCGCGGCCGAGAGCGCCGAGCGGCTCACGCTCACGGCAACCGGCGACTACGTCGGGCCCGCGTCGGTGACCCTCGAGGTGATCGACGGCGAGGCCGATGAGGGCGCCCGCCCGGCGGTCATCTCCATCCCGGTCCAGGTGGGGCCGGCCACGCCGGTGCTCCGCTGCCCGCCGACCACCCAGCGCCTCGTGCAGGGCGGCGCCCCGGTGACGCTGCGCATCAACGCCATCTGCAGCGTCTGGACGCCCAACCCGGGCGACGCCGAGACCCTCGAGTACTCCGCCGAGCTCGCCGGCGGCCTCGGCGACGTGCGCGCGTCCGGCGACGTCGGCACCGTGACCGTCGAGGCCGGCTCGAACGCCGTCCCCGGCGCGTCTGGCATCCTCCGGGTCGGGGTGGCGGGCAGCCAGACCACGCCGCAGGAGATCAACGTCGAGGTCGTGGCGGCGCCGAAGCCCAGCCTGGTGGTGCGGGACATCACCGACGTGCAGCAGGGCACCTCGGTCAGCCAGGACATCCAGCTCAGCTCGCCGCTGCGCCGACCGACGCCGCAGGTCATCGACATCGACCAGCTCGGCGGCATGCCGGCCGAGGCGACCTACGACGGCTCCCGGTTCACGATCACCCCGGGCAAGGACAGCTCCGGCCTGATGACCTTCCGGGTCATCGCCAGCGACGTGGCCGACCGGGGCCGCACCGACCGCCACGTCACCGCGACGCTGTCGGTGACCGTCTATGGCCGCCCCGACATCCCGACGCCCCCGCAACCGGCCATGCAGCTGCGCAGCAGGGCGGCGTCGGTCACCTACACCCCGGGCGCCGACAACGGGGCCCCGATCACGGCGTTCCGCGTCGAGGTCGTCGAGACCGGGCGCATCGTCCAGTGCGGGCGGGCAACCCTGTGCGACATCACCGGCCTCGAGAATGGCGACCCCGTGAGCTTCCGGGTCAGCGCCGAGAACAAGGCCGGCTGGTCGGAGTGGAGTGCCCCTGGTCCGAGCGTCACCCCCGACGAGGTCCCCGGCCGCGTGCCCTCGTTCTCGACGGGCAGCCCGTCGGACGGCTCGCTGGTCCTCACCTGGGCCCCGGCGATCAACGAGGGCTCGGCCCTGACCGGCTACGCCATCACCTACGGCGGCCAGACCGTCGAGGCACCCGGCTCGGCCACCAGCACGACCATCCGGGGGCTCGACAACAACGCGAACTACACGTTCACGATCGTGGCCCGGAACAACGCCGGCACCAGCAAGTCGCCGACCAGCACGACCGGGCAGTCGTCCGGGCGCCCCCGCCTGTCCACCCTGAACGTGGCGGCCAGCGACCTGGGCGCGACGGCGCAGGTGACGGTCTCGTGGACGGCGGCCGACCCGCAGGGCCCGCGCCCGGTCACCTACACGCTGACCCGCTCGGGCGGCAGCGCCGGGTCGCGGACGTGGACCGGGATCACCGGCACCTCGGTCGCCGACAACCTGACCTACGACGGCTCCCGCTACACCTACGCCGTGACGGCCACCAACGCCACCGGCGGGCCATCGCACACCTCCGCGGCGGTGTCGAAGCAGTTCACCGCGACCGGCAAGCCGGCGCCGTGGGGCTCGTGGACCGCGCGCCCGACCGGCACCGACGGACAGCTGTCGCTCACCTACACCGTGCCCGCCTCGCGGGGCGGCCAGTCGGTGGTGACCCTCACCGGGGCCGGCGGCACCCGCACGATGGCGGCGGGCAGCGGAACAGCGTCCACGACCTTCAACGGCGTGGTCATCGGGGGCCTGAGCAACGGGCAAGCCTATTCGATGCAGCTGCGCGTCTGCAACGAGGGCGGTGCCTGCAGCACCTCGTCAACGGTGACCGCGACGCCGTACGGACCCCTGCCGCAGCCGACCCTGACGGCCAACGCGAAGGCCGACGGGTTCACGTGGTCGGCCGGCGGCAACGGCAACGGCCGCAACGCGGTGCTCACGGTCAACGACACGGTCGGCTCGCCGACCCGCACGGGCGCCGGGGCGCTGTCGCTAGGCCCCACCACGCGCACCGTGGGGTACAGCAAGACCGTCACGATCACGGCCACGCTCTCCGACCCGGCCGGCGGGCGCTCGTCGACCTCGGTGTCGCGCACCGTGACCACCGAGCCGCCGCCCCCGCCGCCGCCTCCGCCGCCGCCCCCGCCGCCACCGCCCAAGACGGTGACCGTCTGGAAGGGCGGGCGTGCGCCGATCACGGAGCAGTGCTCCCGCTACTACGGCGACGGTGGTGCCTGCTTCTTCGTGGGCGTCACGACCGAGGGCTTCAGCGGCACCTACACGTGCTCCATCCAGGGGAACTACTCGGGCACCTTCGAGCAGTTCGGGTCGGTGCGGATCACCGGCAGCGCCTCGGTGCAGAGCACCGCCCGGTACGGCTACCCGGCGACGGTCCGCGTCGTCTGCCAGGACACCAGCGGCAGCCTCAAGTGGTGAGACAGGAAAGAGGAACACGATGAGCATCAGCCCCGACCAGGCCACCTGGTTCGCCTCGACGTTCGACCAGCTGGTCGCGAACGTCGGCCTGGCCATCCGCGGCAAGGAGCGGGTGATCCGGCTCGCGCTCACCTGCATGCTGTCGGAGGGCCACCTGCTGCTGGAGGACAACCCCGGCACCGGCAAGACCGTGCTGGCCAAGGCGCTGGCCGCGACGGTGCAGGGCACGCACCACCGCATCCAGTTCACCCCCGACCTGCTGCCCAGCGACCTGCTCGGCGTGACGGTCTACGACCAGAAGACGCAGAGCTTCGAGTTCCACAAGGGGCCGGTGTTCGCCACCGTCGTGCTCGCCGACGAGATCAACCGCGCCTCACCCAAGACGCAGTCGGCGCTGCTCGAGGTCATGGAGGAGTCGCGCGTGACCGTCGACGGCGAGCCCCACTCGGTGGGGCGTCCGTTCATGGTCATCGCGACCCAGAACCCGATCGAGCAGGCGGGCACCTACCGCCTGCCCGAGGCGCAGCTGGACCGCTTCCTGATGAAGACCGAGGTGGGCTACCCCGACCTCGGCGTCGCCGTCGAGCTGATGGCCCAAGCGGCCAACCGCGACCGGGCCGCCGACGTGCGCCCCGTGATCGCCGCGCACGCGGTGTCGCAGATGTCGTCCTTCGCCAACCAGGTGCACGTCGACGAGGCCGTCCTGCGGTACGTGGGCACGATCGCGGAGGAGTCGCGCCGCCACACCCACGTGAAGCTGGGCCTGTCGATGCGTGGCTGCCTGGCGTTCATCCGGGCGGCCAAGACCTGGGCGCTGTCCCAGGGCCGCCAGTATGTGATCCCCGACGACATCAAGGAGCTCGCCATCCCCGTCATGGCGCACCGCCTGATCCTGAACGCGGAGGCCCAGTTCTCCGGCGTCAACGTCGAGCGCGTGATCGACGACCTCCTCGCCTCGGTCCAGGCGCCGGCGGACCGCGTCCGTTGAGTTCCCCCGCCGGCCCCGTGACTCCACGGTTCGCCACCCTCCGCCGCTGGTGGGGGGTGCTCGCCGACCTCGCCCGCCCCGTCACCGACGTCGTGCGGGCGGGGGCCGACTGCGTCTCCGGCCTGGGCTGGACGACCCTGGTCCTCGGCGTCGTGGCGCTCGCCGCCGGCTGGGTGCTCGGCTGGGACGAGTTCCGCATCATCGGGGCGAGCCTGCTGGTCCTGCTCGGGCTGTCGGTGCTGTTCCTGATCGGCCGCACCCAGCTCGAGGTCGACCTCGAGCTGTCCCCGGCCCGGCTCGTGGCTGGCGACTCCTCGGCCGCGCACGTGCACGTCACGAACGTGGCCCGGACGCCCCTGCTCCCGGTCGGCCTGGAGGTGCCGGTGGGGGAGGCGTCGGCGCGGTTCACGCTCCCGGCGCTGGTCCCAGGCGGCACGTTCGAGGACGTGCTGGTGATCCCCACCGAGTCCCGCGGCGTGATCCCCGTCGGGCCGGTGCGCACGCAGCGGGGCGACCCGTTCGGGCTGCTGCGCCGCGAGCTGGAGTGGAGCGAGGGGCTCGACCTGTTCGTCCACCCGCGCACCGTCGCACTGGAGAGCCTCGGCTCGGGCCTGCTGCGTGACCTCGAGGGCCAGACCAGCAACGACGTGTCGATGAGCGACCTCGCCTTTCACACCCTGCGCGAGTACGAGCCCGGCGACGACCGGCGCTACATCCACTGGCGCAGTTCGGCGAAGGCGTCCGGCGCGTCGGGCCAGAGCGCGTTCATGGTCCGCCAGTTCCTCGACACCCGCCGCTCGCACGTGGCGGTCGTGGTCGACGTCGACGAGGCGGCCTACACCCACCCCGACGAGTTCGAGCTGGCCCTCTCCTGCGGTGCCTCGGTGACCCTGCGCGCGCTGGCCGACGAGATGGAGACCACCGTCGTGTGCGGCACCCAGTCGGCCGTCCAGCCCGCGCCGCACACCGCCCTCGACACCTACAGCCGCGCGGCCTTCGGGCCGTGGCCGCTGCCGGCGGCGACCTCCCGCCTGGGCACGCTGGCCCCCGACGTCTCCGCGGTCGTGCTGGTGACCGGGCCGCTGACCACCTTCGAGGTGCTGCAGCGCGCCCGCGCCTACCTGGCCCCCCAGGTGCGCCTGGTCGCGGTGCAGGTCGTCCCCGACAGCGCGCTGTCCTACCGGGAGGGCGCCGGCATCGTCGTCGTCACCCTCGCCGAGCTGTCGGAGCTGCCGCTGGTCCTGGCAGGGGGTGTGACCGCATGAGGGTCGTCGCACCCCGCCGCGCCGAGCCCACCACCGGCTCGGCCTTCACCGGCACGCTGCAGCTGCTGCGGCCCTCCTCGGCCGACCTGACCGATGCCGCGTTCGTGCTGGGCCTGGGCCTGGTCGCGCTGGCCGCCTGGGCGTCCACCTTCAGCACCGGCACCTACCTGGCCGTTGGCGCGCTCGGCCTGCTGCTCGGCGTGCTGGCCGCCCACGTCACCAACGCCCTGCGCTGGCACTGGGTGACCGCGGTGGGCATCGTCGTCGTGCTGTACGCCCTGCTCGGCGGGGTGGTGGCGCTGCGCGACGACCTCGTCGCGGGCTTCCTGCCCTCGGCCAAGACGATCCGCGGGCTCGCCCACGGCGCGGTCGGCGGGTGGAAGGACCTGCTCACCACGCTCGCCCCGGTGCCCGGCGACTTCGAGTTCCTCGTCCTGCCGTGGCTGGTGGGCCTGGTCTTCGGCGCCGGTGCCCACCTCCTGGCCCGGCGCACCCGCAGCGTGTGGGGCCCGCCCGCCCTCGCGGTCGGGCTGCTGGCCGGCACCATTCTGCTCGGCTCGTTCGTGGCGGCGACCCCGCTGGCCGTCGGGGTCCTGGGCACGCTCGGTGTGTTCGTGTGGCTGTTCGTCCGCCACACCCGCCGCCGGTCGCTCGGCGGCACCGGTCTCGGCCGCTCCACCCGCTGGACCGCCGGCGCGCTGCTGTTGGCGATCGCGCTGGCGGGGGGCGTGGGGGCCTCCTTCCTCATGCCCGGCCCCGAGCGCACGCCCCGCACCGTGCTGCGCCCCTGGGTGCAACCGCCGCTCGACGTCGACCGCTACCCGTCGCCGCTGGCCGGGTTCCGCAAGTACTCCTCCGACTCCCAGGCGCTCTACGACCAGCCGCTGCTGCGGGTGGAGGGCGCCGCACCGGGGACCCTGCTGCGCATGGCCGTCCTCGACGACTGGGACGGTTTGGCGTGGAGCGCCTCCGGCGGTGTCGAGGGCGACCCCCGCACCGGTTTCCAGCGCATCGGCGCCGTGATCCCCGGGGCCGCCACGGGCCGGACCACGACCGTGCGGCTCACGGTGGAGCCGGCCTTCGCCGCCACGCGCGAGCTCGCGGTGTGGCTGCCCGCCCCCGGCCCGGCCACCGAGATCCAGTTCACCGGCCCCAACGCCCGCGCCCACGGCGAGGTCGTCCGGTACAACATCGGCACCGGGCAGGGGCTGGTGCCCGACATGCTCCGCGCGGGGGACACCGTCGAGGTGACGTCGGTGGCGCTGCCGTCCGAGACCGGCCAGCTGCCCCAGGCTGCAGGGCCGGTGTTGGTCCGCGACGCCGTGAGCGCCCCGCTGGTGCCGATCCTCGACTCGCTGAGCGCCGCGGCCGGCGACCCGTGGAGCCGGGCCGAGGAGGTCGCGAAGGTGTTCCGGGAGACCGGCTCCTGGAGCAACGGCACCAAGCCCGGCCAGCAGCAGTACCTGCCGGGGCACGGCCTGAAGCGCCTCCTGACCTTCGGCACCGAGCTGGTCGGCAGCGACGAGCACTACGCGGCCACCTACGCGCTGGCCCTGAACCGGCTGGGCTACCCGGCCCGCGTCGTCATGGGCGCGGCCGTGCCCGAGGACGGCGTGGTCAAGGGGCAGCACGTGCAGGCGTGGGTCGAGGTGAGCCTGGCCGACCGCGGCTGGGTCACGATCCCCACCGAGGCGTTCACGCCCGACCGCAACAAGGAACCCAACAACATCCCGCCCAAGTCGCTGGAGCAGCAGAACGCGCCGTACGTGCCCCCGCCGAACCCGACGCGCCCGCCCGGCTCGTTCGACTCGCTGTTCAACACCCACGGGGTGGGGGACGTCCTCGAGCGCCCGGCGCGGTCGACGGACTGGATGGCGATCATCCTCGGCGCAGTGCGCGTCGTCGGACCGCCGGTGGCCGCGATCCTGGCCGTCGTGGGGCTGCTGCTGGGGGCCAAGGCCGTCCGGCGGTACCGCCGCCGCACGCGCGGTGCCGCCTCCACCCGGGTGGCGGCCGGCTGGCTGGAGTTCCTCGACCGGGCCCGCGACCTCGGCCGTCCCGTCCCCGCCCGGGCCACCCGGCTCGAGCAGGCGGCGGCCGTGGGCGGACCCGAGGCGCTGGCCCTGGCCCGCTCGGCGAACCAGGCGGTCTTCGGCCCCGGTGAACCGGACGCCGAGGCCTCGGGCGGCTACTGGTCCGGCGTGATGGACGCGCGCAAGTCCGTCCTGGCCGGCCTGCCCTGGTGGCGCCGTTGGGCCGTCGCGCTCAACCCGCGCTCCCTGGTGCCGCTGGGTTCCGACCGCTCGGGGGGGGGCCGTGACGCCCGCCCCGTGCGCCGTCGGCGAACTCGGGGCTGAACCTCGCGCTGGTCACCCCAAACGGTGGCCGAAGGTGGCAGGATCGGGGCATGAGCGAAGACGGATATGCAGACCAGTCCTCGGGTGAGGACAACGTTGAGCAGCTCCAGCAGGCGGACACGCTCATCGACCGTGGGGTCGACGACGTGCTCGACGAGGGGTACATCGCGCCCGACAACTGGTCGCCCGCCCAGGGCTTCGGCAACACGCCCGCCGAGATGCGGCAGCGCGAGAACCTGGACATGCGGGTGAAGCAGGAGGAGCCGGAGGCCGAGGCCCCCGACGACAGCCCCTGGAACCCCGACGGCGAGTCGCGCGAGGTCGGCTCCGTGCGGGCCGGGCGCCTCGTCGACACCGGTGAGCGCGACCACGAGTCGGTGGCCTTCTCCGTCGGCATCGACGGCGGGGCGGCCTCGGCCGAGGAGGCCGCGATGCACGTGATCACGCCCGAGGACGACGACGACGTCGTCTGAGGTCACCGACCCGCGAGCCGGCGGGCGTCGCGCAGCCCGGAGGGGCGTGCAGGCCCACCCCCGCGGTGGCGGGGCGTGTCTAGACTGGTCAGCACGCCCGGGCGTCCCGCCGGGGCACGACGAACTTGGAGACGACCCTGTCGACCGACACGACCGCACCGCGCCCCGCCACCCGCCGGATCAGCATCCCGGCGTCGATCCCGATGGTGAACATCGTGGGGCCGCGCGACGAGTTCCTGCGCATCCTCGAGCGGGTGCTGGACGCCGACATCCACGTGCGCGGCAACGAGATCACCCTGTCGGGCAGCGCCGAGGGCGTCACGCAGGGCGCCGAGGTGCTCACCGAGATGACCACGATCGTGCGCACGGGCCAGGGCCTGACCGGTGACGCCGTCGAGCGCATCGTCAGCATGAACGGCGAGGCCGGCGAGCTGCACCCGGCCGAGGTTCTGACCCAGAACATCCTCTCGTCGCGCGGCAAGACCATCCGGCCGAAGACGCTGAACCAGAAGCGCTACGTCGACGCCATCGACGCCCACACGGTCGTCTTCGGCATCGGCCCCGCCGGCACGGGCAAGACTTACCTCGCCATGGCCAAGGCCGTGCAGGCCCTGCAGGCCAAGGAGGTCAACCGGATCATCCTCACCCGGCCCGCCATCGAGGCCGGTGAGCGCCTCGGGTTCCTGCCCGGCACGCTCAACGACAAGATCGACCCCTACCTGCGGCCGCTGTACGACGCGCTGCACGACATGGTCGACGCCGAGTCGGTACCCAAGCTGCTGACCGCCGGCACCATCGAGGTCGCCCCGCTGGCCTACATGCGCGGCCGCGCCCAGCCCGTGGACACCCCCGTGCTGACCCCGGACGGGTTCCGGCCGATCGGCGAGCTCGCGGTGGGCGACCTGGTGGTCGGGTACGACGGGCAGCCCACACCGGTGATCGGGGTCTACCCGCAGGGGCGCAAGCCCGTCTACCGCGTGACGGCCCAGGACGGCGCGTCCACCCGGGCCTGCGCGGAGCACCTGTGGCAGGTGTGGACTCGGGCCGACCGGCGTCGCAACCCGGCGGGGCGGGTGCTCCAGACCCGGGAGATGGTCGGGAAGCTGCGATCGTCTCACGCGCGACGCTACGAGTTGCCCGTGGTGGCACCGGTGCACATGCCGGACCGCGACGTTCCTCTGGACCCCTACGCGCTCGGGTTGCTGCTCGGCGACGGCTGCCTCACCACGACCACGACGCCCATGTTCTCGACCCGTGACCCGGAACTGGCCGAGGCTCTGGACGCCGCGATCCCCGGTATCGCCCTGCAGCCCAAGGGCGAGGGGGACTACGTCCTACGCCGCCGGAACGCGAGCCGCGGCGGCGTCATCGTGACGAACCCCGTGACGCAGATCCTGCGCGACCTGGGGCTGGCAGGCACTCGGTCCCACACCAAGTTCGTGCCCACCGACTACCTGCTGAACAGCGTCGCGAACCGTCTGGCGCTGCTCCAGGGCCTGCTCGACACGGACGGGGGACCGGTTACCCAGGTCGGTCGGAGCGCCCGGATCCAGTACACGACGTGTTCGGACCAGCTCCGTGACGACGTCATCCAACTCGTTCGTTCCTTGGGTGGCGTCGCGTACACCAGGACGCGCCGTGCGGAGGGCCGCCGGCCCGGCTTCGCCGCCGGTCGTCCCGTCCCGTACCGCCATGACGCCCACGTCGTCGAGATCCGACTCCCGGACGGGATGTACCCCTTCCGACTGGAGCGGAAGGCCGACCTGTACGAACGGCACGGAGGCGGTCGCCCCATGCGGTTCATCGACTCCATCGAACCTGACGGTGAGGCCGAGTGCGTGTGCATCGCGGTCGCAGCCGCTGACTCCCTCTACGTCACCGAGGACTTCCTCGTGACCCACAACACCCTGAACGACGCGTTCATCATCCTCGACGAGGCGCAGAACACGTCGATGGAGCAGATGAAGATGTTCCTGACCCGACTCGGCTTCAACTCCAAGATCGTGGTCACCGGCGACGTCACCCAGGTCGACCTGCCCGGCGGGGTGAAGTCGGGCCTGCGCGAGGTGCAGTCGATCCTGGACGGCGTGGAGGACATCGCCTTCTGCCAGCTCACCAACCACGACGTCGTGCGGCACCGCCTGGTCGGCCGCATCGTCGCCGCCTACGACCGCTACGACGCCACCCAGCCGCCGCCGTACAAGCGCGACCACAAGGACCGCCGGGACCGGAAGGACCGCTCATGATCGACCTGAACAACGAGTCCGGCGTCGAGGTCGACGAGCAGCGGCTCGTCCAGCTGGCCCGCTTCGCGATGGACCAGTTGCGGATCCACCCGCAGGCCGAGCTGTCGATCCTGCTCGTCGACGAGAAGACCATGGCCGACTACCACGTCCGGTTCATGGACCTCCCCGGCCCCACCGACGTGCTCAGCTTCCCCATGGACGAACTGCGCCCACCCTCCGACGACGAGGAGCCGCCCCTCGGACTGCTCGGCGACATCGTGCTCTGCCCGACCGTGACCGCCGCCCAGGCGGCCGAGAACGGGCGCACGCCCGACTCCGAGGCCGACTACCTGCTCGTGCACGGGCTGCTGCACCTGCTGGGCTACGACCACGCCGAGCCAGCCGAGAAGAAGGTCATGTTCGACCTCAACGACCGCCTCGTCGCGGCGTGGGACGCCTCGCGGTCCTGATCGCAGCCGCGTTCGTCCGCCCCTGAGCGCGCCCTTCATGCAGGCCGATGGCCCGGGCGGATGATTCCGGTCGGGTTCGGCCTGCTTGGTCGGGCGTCGGGTGTCAGGCGACGTAGGGCAGGGGTGTCTGTCGTTCGCCCGGGTCGGGTGGGATCGGGGCCGTGCCTGCTCGGCCGGGTGGCCCGAGGTCGTCGGGTGGCTGGTGGTCGGGTGGTTCCTGGTGCCACCACCGGTGTTGGGGTGGTTCGGGTTTGCCGATCCGGATGGTGCCGGCGGCTGTGACCGCGTACTGGTAGCCCAGGGGTGAGCGCCACAGGAACAGGCCGGGGGTGGGTTGTTCGAGGTGCCAGCCGCCGTGGGTCTTGAGCCGGTGGGTGAAGCTCGACAGGGGACCGAGGTTGCCCAGGTGGGTCTGCCCGGTGAGGCCTGCTTGGTAGGGGATGGTGTGGTCGGCCTGGCAGGAGCCGGCCGTGCGGGTTCCCCACGGGAAGACGTCGACGGGGTTGCGTTCTTCGAGGACGCGGCGCATCTGGTCGGGGATCTGGTAGCCATCGACGGCCGGGAGGCTGGTGTCGATGACGATCGGGCGGACGGTGACCTGGCAGCCGGTGAGGATCGTCCCGAGTTGGGAGAGCAGCACGTGCCCCCACCCGGCGATGTCCGCGGTGCCGCTGCCCGGGTCGGCGAGGTCAGCGCTGTCGATCCGCACGACGATCTCCGCCTTCTTCGCCACGCCACCGGTGGGGAGGGTGTCCTGCCCGAGCACGGTGCGTGCCATGAGCCCGAGGGCGCTGGCACGCCGGTGGTCGATGGTCTCCCCGTCCAGGTTCTCGGCGAGGTAGTTGAGGGCGTCGTCGAGGGCGAGTCCGTCGGCGGCGTCCAACTGGCCCCACAGGCCGACGTGGCCGGCCTTGATCGGGCCGAGGTCGACCCGTCGGCGTCCGGCAGCCGCTGCGGCGTTGGCGGCGGCCTGGGTGGGGTCGGCCTTGACCAGCCAGCGTTCGAGCTGGCACTTCACGCGTGCCCAGGGTTGGAGGGCCAGGGCGTGGGCGCACATGCGGTCGAACCGACTGCAGGCGTCGGCGTCGAGCTTCGCGGCTGCGGCGGCGTCGGCGACCAGGAAGGCCTCGTGGGCGCGGATGTCGCCGGTGACCACGAGCGTCCAGAGGGTGGGGTGGCGGTGGCGCAGGTTGAGGACCCGGTGGATGCGGAGCACGGTGGCGCCGATGCCGGCGCCGAGCAGGCCGGCGATCTCGCCGATGACGAACTCGCCGATGTGTGGGGTGCCGTCGGCGCCGCCGGGGACCCAGCGTTCGCACCCGTCGACCAGCACGGACTCGTCCACCTCGTGCAGGTCACACAACGCGGCGATGGCCAGGCACTGCGCGACCTCGGCGGCGCGGATCGTGTCGGTGGCGTGGTCGAGGGCTGCTGCTGCCACCGCCACCGAATCCAGGACCAGTTCCGCCATGAACCAACCCTCCCAGCCCCCACTGACAATTTCCGAACGAGGGGCCGAATCCGCCGGCGTCCAGGCATCACGATCAAGTCACAGCGCGGGAGCGACCACCGGGGTCGCAGGGGCTGGCGGTGCGGGGGGACAGAGTGCCGCGGCGCGTCGCCCGCCCTGGGCCGTGCGAACCGGGCGGCCGCTAGACTGCCCCCGTCGCCTACGAGGGAGTCGTGAACACAAGCCTTGACAGAAACTGAGTGGATCCTGCTCGGGGTCGCGCTCGCCTGTGTCCTGGTGGCGGGGTTCGTCACCACGATCGAGACCGCGCTCCAGTCCTTCAGCAAGTCGCGCGCCGAGGCCCACGTCAAGGACGGCGCCCGCAACGCGGGCAAGCTCCTGCAGGTCATGCAGGACCCGGCGCCCTTCCTGAACACCGCGCTGTTCCTGCGGATGGTCTTCGAGATCGCCGCGATCGTGCTCGTCGGCGTGGTCGTTTTCGACCGCTTCGACGCCCTCTGGCAGCGCCTGCTCTACACGATCGCCCCCATGACCATCGTGTCGTTCGTGCTGCTCGGCGTCGCCGCCCGCACGCTGGGCCGGCAGCACGCCGACGCGGTCGCCCTGCGCACCGTGGGGCTCATCTCGGCCCTCACCACCGTCGTCGGGCCGATCCCGCAGGTGCTGATCATCCTCGGCAACCTCGTCACGCCGGGCAAGGGGTTCACCGACGGCCCGTTCAACTCCGAGGCCGAACTGCGCGAGATGGTCGACATGGCCGAGGCGTCCGACCTCATCGAGGCGGGCGAGCGCCGCATGATCCACCAGGTCTTCGAGCTGGGCGACACCATCGTCAAGGAGGTCATGGTCCCGCGCACCGAGATGGTGTGGATCGAGGGAGACAAGACCCTCCGTCAGGGCCTCTCCCTCGCCCTGCGCAGCGGCTACTCCCGCATCCCCGTCATCGGCAACGACGTCGACGACGTGCTGGGCATCCTCTACCTCAAGGACCTCATCCGCCGCTCCTACGACAACCCCACCTCGCAGTCGACCGAGACCGTCGAGTCGCTCATGCGGCCGCCGACGTTCTGCCCCGACTCCAAGCCGGTGGACGCCCTGCTCAAGGAGATGCAGCTCACCCGCAGCCACGTCGTCATCGTCGTCGACGAGTTCGGCGGCACCGCCGGCCTGGCCACGATCGAGGACATCCTCGAGGAGATCGTCGGCGAGATCGTCGACGAGTACGACGAGGAGATCCCGCCGCACGTGCAGCTGGCCGACGGCCGGTTCCGCGTCTCCAGCCGCCTGCCCGTCGACG
This sequence comes from Propioniciclava sp. MC1683, assembly GCF_014164675.1. NCBI lineage: Bacteria > Bacillati > Actinomycetota > Actinomycetes > Propionibacteriales > Propionibacteriaceae > Propioniciclava > Propioniciclava sp. MC1683. The sequence continues at coordinate 40,540 of NZ_JACJFX010000004.1, read as the reverse complement.
AACTCGGTGAGCTGTTCGGCCTGCGCGTCGACGACGAGGACGTCGACACTGTCCTGGGCCTCATGGCCAAGGAGCTCAACAAGATCCCGATCCCCGGCTCGGCCGTGGTCTGGGAGGGCATCGAGCTGGTCGCCGAGCGCGCCTCCGGCCGCCGGCACGCCATCCAGACCGTGGTGGCCGGCCTGATCGACGAGTCGGCCGACTCCGACACCGCGGTCGACGCCACCGTCGAGCTGGCCGCCGTGTCGGCCAGCGAGTCCGGACGCCGCCGGCTCGACACGCGCTCCCCGGCGACCCCGACCAAGGAGGACGCGTGAGCGACCAGACGCCCGACACCCAGCCCGACGACGGCTTCGACACCGAGGGACTGGACGCCGCCGAGCTCGCCCTGCTGCGCTCGGCCGGCGCGCCCGCGCCCGGCCCGATCCCGTTCCCCAAGGGCTTCCGCTCCGGTTTCGCCTGCTTCGTCGGACGCCCCAACGCCGGCAAGTCGACGCTGACGAACGCGATCGTGGGGGAGAAGATCGCGATCACCTCCTCCAAGCCCCAGACCACCCGCCGGATCATCCGCGGCGTGGTGAACCGGCCGGACGCCCAGCTGGTCCTGGTCGACACCCCCGGCCTGCACCGCCCGCGCACTCTGCTCGGCGAGCGCCTCAACGACCTCGTCTACGAGACCTGGTCCACCGTCGACGTGATCGGCGTCTGCCTGCCCACCAGCCAGCGCATCGGCCCCGGCGACGAGTACCTGCTCTCCGAGATCGCCAAGCTTCCCCGGCGCCCCAAGCTGGTGGCGCTCGCCACCAAGACCGACCTCGTCTCGCCCGAACGCATCGCCCAGCACCTGGTCAAGATCATGTCGCTGGAGGAGAAGCTCGGCATCCGCTGGGAGACGGTCATCCCGGTCAGCGCCCTGACCGGCGACCAGGTCGACATCGTCGTGTCCGAGCTGATGGCGCACCTGCCCGACGGCCCGCCGCTGTACCCCGAGGGCGAGGTCACGGACGAGCCCACCGACACCCGCATCGCCGAGTTCATCCGCGAGGCGGCGCTCGAGGGCGTCTCCGAGGAGCTGCCCCACTCGATCGCGGTCGTCATCGACGAGATGAAGCTGCGCGAGGGGCGGCCGGAGGACAAGCCGCTGATGGACGTCTTCGCCAGCATCGTGGTCGAGCGCGAGTCCCAGAAGGGGATCATCATCGGCCACCGCGGCGAGCGGCTGAAGCAGGTCGGCCAGGAGGCGCGCCTGCAGGCCAAGCAGCTGCTGGGCATGCCGGTCCACCTCTCCCTCCACGTCAAGGTGCTGTCGGACTGGCAGCGCGACCCCAAGCACCTCAACCGCCTGGGCTTCTAGGGCCATGCGCCGCTGGGTGCTCTTCGTCGCCGCGCGGATCCGGCAGGGGGGACGCCGGGTCGGCGGCTCGTTCGTGCCCATCCTCCAGTCCGCCGTCGCGGCGGCCATCGCCTACGTGATCGCCGAGCAGGTCTTCGGACGCCCCGCGCCCCTGTTCGCCCCCATCGCGGCCTGGGTGTGCCTGGGCTTCAAGGCCGACCGCGTGCCCCGAAAGGTCGCCGAGCTCGGCGTCGGCGCGACGGCCGGCGTCCTGAGCGGAGAGTTCTTCGCCGCCTGGCTCGACGTCGGCTGGTGGCAGGTCGGGCTTGCCCTCCTCGTCGGCGCGCTTCTGGGCCGGTTCCTCGACCGCGGCGACCTCACCACGATCCAGGGCGGCGTGAACGCCGTGGTCGTGGTCAGCATGTCGTGGCTGACGTCGGTGACCGGCGGGGTCACCGGCCGCTGGGTCGAGGCGCTGGTCGGCGCCGGCGTCGCCCTGGTCGTGGCCGCCCTGCTGCCGCGCAACCCCACTGCCCGGCCGCGCCGGTACGCCCGATCCACGCTCACCGAGTACGCGACGCTCCTCGGCGTGGTGGGCCGCGGGCTGCGGGCCGGCGATGTGCAACTCCTCGCCGACGCCCGGGGCCAGCGGCGCGCCGTGGTCGAGCTCATGGTCGACTGGGAGGAGACCCTCACCACCGCCCGCGAGGTCGTCGCGATCAACCCCACGCTGCGCCGGTACCGCCCCGAGGTGGCCGAGCTCAGCCGGGTGTTCCGCCTCATGCAGCGCACGCAGCGGGCCTCCTACCTGCTGGCCCGCCAAGGACTGGCCATGACCGAGGAGGTCGGGCCGATGCCCGAGGTGGGCGAGGCGCTGATCGAGGTGTCCACGGCGCTGAACTCGCTGGCCGGGGCTGTCGGCCACTGGAACCGGCCCGTCCGCGCCCGCGCGATCCTCCTCGCCGTGGCCCGGACGGCCGCCCCGTCGGAGGTCGAGGGCGGCGACTGGCGCCCGGTCGCGCTCCTCTCGCTGCTGCGCGCGGTGGTCGTCGACCTGCTGCAGGTCACCGGACTCTCCCGGGCGCAGGCCCGTGACGCGCTGGCCGACACGTGGGAGCGTCCCTTTGAGGACCGCGACGTCGAGCTCACCCCCGGCGAGAGCGACGACGACGCCTCACCCCTGTGGGGCTGAGTGGGATGCTGGGGCGATGACGACCGCGCCGCGTGAGATCACCGCCCCCGTCGAGCTGGTCCGCCCCGACGGGCGCCTGAACCCGGACGCCGTGGGCTGGAGCCGGCGTCCCCTCCACGACACGTCCGTCGCGTCGACGAGTCCGCGGTGGTGCCGTTCGCATGGCACACCGACCTCCCCGGGTCGCTGGGCGCCGGGGTCGCCGAGGCCGGCTCGCGCGGCCTGGCCGGGCGCATCGAGGAGACGGCCGGCGGCACCCGGCTGCGGGCCCGGGCCGAGGGCGTCCGGTTCGACGTCACCGCAGGACGCCTCGGGGCCGGTGGCCGTACTCGATGTGGTGGAACTGGGCCGCCGGGGCCGGCCACACCGCCGACGGCCGGGCGCTGGGGCTGCAGTTCGGCGGCAAGTGGACCGACGGCACCGGCCAGCGCGAGAACGCCGTCGTGGTGGACGGCACGCTGTTCCCGCTGCACGATTCGGCACGTGGCACGGCACCGTCACCGCCGGGGGAGAGCAGCTGGAGGTCGACGGCGTGCTGGGCTTCGCGGAGGACGTCCGCAACCGCTGGTGAGGAGGGGGTTGCCAGCGCGGTCCGCCGTCACGTACCGTTGAAATACCCAGGGGGGTATGGCATCGACGAGGATGCCGACGGAACGGGGGAGCACACATGGCACGCACGGTCATCCTCGGCGCGGGGGTCTCGGGGCACACGGCGGCGCTGCACCTGCGGCGCCTGCTCGGCAAGGAGCACGAGGTCGTCGTCGTGACGCCGAACAGCCAGTGGAACTGGATCCCCTCCAACATCTGGGTGGGGGTCGGCACGATGCCGAAGAAGGACGTCGTGTTCCCGCTCGCCCCGGTCTACGCCAAGCAGGGGATCACCTACGTGCAGGCGCTGGGCCGCACGATCTGGCCACACGGCGATGCCGACAGCCCCCAGGGCGCCGTCGACGTCGAGTACACCTCGCCCGAGCGGCGCGGCGAGACCGAGCGCCTGCGCTACGACTACCTGATCAACGCCACCGGCCCGAAGCTCAACTTCGGCGCCACCCCGGGGCTGGGCCCCGACGCAGGCCACACCGTGTCGGTGTGCACCGCCGACCACGCCGTGCACGCGGCGGCCGAGCTCGCGGCGTCCATCGAGCGGATGAAGGCCGGTCAGCGCCAGGTCATGGTGGTCGGCACCGGGCACGGCGCCTGCACCTGCGAGGGCGCCGCCTTCGAGTACGTCTTCAACGTCGAGCACGAGGTGCGCAAGGCCGGCGTGCGCGACCTCGCCGAGATCATCTTCCTGACCAACGAGTACGAGCTGGGCGACTTCGGGGTCGGGGGCATGGAGTTCGAGGAGAACGGGTTCCGCACCACCGGCAAGATCTGGACCGAGTCGCTGTTCCGCGAGCGCGGCGTGCGCGCCATCACCGGCGCGGGCTGCACCCGGATCGAGGAGGGGCTGATCCACTACGAGCTGCTGGACGGCACCGAGCACACCCAGGCGTTCGACTTCGCGATGCTCCTCCCGCCGTTCTCCGGGGTCGGGCTCAAGGCGTCCGACCGGGACGGCACCGACATCACGGACAAGCTCTTCGCGCCCAACGGCCTGATGCGGGTGGACGCCGACTACTCGGGCAAGGCGTACGAGGAGTGGAAGGCGTCCGACTGGCCCCGGACCTACCAGGTGCCCGGTCTGGACAACGTCTGGGCGGTCGGCATCGCGTTCGCCCCGCCGCACCCGATCAGCAAGCCGCGCAAGAGCCCGAAGGGGACCGTCATCTCGCCGGCCCCGCCGCGCACCGGCATGCCGTCGGGCGTGATGGGCAAGACCGTTGCGATGACCATCGCCGACCGGGTGAAGGGGAGGGCCAAGCCGCCGCACGAGGCGTCCATGGCGAACATGGGGGCAGCCTGCGTGGCCTCGGCAGGCACCGGCCTGTTCGAGGGCTCGGCCGCGGCGATCACGATGATGCCGGTGGTGCCCGACCATGAGCGCTATCCCGAGACCGGTCGCGACCTCGGCGAGACCAAGGGCGAGATCGGCCTCGCCGGCCACTGGATGAAGGCCTCGCTGCACCACCTGTTCCTGTACAAGGCCAAGGCCCTCCCGGGCTGGCAGATGATCCCGGAGTGAGGACGATGACCCACAACGAACACGCCACCATCGGCAACATCGACCACGTCATCGCGGCCGCGCCGCTGCCGACCAGGGCCACGCTCCGCCGGCGGTTCAATCCGGTCTGGCAGCTGTTCCGTGGTGCCGCGTTGATGATGCGCATCATGCGGATGGTCATCAAGGGGCACTCCGGCCACTGAGCGGCTGGCGCGCTCCTGCATACTGGAGCGCATGCCGCAACCTGCACCGGAGGGTTCCCATAGTCCTTGTGATCTCGGAGCCGCCCCGTGACACCCGTCGTCTCGCTCATCGTCGGCGTCGTCGTGGTCTTCGCGATCACCGTCGCCACCGGGTACTTCGTGGCCCAGGAGTTCGCCTACGTCGCCGTCGACCGCTCCCGCCTGGCCAGTCGTGCCGCCGCGGGTGACGAGAAGGCAGAACGCACCCTGGGCATCACCCGCCGCACCTCGTTCATGCTGTCGGGCGCCCAGCTCGGCATCACCGTCACCGGACTCCTCGTCGGCTACGTCGCCGAACCCCTGATCGGCCAGGCCCTCGGCTCGCTGGTCAGCGGCGGCGCCAGCACCGCCATCGCCGTCACCATCGGCGGCATCGTCGCGATCGTGTTCTCGACGCTGGTGCAGATGCTGTTCGGCGAGCTCTTCCCCAAGAACTACGCGATCGCGAAGTCGGCGGAGGTGGCCGACGCGCTCACCCCGTCCACGCGCCTGTACCTGACGATCTTCGGCCCCCTGATTTGGATCTTCGACAAGTCCGCCGAGCTGCTGCTGCGCGCGCTGCGCATCGAGCCCGTCCACGACGTCGAGGACACGGCCTCGGCCACCGACCTCGAGCGCGTCGTGGACGCCTCGCGCCGCGACGGCACCCTGTCGGAGGAACTGGGCCTCATCATCGACCGGATCATCGACTTCCCGCGCCGCGACGTGCAGCACGCCATGGTGCCCCGGGTCGCCGTCGACACCGTGCGCGACACCGCGACGGTGGCCGAGGTCCGCGCGCTGATGGCCACCGGCCACACCCGCTACCCGGTGCTCGACCCCGAGGAGGGCATCGTCGGCGTCGTAGCGCTCGTCGACGTGCTGGACGCCACCGACCGCCCCGACGAACCCGTCACCACCATCGCCCGTGAGGCGCTGGTCCTGCCCGAGTTCATGCCGCTGCCGGACGCCCAGCAGGAGCTGCGCGACACCGGCCAGGAGATGGCCTGCGTCGTCGACGAGTTCGGCAGCTTCACCGGCGTCGTCACGCTGGAGGACCTCGTCGAGGAGATCGTCGGCGAGCTGACCGACGAGCACGACCCCGACGACCCCGACTACCTGCCGAGCGAGACAGACGGCGTGTGGGTGATGGCCGGTGACGTGCACGTCGACGAGGTCGAGCGCGCGCTCGGGCTCGACATGCCGCCCGGCGACCACGAGACCATCGCGGGACTGATCATCCAGGTGCTCGGCGCCCTCCCCGAGGTGGGGGAGACGGTCACCCTCGACCTCGAACCGACCGCCGCCCAGCTCGCCCTCGACGGCGACGCCCGGGCCCGGCGGGTGCTCATCGAGGTGCTCGCCATCGAACGCCACGTGCCCTCGCGGGTGCGCGTGAGCCTCCCGGACGGAGACCCCGCATGACGCCCCTCGAGACCGGCATGGGCGGATGGGCCGTCGCCGGCTGGACCGCCCTGCTCATCGTGCTGAGCGCCTTCTTCGTGGCCGCCGAGTTCGCCCTGATGGCCGCGAAGCAGCACCGCCTCGAGGAGCGCGCGGGGTCGGCCGCCGGCCGCGCCGCGCTGCGCAACTCCGCCGAGCTGACGCTCGTGCTGGCCGGCTCCCAGCTCGGCATCACCGTCTGCACGCTGGCGCTCGGTGCCATCACCAAGCCCGCCGTGCACCATGCGCTGACGCCGCTGCTGGCGGCGTGGGGCATCCCGCTGGCCGTGGCCGACGTGGCCTCCTTCGTGCTCGCGCTGGTCTTCGTCACCTTCCTGCACCTGGTGGTCGGCGAGATGGCCCCCAAGTCGTGGGCGATCGCGCACCCCGTGCAGTCCTCGGTGCTGCTGGCCCTGCCGATGCGCGCCTTCATGTTCGTGATGCGCCCGATCCTCATCGCGATGAACTCCGCCGCCAACTGGCTGGTGCGCAAGGCGGGCGCCACCCCGGTCGACGAGCTGTCGGCCGGCCAGGACGCCGCCGGCCTGCGCCAGCTGGTCGAGCACTCCGCGAACGTGGGGGCCCTGGACGCGCGCTACCACCAGTCCCTGACGCGCGTGCTGACGCTGCGCGACCAGACGGTCGCCGACGTGGTCCCGCAGGGGCAGGAGCTGGCGTGGGTGCCGGCCGACGCCACGCTGGCCGATGTCCAGGCCGTCACCCGGCAGCACCGCCACCTGCGCGTGCTGCTGCGCGAGGGGGGCCGCACGGTGGGTGTCGTGCACGTCCGCGACACCCTCGCCGAACCGGACCTGACCCGTCCGGCCCGCGAGATCGCCCGCGAGCCGGTCCTGCTGCCGCACGACACGCACCTGGCCGAGGCGCTCAAGCGCATCCGGCAGGCGCGCACGCAGCTGGCGATCGCCACCCGCGGGGACGTCGAGCTCGGCGTCATCACCCTGGAGGACGTGCTGCCGGCGCTCATGCCGACCGCGATCCTCGAGGAGGAACCGGTCGCCGCGGCCGGGCACTGAGTCCACCCGAACCCACGGCGTCCGCGTGTCGGACGCCGTGGCACGGGGGCGTCAGGGGTGTACGATCCCAGCCATGGCATGGGTGACCCTCCTCCTTGGTCGCCGCAGCGAGGCCTAGGCTTCCTCGACACAGTCCCGTCGAGTCGAGCCGGTCGGGCTTCCTCGTTGCGGAGAGTTTGCGCGCCTGGCAACCCCCATCGTCTCGATCCAGCGAAGGACACCAGCATGACCACCACCGCCAACACCTTCGGCACCCGCACCCAGCACGGCGCCCCCGTGCAGCAGCCCAGCCCGATGCCGTACCACCGCTACAAGGCCTTCGAGCCCGTCGATGTCCCCGACCGCACGTGGCCCAGCAAGAAGATCACCCAGGCGCCGCGCTGGCTGTCGACCGACCTGCGCGACGGCAACCAGGCCCTGATCGACCCCATGACCGTCTCCCGCAAGCTGAAGATGTTCGAACTGCTGGTGAAGATGGGCTACAAGGAGATCGAGGTCGGCTTCCCCTCGGCCTCGCAGACCGACTTCGACTTCGTGCGCAAGCTGGTCACCGAGGACCGCATCCCCGACGACGTGCAGATCTCCGTCCTGGTCCAGGCCCGCGAGGACCTGATCTCCCGCACCGCCGAGTCCCTGGTCGGCACGAAGCGCGCCAACATCCACATGTACAACGCGACCGCCGAGATGTTCCGCCGCGTCGTGTTCGGCATCGACGAGGCCCAGTGCATCGCGATGGCCACCCGCGGCACCGAGTTGGTCATGAAGTACGCCGAGCAGTTCCTGGGCGAGACCGAGTTCGGCTTCCAGTACAGCCCCGAGATCTTCACCCAGACCCCGACCGACTTCGCCGTCGAGGTCTGCAACCACGTCGCCGACGTCTGGCAGCCCGGCCCCGACCGCGAGATCATCTTCAACCTGCCCGCCACGGTCGAGATGAGCACGCCGAACACGTACGCCGACCAGATCGAGTACTTCATCCGCAACGTCCGCAACCGCGAGAACGTGGCCGTCTCGCTGCACCCGCACAACGACCGCGGCACTGCGGTGGCGGCGTCCGAGCTGGGCATGATGGCCGGCGCCGACCGCGTCGAGGGCTGCCTGTTCGGCCACGGCGAGCGCACGGGCAACGTAGACCTGGTCACGCTGGGCATGAACCTGTTCAGCCAGGGCATCGACCCCAAGATCGACTTCTCCGACATCGACGAGATCCGCCGCACGGTCGAGTACTGCACCGGCCTGCCCGTGCACCCGCGCCACCCGTACGCCGGCGACCTGGTCTACACGGCGTTCTCCGGCTCCCACCAGGACGCGATCAAGAAGGGCCTGGAGTCGCTGGAGAAGCGCGCCGCCGCCGAGGGCCGCACGATCCACGAGGTTGACTGGGAGGCCCCCTACCTGCCGATCGACCCCCACGACGTGGGCCGCACCTACGAGGCCGTGATCCGGGTCAACAGCCAGTCCGGCAAGGGCGGCATGGCCTACATCATGAAGAACGACCACAAGATGGACCTGCCGCGCCGCCTGCAGATCGAGTTCAGCCGCGTCGTCCAGCAGCACACCGACGCCGCCGGCGGCGAGGTCAGCCCCGAGCAGATGTGGCAGATCTTCGAGGCCGAGTACTTCGGCGACCACACGCCGCTGGAGCTGCTGCAGTACCGCTCCGAGGCCGACAACGGGCACTACAGCGTGGACGCCGTCCTGCGCGTCAACGGCATCGAGCGCCAGGCCGGCGGCGAGGGCAACGGCCCGCTGTCGGCGTTCGTGGACGCCCTGGGCGCGGCCGGGTACCCGGTGCGGGTCCTGGACTACTCCGAGCACGCGCTCAGCTCCGGCGGGGACGCGCTGGCCGCGGCCTACGTCGAGGTCGAGATCGGCGAGGGTGACGACGCCCGCGTCCTGTGGGGTGTGGGCCGGCACAGCTCGATCGTCACGGCGTCCATGAAGGCCGTGCTCAGCGCGATCAACCGTTCCGACCGCACCGACTGATCCGACGGGCCCGGGTCCCGGATCCCATTGTGGGACGGCGGCCCGGCCGCGTGCAGCGACTCCTAGACTGCACACGGCCGGGCCGCCGTCCGGTCGTTGCGCGACAACGAAGGAGACCACCCATGGAACTCAGCCCCACGCTGCAGGAGGAGTTCGACATCGTCATTCGCCGCAACCCCGGCGAGGCGGAGTTCCACCAGGCGGTCCGTGAGGTGCTGGAGTCCCTCGACCCGGTCATCAAGAAGCGACCCGAGTACGTCGAGTACGGCATCATCCCGCGCATCTGCGAGCCCAACCGCCAGATCATCTTCAAGGTCAACTGGCAGGACGACAAGGGCCGCGTGCACACCAACCGCGGCTTCCGCGTCCAGTTCAACTCGGCGCTCGGACCCTACAAGGGCGGTCTGCGCTTCCACCCGAGCGTGTACCTCGGCATCATCAAGTTCCTCGGTTTCGAGCAGATCTTCAAGAACGCCCTGACCGGTATGCCCATCGGCGGCGGCAAGGGCGGCTCGGACTTCGACCCCAAGGGCAAGTCCGACCACGAGATCATGCGGTTCTGCCAGGCGTTCATGACCGAGCTCTCGGGCCACATCGGACACGACATCGACGTGCCCGCCGGTGACATCGGCGTCGGCGGCCGCGAGATCGGCTACATGTTCGGCCAGTACAAGCGCATGACCGGCCGCTACGAGTCCGGCGTGCTCACCGGCAAGGGCCTCACGTGGGGCGGCTCCCGCGCCCGCACCGAGGCCACCGGCTACGGCACGGTGTTCTTCGCCGACGAGATGCTCAAGCTGTCGAACGAGAGCTTCGAGGGCAAGAAGGTCGTCGTGTCCGGCTCGGGCAACGTGGCCATCTACGCCCTGGAGAAGCTGAACCAGCTCGGCGCGACCGTCGTGGCGATGTCCGACTCCGGCGGCTACATCGTCGACGAGACGGGCATCGACCTGGCCCAGATGCAGGAGCTGAAGGAGGTCCGCCGCGGCCGCATCAGCGAGTACGCCGACGCCAACTCGTCCGCGCGCTTCGTCGAGGACGGCCAGATCTGGGACGTCCCCTGCGACATCGCCCTGCCCTGCGCCACCCAGAACGAGCTGAGCATCGGCGGCGCCCGCGCCCTCATCAAGAACGGCTGCACGCTGGTCGCCGAGGGCGCCAACATGCCCTCGACGCCGGACGCGATCCGCGCCTTCCGCGAGGGCGGCGTCCGCTTCGCCCCGGGCAAGGCGGCCAACGCCGGCGGTGTGGCGACCTCCGCCCTGGAGATGCAGCAGAACGCCTCCCGCGACTCCTGGAGCTTCGAGCACACCGAGGAGCGCCTGCAGGACATCATGGTCGGCATCCACGAGCGCTGCGCAGAGACGGCCGAGGAGTACGGCCGCCCGGGCGACTACGTGACGGGCGCCAACATCGCCGGCTTCATCCGCGTCGCCGACGCGATGATGGCCCTGGGGGTCATCTGAGGCAGGACCGGCGCGCGCACAGCACGCGCTGGGACACGACGTCGGAGTAGAGCTCGAGGTCGTCGAAGCGCGCCACGTGCACCACGGCGGCCAGGTGGGGGTCGGCGTCCGGCACCAGCTCCAGCAGCGCGTTCTCCCGGGCGGCCACCAGCGCCGGGTGGAACGTCACGCCCGGGCGGTCGTCGAAGACGGCGGCGTAGAAGATGCCGGTCTCCACGAGGTCCTGGAAGAAGTGCGACCCGTAGGACAGCTCGGGGCGGAAGTTGCCCGCGGCGTCCGTTGCCTCGACCAGCGCGGCCGCGTGGTTGATCTCGGCGAAGCGGACGGGCACGCCCAGTGACTCGGTCGTCGTGCCCCACCGGCCGGGGCCCAGCAGCAGGAAGCTGTCGTCCTTGAGCCGCCGGTTCACCTCGCCGACGAGCCGCGCGACGCCGTGCCGCTGCGGGGACCCCAGCCCGAGGTAGGGCGTGGCCCGCACCATCACGACCCAGTCAATCGGCAGGTTGACGTTGCCGCCCATGAACTCCCCGGGTGCGGCGAACAGGACGCCGCTGTCGTCCGCCACCTCGGGGATCGCCACCGACTGGCCGGGTCCGCGGGTCTGCAGCGGGCGGCACTGGACGATGCCGATGCGGGGCTCCCCGGCGCTGGTCATGTTCACGGTGAACTCGACGTCGACGGGGTAGTCGTAGGCGGCGGCGAGCGTGGCGAGGGCGTCCCGCATCAGGGCTGGGAAGGCGGTCTCGCCGAGCAGGCCCCGGAAGTCGGCCACCACCGGGGCGGCCCGGCCGGAGGTCGGACGCCCACGCTCGCGGTCGCGCTCGCCCAGCCGGCGCAGCACCGCCGTATCGGGGCTGGTGAAGAGCGACCAGTCGGCGCCGACGTCGGTGGCGGCGAGGTCGGCCAGCGGGACGGCGGCCTGCCGGCCGGCCGCGAGGTCGAGCACGTCCACCCGGCGCTGGCTGAAGGCCGAGAGGTCCTCGGGGTCGAACATGCGAGCGTTGAGCGGGTCAGCCAGGGCGACGATGCGGGCGTGATCGCTGGTGGTGCGGTCCACGGCGCGGGTGCCCAGGCCGAACACCAGCCGCAGCATGCCGGCCTCGGCGTCCACCGTCGCGTCCCACGTGTAGAGGTTCGAGGAGTTGGCCACCCCCGCGGCGTGCGGGAAGAAGAGCTGGCCGTGGTGGTCGCCCGAGACGCGCTGGATGAGAATGGCCATCTGCTCGTCCACCTCGGCGAGGTTGCGGGAGAGCCGGTAGCGCAGCGCCTCCTCGCTCATGGCCGACGCGTAGACCGCGCGCACGGCGTCCAGCAGCGCCTCCAGCCGCTCCTCGGGTGCCCCCTGGTTGGTGAGGAAGAAGCTGTCGTACTTGCCGGCGAAGGCGTTGCCGAAGTTGTCCTCCAGCAGGGAGCTGGAACGGACGATGATCGGCGCCTGCCCGAAGTGCCCGAGCATGTCGAGCAGCTGCTCGCGCACCGACGCCGGGAAGCGGCCGGTCGGCATCAGCTCGTGCAGCGTCGCGCCGGCGGACAGGAAGGTGCCGGGGTGGCTCTGGGCCAGCCGGTGCCCCCACCAGCCGTTGCTGACCAGGTAGTGGTAGAAGACGTCCGCGCCGAGGTGGAACGAGTCGTGCGGCTCGAGGTGGTCGACGAACCGCCCGTCGATGTCGTCGGCAAGGATCGCGCGGGCCGTCAGCATGCCGACCGCCTTGCCGCCGATGTGCCCGGTGCCCACGAGGCGCGTCGCGACGACGAGCAGGTCGTCCAGGCTCAGGTGGCGCCGGGCCAGCCCCGCCATCCGGCCGTCGTCGCGGCCCAGCAGTGCGTCCGCGAGCAGGGCGTGGGCGTCCCGTTGCTCGGCGATGCTGCCGTCCAGGGCGTCGAAGGCGTCGTCGACCAGGCGCGTCCAGTGGTCCGGACGCCGGCGCATCCGCCCGCGCGTAGCCGCCAGCCGGGCCGAAGCCGCGGACGAGGTGACCGGGATGGCCCGCTCGCCGGCGATGAGGTGCGGGAAGAACATGGTCGCCGAGCTGCGGCCGTCCACCTTCAGGGGGTGCACGTACGTCTCGTCGCCGACCACCTGCAGGTCGAACAGCACCTGCGTGGTCTCCCGGATGCCGGCCACCGTCGCCGCGCTGACCTCGTCGCGCAGCAGCGGGAAGTAGGCCACGGTGTCGAGCTCGTAGAGGAAGGGACAGGTCACCTTGAAGAAGCTCGTCAGCAGCAGGTCGGAGTGCCAGGCCTCCAGCAGGGCGGCCAGGGAGTCGAACACGTAGAACGCCTCGCGCCCGGTCTCCTCGACCAGGTCGTGGACGGCGATCGCGAACGGCTCGAAACCTTCCGCTGGGTCGAGGCGGTGCACCTGGACGTCGTCGCCTCCCACCAGCGGGAGGTGGTCGGCGAAGCGGACGTAGACGAGGCGCCGCCGCTCGCGGCGGGCGCCGGCCACGTAGGGCTCCAGCATGCGGGCGAAGTCGTCCAGGTCCTCGCAGTGCCACACGACGTTGTCCCCGATCCGGAGCCCGTCGATGGCGGCATCCAACCCGCCGATACCGGTGCTGACGCGTGCGGGATCCATGGTGGGGGCCTCTCCTTCGGACGGGTTCCACCGTAGCGGGGCGGGACGGGGGGGCGGGCACGCGGGGATAGGATCGCCCCCATGTCCAAAGTCCTGATGAAGCTCCCGGTGGGGGAGAAGGTCGGTATCGCCTTCTCCGGTGGTCTCGACACGTCGGTCGCCGTCGCGTGGATGCGCGAGAAGGGTGCGATCCCGTACACCTACACCGCCGACATCGGGCAGTACGACGAGCCGGACATCGCCTCGGTCCCCGGCCGCGCGGGCGCCTACGGCGCCGAGGCCGCGCGCCTGGTCGACTGCAAGGAGGAGCTGGTCAAGGAGGGCCTGGCCGCCCTGCAGTGCGGTGCGTTCCACATCCGCAACGCGGGCGTCCCCTACTTCAACACCACCCCGCTCGGCCGCGCGGTCACCGGCACCATGCTGGTCAACGCCATGTACGCCGACGGCGTGAACGTGTGGGGCGACGGCTCGACCTACAAGGGCAACGACATCGAGCGGTTCTACCGCTACGGCCTGCTGGCCAACCCCGAGCTGCGCATCTACAAGCCGTGGCTGGACGAGGACTTCGTCACCGAGCTCGGCGGCCGCGACGAGATGTCGGCGTGGCTGACCCAGCGCGACCTCCCGTACCGCGACAGCCAGGAGAAGGCGTACTCCACCGACGCCAACATCTGGGGCGCCACCCACGAGGCCAAGAAGCTCGAGTACCTCGGCACCGGCATGGACATCGTCGACCCGATCATGGGTGTGGCCCACTGGCGCGAGGACGTCGAGATCGCCGCCGAGGAGGTGTCGGTCACCTACGAGCAGGGCTGGCCGGTCGCCATCAACGGCGAGCGCCTCGACCCCGTCGCGCTGGTGCGCCGGGCCAACGAGATCGGCGGACGCCACGGCCTGGGCATGAGCGACCAGATCGAGAACCGCATCATCGAGGCCAAGAGCCGCGGCATCTACGAGGCCCCCGGCATGGCCCTGCTGCACATCACCTACGAGCGGCTGGTCAACGCCATCCACAACGAGGACACGGTCGCGGCCTACCACAACGACGGCCGCCGCCTCGGCCGCCTGCTGTACGAGGGCCGCTGGCTCGACCCGCAGTCCCTGATGCTGCGCGAGTCGCTCCAGCGCTGGGTCGGCTCGGCCGTCACCGGCACCGTCACCGTCCGCCTGCGCCGCGGCTGGGACCACACGATCCTCGACACCCAGGGCCCCGCGCTGTCCTACCACCCCGAGAAGCTGTCCATGGAGCGCGTCGAGGACGCCGCCTTCGGGCCGGTCGACCGCATCGGCCAGCTCACCATGCGCAACCTCGACATCGCCGACACCCGCACGCGCCTGGAGCAGTACAGCGCGCTGGGCATCGTGGGCGGGCAGGTCGCCGACCTCGTCGGCCAGCTCGAGGCCGGCCTCGCCGACCGCTACCTCACCGCCGAGATGTCCGACCCGGATCCGGCCCAGGAGGAGTCGGTGAACGTCTACGGCACCATCGGGGGCACCGACTGACGTGACCGACGTCTTCCTGGCCTGGCCCGTCCTCCTCGTGGTGGCGGCCCTGGTCGTGTCCCTCGTCGTCCTGGGCAAGTCGGCCGACATCCTGGTCGACAACGCCGTCGCGCTCTCCAAGGTGTGGGGCATGCCCGAGCTGGTGGTGGGCGCCACGATCGTCTCCCTGGGCACGACGCTGCCCGAGCTGGCGGCGTCCGGCATCTCGGCGCTGCAGGGCAGCGGTGAGTTCGCGCTGGGCAACGCCGTCGGCTCGATCATCACCAACACCAGCCTGATCCTCGGCCTCGGGGCGGTGTTCGGCGCGATCGCGGTCGGGCGCGCCGAGTCGCAGAAGCTCTCCATCCTGCTCGCGGCGACGGCCGCCCTTATCGTCCCCACCCTGGTCACCCTGGGCCCCGACGGGCAGGGCCACCTGCCCCGATGGATGGGTGTCGTCCTGCTGGTCAGTCTCCCGGTGTACCTGTGGTGGATGGCCCGCCAGCGGGCGCCCGAGGTCCCCGACCGCGGGGGCGAGCCGGTCGACTCCGGCGTGCTCGTCGAGCCCGACCTGGCCGAGGCCGGACCCCGGCCGGCACGCCTGCTGGCGATGGTGGCGCTCGGCGCGGTCGGCATCGCCGGCAGCGCGGTCGTGCTGGTCGGCTCGGCCGAGGCGCTGGCGATCCGCGCCGGCGTGCCCGAGTTCATCCTGGCCGTAACCCTGGTCGCGTTCGGCACGAGCGTCCCCGAGCTGACCACCGTCATCACCGCAGCCCGGCGCGGCTACGGCGGGCTGGCGCTGGGCAACGTGCTGGGCGCCAACGTGCTCAACATCGTGCTCGTCTCGGGATTCGCCGCCGCGGTCATGCCCGGGGGCATCCCCGTCGGCACCGACTTCATGCTCGTGAGCTACCCGGCGCTGTTCATCATCCTCGGGCTGTTCGGGTGGTTCGCGTACAACACCAAGGTCAACGAGATCCGGGTCCGTGAGGGGATCGCGCTGGTCGTCATCTACGTGGCCTTCCTCGCCGCCAGCCTCCTCGTCCCCAACTTCCTGTGACGAACCCCGCGGACCGGGCACCCAGGGGGGCGTCGCTGAACCGCGAGGTCCTCGCGCTGGCGATCCCCGCGTTCGCGACGCTCATCGCCGAGCCGATGCTCGTGCTGGCAGACACCTTCATCGTCGGCCACCTCGGCACGCCCCACCTCGGGGGCCTGACGCTGGCCTCGAACGTGGTCGGCATCGTGGTCGGGCTGTCTGTCTTCCTCGCCTATGGCACCACCGCGATGGTGTCGCGCCGCCTCGGCGCGGGGGACCGCGCCGGCGCCCTGTCCAGCGGCATCGACGGCATGGTCCTGGGCGCCCTGCTCGGGCTGGTCGTCGCCGCGGTGCTGGTCCCGTTCGCCCCGGCGGTCCTGGGCCTGTACGGCGCCTCCGCCGAGGTGACCGCGCTGGGCGCCGCCTACCTGCGCGTGGTCGCGCTCGGGCTGCCCGCCCTGCTGGTGATCCTCGCCTCGACCGGCGTGCTGCGCGGGCTGCAGGACACCCGCACGCCCCTGCGCGTGGTCGTCACCATCAACCTGCTCAACATCGCCCTCAACGTCGCGCTCGTCTACGGCGCCGGCTGGGGGATCGTCGGCGCGGCCACCGGCACCGCGGTCTCCCAGTGGATCGGCGCCGCCCTGCTCGGCGGAGCCGTGGTGCGCGGGGCCCGGCGCGAGGGCGTCCGGCTTCGGTTCGCGCCCGGTGGCGTGCTCGCGGCCGCACGCCTGGGCGGCTGGCTGGTCGTCCGCAACGCCGCGCTGCAACTGGCCCTGCTGCTGACCACGGTGACCGCCGCCTCGCTCGGCACGACCGCCCTGGCCGCCCACCAGGTCGTGAACACCCTGTGGCACACCGTCGCCTATGGCGTGGACGCCTTCGCCATCGCCGCGCAGGCCCTGGTCGGGCTGCGGCTGGGGGCCGGAGACGTCCGCGGTGCGCGGGCCGTCCTCGGCCGGGTGGTCGCCTGGGGCGTCGGCTTCGGCGTGGTCGTCGGCGTGCTGGCCGTGCTGCTGCGCGGCCCGCTGTCGGGCGCGTTCAGCCCCGACCCCGCGGTGCAGGACGCCGCGGGCGCGGCCCTGCTCGTCCTCGCCCTGATCGCGCCGATCGGCGCGGTGGCGTTCCAACTGGACGGCGTCCTGATCGGGGCGGGCGACGCACGGTTCCTCGCGCTGGCCGGCATCGCCACGACCCTCGCCTACGCGCCCTTCGTCGGCGCCGTGTGGGCGACCTCCGCGGGACTGGCCTGGCTCTGGGCCGCGTACGGGGCGTGGCTGGCGTTCCGCTCGGTGGTGCTGGGCCTGCGCACGCGCTCCGACCGGTGGCTCCGGCTGGGCGCCTGAGGGCACGGGGAAACCCCCGGGATCGCCCCCTCCCCGCGGTTCGGGGATAGACTGAGGCATCGCCGGACCACGATGCAGTGGCCCTCACTCATCGAGGAGGGAAGGAAGCCATGCCGATCTCGTTCAACGCCACAGGAAAGATCGTTGTCGGGACCGACCTCTCGGGTCGCGCTCAGGAAGCCGTCGCTTGGGCTGCCCACCGAGCGGCCGCCCGGAAGGTACCGCTCCTGATCGTCCTGGCCCTGCCCGAGGTGCCGATCCCGCGCCGCAGCCGACTGTTCGACGCCATGGTCACCGGTGACTACCACGGGTACCTCGCCGGGAACGCCAAGGCGAAGCTGGAGGAGCTGGCCGCCAAGGCGCGCGAGCTGCACCCCGAGCTCGAGGTGGAGACGGTCGCCGAGGAGGGCCTCGGCTCCTACGTGCTCGCCCAGGCCTCGAAGAAGGCCCTGCTCGTCGTCGTGGGCGCCCGCGGCGCCAACGCGCCGGCCAAGGTCCGGGCCCTCGGTGGCACGGCCGATGCCGTCGTCGCGCACGCGCACGGCCCCGTCGCCGTCATCACCGACCACGGCTCGCCGACGCCCGACGGCCCGGTGGTCGTGGGCGTGGACGACTCGCCCGAGTCCGACGCCGCCCTCGCCCTGGCCGCCGACGAGGCGGCCGCGCGTGGGGTGCCGTTGCGGGCGATCCACGCGTGGGACGTCGCACCCTGGATGATGGGCCCGATGGGGGTCACCGCCATGCAGTCGCTGCCCCCGGTGTCGCGCCTGAAGGAGCGCATCGAGGAGATCGTCGCGCCCGTCGTCGCCGACCACCCCGGGCTGGAGCACACCGTCGAGGTCGTCGAGGCTCGCCCGTCGGCGGCCCTCGCCGAGGCGTCGGTCGGGGCCAGCGAGCTGGTCGTCGGCTCCCGCGGCCTGGGCGGCTTCACCGGCCTGCTGCTGGGCTCGACGTCCAAGGAAGTGCTGCGCGACGCCGATTGCCCGGTGATCGTCACGCGCGCCAAGGAGTGAACCTCAGCGGCTGAGCTCGTTCGGCACGGCCCCGCCGTAGCGCCGGTCGCGCTGGGCGTACAGCTCGATGGCGTGCCACAGGTCGCGGCGGTCGAAGTCGGGCCAGAGGCGGTCGAGGAACACCATCTCGGCGTACGCCATCTGCCACAGCAGGAAGTTGCTCGTGCGCTGCTCGCCCGAGCTGCGCACGAACAGGTCGACGTCGGGCACGTCCGGCGCGTACAAGCGGCTCGCCAGTGACTTCTCGGTGATCCGCTCGGGGTCGATGCGCCCGGCCGCCGCGTCGGCGGCCAGGGCGCGCACGGCGTCCACGATCTCGGCGCGCCCGCCGTAGTTCACGCAGAACTGCAGCGTCAGCGTGGTGTTGTGCCGGCTCATCTCCTCGGCGACCTTGAGCTCCTTGATCACGCTCTTCCACAGGCGCGGCTCGCGCCCGGCCCACACGATCCGGACGCCCAGGTCGTTGAGCTCGTCGCGCCGGCGGTGGATGACGTCGCGGTTGAACCCCATCAGCCAGCGCACCTCGTCGGGGGAGCGCTTCCAGTTCTCGGTCGAGAACGCGTAGGCGGAGAGGTACTTCACGCCGATCTCGACCGCGCCGTGGATGACGTCGAGCAGGGATGCCTCACCGCGTGCGTGGCCGTCGGTGCGGGGCAGGTTGCGCTGCTTGGCCCAGCGGCCGTTGCCGTCCATGACGATGGCGACGTGGTTCGGGACGAACTTCGCCGGGATGCGGGGCGGCTGGGCGCCGCTGGGGTGCGGAGTCGGCGGGGCCGGGCGGTGCGCGGGCATGCGCCGAGCCTAGCGGCGATAGGCTGGTTGCCACCGCGCTGCCGGGCCGGAGGTGGTCTCGAGGAGGAGCCAATGACCGAGCAACTGCAAGCAGGAGGCCGGATCGTCGTCGGGACGGACCTGTCCCACAACGCCGACCACGCCGTCGACTGGGCCGCCGCGCGCGCAGTCGAGGTGGGTGCGCCCCTGCTGGTGGTGCTGGCACTGCCCGAGGTGATCATCCCCCGGCGCGTGCTGCCGCACCACGTGCTGGCCTCCGACCAGGGCATGGACGAGGTCCGCCAGCGCGCCTCCGCGCGCCTGGCCGAGCTGGGGGACCGGGTGCGCGAGGCGCACGAGGGGCTCCAGGTCGAGACCCGGCTGCTGACCGGCCGGGCGTCCTACGTCCTCGCCGGGGCGTCAAAGAGTGCCGAGATGGTCGTGGTCGGGGCTCGCGGGCGCTCCGACGTTCCCGCCTCGGTCCGGGCCCTGGGCGGCACCTCCGACGCCGTCACCACCCACGCGCACGGCCCCGTGGCGGTCATCCGCCCCGACACGAAGCAGGATGCCGCGGGCCCGGTCGTCGTCGGCGTGGACGACTCGCCCGAGGCGATGGCCGCCGTCTCGTTCGCCGTGCGCGAGGCCGTCCGCCGCGGGACCGGTCTGGTCGCCGTGCACGTGTGGGACGCCACCCTGATGCTGATGGGCGGCGCCGGCCTGTGGTCGGGCGACGGCACCCAGATCAGCGCGGCCCTGGAGACGATGATCGACGACGTCATGCGCCCCTACCTCGACGAGCACCCCGACCTCCAGTACCGCACGCTCGTGCTCTCCGGGCGCGCCCCGAACGTGCTCGCCGACGCCGCGCGCGAGGCGTCCCTGCTCGTCATCGGGTCGCGCGGGCGCCACGGCTTCGCCGGGCAGCTGCTCGGCTCGACGTCGCGCGACGTCCTCCGTGAGGCGGAATGCCCGGTCGTGGTGGTGCGCACCTAGCACAATGGCGGCCATGCACGCATGGTTCGACATCTCCGCCGGGGTCGCCGGTGACATGGTCCTCGGGGCGCTGGTCGACGCGGGCGCCGACGTCGGCGCCCTGCAGGCCGCCCTGGACGCCGTGGTGCCCGGGGCGGTGCGCCTCGACACCGAGGAGGTGACCCGCGGGGGGCAGCGGGCGACCAAGGCCCGCGTCCGCGTGCTGGTCGACGACCCGCCCCACCGCACGTGGGCGAGCATCCGCGCGATGCTGGCCGAGGCCGACCTCGCCGACGAGACCCGCGCCCGGGCACTGGCCGCCTTCGGCCGCCTCGCTGAGGCCGAGGGCCGGACCCACGGCGTCGACCCCGACACGGTGCACTTCCACGAGGTCGGGGCGCTGGACTCCATCGCCGACGTCGTCGGCGCCTGCGAGGCCCTGCGGCTGCTCGGGGTGACCTCGGTCTCCGCGTCCGCCGTGCGCGTCGGGTCCGGCCGGGTGCGGGCGGCCCACGGCGACATCCCGGTGCCGGTGCCCGCCGTCGCCGAGCTCGTCCTCGGCTGGCAGGTGCACCCCACGCCCGAGCGCGCGGGCGCCCACCACCACGACCACGACGACCACCACGGGCACGGGCACCCCCATGACCACCTGCACGAGCACCCTCACGACCATCACCACCACACCCACGACACCCCGGCCGCGGTGACGACGCCCGGCAGTGTCGGCGAGCTGGCCACGCCGACCGGCATGGCGCTGGTGCGCGCCCTGGCCGGCGACCGCTGCGAGGCGTTGCCCGGCCTGACCGTGCGCGGGCTCGGCGTGGGCGCCGGCGGCAAGGACACGGTGGGCTGGCCCAACGTCGTCCGCGTCGTTCTGGGCGAGACCGCCGCCGACCGCCCGGCGACCGGGCTGGCCGAGCTGCGCGCCAACGTCGACGACCTCGACCCGCGGCTGTGGCCGGGCGTGCTCGACACGCTGCTGGCCGCCGGCGCGGCCGACGCGTGGCTGGTGCCCATCCAGATGAAGAAGGGACGCCCCGCGTTCACCCTGCATGCCCTCGCCGACGCCGACCACCACGACGCGGTCACCGACGCGATCCTGACCCGCACCTCGACCCTCGGCGTCCGCTGGACGCCGGTGACCCGCACCGTCCTGGACCGCTCCTGGACCACCGTCGACGTCGACGGACAGGCGGTCCGGGTCAAGGTCGGCTCGCGCGACGGGGTCGTCCTGCACGCCACCCCGGAGTTCGCCGACGTGGCGGCCGCCGCGCTGGCGTTGGGGCGTCCGGAGGCCGACGTGTTGGGTCGCGCCCAGGCCGCGGCCGCGGCGTCCGGGATCGTGCCGGGTGCCTGCAACGCCTGAACGGCCGCCGATGCGCCGGTAGGGTGACGGCAGCGGAAGGAGCGCGGGTGGCGACACAGCACAGTGAGGAGGCGGGCCGGTGGTCCGGCTTGGCCGGTGAGCCGCTCGCGGACGCGCTCGCCGTGGCGAGCCGCCTGCCGGGGTCCGGCCGCCTCGGGGTGGCCTACTCCGGCGGCGTGGACTCCGCCGTGCTCCTCGCCGTCGCGGTGCGCGCGCTGGGCGCCGACCGGGCCCTCGGCCTGCTGGCGGTGTCCGACTCCCTGGCCCGCGACGAGCTCGCCGGCGCCCGTGCCACGGCGCAGGAGATCGGCGCCGCGGTGGTCGAGTTCTCGACCCACGAGGGCGACAACCCGGCCTACCGCCGCAACGACGTCGACCGGTGCTTCCACTGCAAGGACGAGATGTTCACCGTCATCGACTCCCGGCTCGTCGCCGAACACGGGCTCGCGGCGGTGGCCTACGGCGAGAACGCCGACGATGCCGCCCGCATCGACCGGCCCGGCGCCCGCGCTGCCACCGAGCACGCCGTGCTGCGGCCGCTCGCCGACGCCGGCCTGACCAAGCGCCGCGTGCGCGCCCTGGCCCGCGCGCTGGGACTGTCGGTCGCCGACAAGCCCGCCGCCCCCTGCCTCGCCAGCCGGATCCCGCACGGGCAGGAGGTCACCCCCGCCAAGCTCAAGCAGGTCGAGGCCGGCGAGGAGGCGCTGCGTGACCTCGGGTTCACCGACTCCCGCGTCCGCCACCACTGCGACATCGCCCGCCTCGAGGTGCCCGCCGCCGAGCTCGCCCTGTTCGCCGACGCCGAGCGCCGCGACGCCGTGCTGGCCCGCCTGCGCGCGGCCGGGTTCGCCTACGTGACGGTCGACCTGGCCGGGCTGCAGTCGGGCGCGTTCACGCTGCAGGTGCTGCGCCGTGGCTGACGACGACATCGCCGACCTCGACCTCGACCGCGGGCAGCGCCGGGGCGGGTTCCCCGAGGCCGTCTACTGCGAGGGCAAGTCGGTCGACCAGTGCCGCGAGATCGCGCGCCGTGTCGGCGAGCGCCCCGACGTGGTCACGATCTTCACCCGCGCCGACGCCGAACGCGCCGCCGCGGTCCGCGCAGCGCTGCCGGACGCCCACCACGACCCGGTCGCCCGGGTCCTGGTCTGGCCGCCGCGCCTGCCCGAGCCGACCGGGGACCTCGTCGTCGTCGCGTGCGCGGGCACCTCCGACCTGCCCGTGGCCCGCGAGGCGCTGCTCACCGCCCGCCACCTCGGACGCCGTGCCGAGCTGGTCGTCGACGTCGGCATCGCCGGGGTGCACCGCACCCTGGACAAGCTCGACCTGTTCCGCTCAGCGGGCGCCATCGTCGTGGTCGCCGGCATGGACGGCGCACTGCCCGGCCTCATCGCCGGCCTCGTCGCGTGCCCGGTCGTGGCGGTGCCGACCTCGGTCGGCTACGGGGCGGCCTTCGGCGGCATCGCCCCGCTGCTCACGATGCTCAACGCCTGCGCCCCCGGCGTGGGCGTGGTGAACATCGACAACGGCTACGGCGGCGGCCACCTCGCCGCCCAGATCGCGGCGCCCCGCGGCTGAGGGCTGTCAGCGCGCGACGTGCTGCATCGTGCGCAGGCCCCGCTCGAGGTGCCAGGCCACGAACGCGGCGATCAGCCCGGACGCCTGCCGTTGCGTCGGCTCGTCGGCCGCGCGCGTGGCCGGCCAGTCCCCGCTGATCAGCGCGGACAGGAGCGCCAGCGTGGCGGGCCGCACCTGCGGCGTCCCGGGTGGGCGGCAGCGCGGGCAGACCAGGCCGCCGGAGGCGGGGGAGAAGGCCTCGTGCGGGCCCACCTCGCCGCACGAGGCGCACGCGTCCAGGCTCGGCGCGAAGCCGGCGGTGGCGACGGCGCGCAGGAGGTAGGAGTCCATGACCATCGTGGCCGGACGCGGCCCGTCGCTGGTGCCGCCCACCAGCGCGTTGAGGGCGCCGGTCAGGAGCTGGAACTGGGGGAGCGCCGGCTCGTTCTCGATGCTCACCAGGCGGTCGGCGGTCTCGAGCATGACCTGCCCGACCGTGTAGCGCGGGTAGTCGGTGCACAGCGGCTCGGACCACGCGTGCAGCGTCACGGCCTCGGTGATCACGTCGAGCGTGCGGCCGGTCGCGAACTGGAGGTCGACGTGGCTGAACGGCTCGAGCCGGGCGCCCCACTTGCTGGAGGTGCGTCGGACGCCGCGGGCGACGGCGCGAACCTTGCCGTGGCGGCGGGAGAGCACGGTGATGATGCGGTCGGCCTCGCCCAGCTTGTGGGTGCGCAGGACCACGCCCTCGTCGCGGTAGGTGGGCATCGGGGCTCCCGGCTCAGGCGGCGCAGTCGGGGCAGACGCCGTGGAGCTCGATGGAGTGGTCGACGTCGCTGAAGCCGTGCTGGCGGGCGAGGGCGTCGATGAGCTCCTCGACGCCGGCGAACGCGATCTCGACCGTGCGGCCGCAGGAGCGGCAGATCAGGTGGTGGTGGTGTGCGTGGGTGGCGGTGCCGCACGCCCGGTAGGACGCCTGACCGTCGGGCAGCCGCACCACGTCGACCTCGCCCGCCTCGGCCATCGCCTGCAGGTTGCGGTAGACGGTGGCCAGGCCGACTGAGTGGCCCTGGTGGCGCAGGAGGTCGTGGATGTCCTGCGCGGTGCGGAACTCCTCGATCTCGAACATCACCTCGGCGATGGTGGCGCGCTGCCGCGTCCGCCGCTGGGGTGTGGTGGTCAATGCTCGGCCCTCCTCGTCCGGCCCAGACTACCCGTCGGCGGTTAGGCTGGGCCGCATGCTGGCCTTCAGTCGCTTCCGCGTCGCACCCGAGGCCGAGGCGTCCTTCGTGGAGCGCGCCGAGGCCGCCGTCGCCTTCTTCGAGTTCCGCCCCGGCAACATCTCGGCCACCCTGGTGCGCAACCTCGACGAGCCCGACCTGTGGGCCATCCAGACGACGTGGGAGAACGTCGGCTCCTACCGCCGGGCCTACAACGGATACGAGGCCAAGATGGTGCTGGTCACCCTGATGAGCGAGGCCCTCGACGAGCCGTCGGCCTACCTCGACCCGGCCGAGGTCGGCGACAACCTGCCGCGCGGGGAGTGACCCGCCCGGGCTGAGCCCGCTGCCCCCCGTGGGGGTGGTCCCGTGCCGGATCCTCCGGCGTAGCGTGGCCGCCGTGAAGCTCCTGACGAGGCGATTCGCCGCCCTGTGCGTCGCCGCAGCCGTCCTGCTGGCCAGCTGTGCGACGATCCCGGCCGACCCCGACGGCACCCTCGACCGGGTCCGCGCCGACGGCGTGCTGCGGGCCGGGGCGTCCCCCGGCGGTGGGCTGGTACGGGTCGACGGCGACCGCGTGACCGGCCCCGAGGCCGACCTGGTCGCCGACTTCGCCGCGTCGCTCGGTGCCGAGGTCTCGTGGCGCGTGGGCGGCGAGGAGGAGCTGGTCGCCGCCATGGAGCGCGGCGAGCTCGACGTGCTCGCTGGCGGGCTGACCGCCAAGTCGCCCTGGGCGGACAAGGTGGCCCTGACCCGGCCCCACGCGACCTCGGAGTTCGACGGCGGGAAGGTCGAGCACGTGCTCGCCGTGCCGCTGGGGGAGAACGCGCTGCTGTCGTCGTGCCCAGCGCCCCGGTCGAGCTGGCCGACCTCGAGGCGCTCGTCGACACGATCCAGGGCCTGGACTGGAAGCTCAACGACGTCGTGGTCGTCCCGGTCTCGCGGCTCCCGGACGCCGTGCGGGCCACTCCGGCGGCCGGATAGGGTGGCCCAGCACATGGAGGATGCCGGCCGGGCATCCCCAGCCGACAAGGAGGCACCGGGTCACATGGCCAACAAGCTCGACAACGTCATCAGCCTCACGAAGCGCCGTGGCTTCGTGTACCCCTGCGGGGAGATCTACGGCGGCACCCGGGCGGCCTGGGACTACGGTCCCTACGGCGTCGAGCTCAAGGAGAACATCAAGCGCCAGTGGTGGAAGAACGTCGTCCAGGGCCGCGCTGACGTCGTGGGCCTCGACAGCTCCATCATCCTGCCCAAGCAGGTCTGGGTGGCCTCCGGCCACGTCGGCGTCTTCTCCGACCCGCTGACCGAGTGCCTGAGCTGCCACAAGCGGTTCCGCGCCGACCAGCTCGAGGAGGCCTTCGAGTTCAAGAAGGGCCGCGCCCCCGAGGGCCTGAACGAGATCAACTGCCCCGAGTGCGGCAACCTGGGCCAGTTCACCGAGCCGCGCGACTTCAACATGATGCTGAAGACCTACCTCGGCGTCATCGAGGACGAGTCGGGCCTGCACTACCTGCGCCCCGAGACCGCGCAGGGCATCTTCGTGAACTTCGGCAACGTCGTGCAGACCTCGCGCATGAAGGTGCCGTTCGGCATCGGCCAGGTCGGCAAGAGCTTCCGCAACGAGATCACGCCCGGCAACTTCATCTTCCGCACCCGCGAGTTCGAGCAGATGGAGGTCGAGTTCTTCGTCGAGCCCGGCACCGACGAGCAGTGGCACCAGGACTGGATCGACGCCCGCATGGGCTGGTACACCGACCTCGGCATCAAGCCGGAGAACCTGCGCCTCTACGAGCACCCCGCCGAGAAGCTGTCCCACTACTCCAAGCGCACGGTCGACATCGAGTACAACTTCGGCTTCACCGGCGGTGACGGCTGGGGCGAGCTCGAGGGCATTGCGAACCGCACCGACTTCGACCTCGGCACCCACTCCCAGCACTCGGGCGAGGACCTGTCGTACTTCGACCAGGCCAAGGGCGAGCGCTACACCCCGTACGTGATCGAGCCGTCGGCCGGCCTCACCCGCTCGGTGATGGCGTTCCTCGTCGAGGCCTACGCCGAGGACGAGGCGCCCAACGCCAAGGGCGGCGTCGACACCCGCACCGTGCTCAAGCTCGACCCGCGCCTGTCGCCGGTCAAGGTGGCCGTGCTGCCGCTGTCGCGCAACGAGCAGCTGTCGCCGAAGGCCCGCGACCTGGCCGCCGAGCTGCGCAAGCACTGGAACGTCGAGTTCGACGACGCCCAGGCCATCGGCCGCCGCTACCGCCGCCAGGACGAGATCGGCACGCCCTACTGCGTGACCGTCGACTTCGACACCCTCGACGACCAGGCCGTCACCATCCGCGAGCGCGACACCATGGCGCAGGAGCGGGTGGCCCTCGACCAGGTCGCCTCGTGGCTCGGGGCGCGCCTGCTCGGCTGCTGATGTGCCTAGGCTGGCCCCATGACCGCACTCATCCACCTGCGTGCGGGCGGGGTCAGCCTCGTCCTCGACTCCAGCGACGGGCGTCTGCCCGCGGTGCTCCACTGGGGCGCCGACCTCGGTGAGCTGGACGCCGAGGGCTTGAGTTTCCTCGCCGCCGCCACCGCGCCGACGGTCCTGCCCAGCAGCCCGGACGTGCCGGTGCGGGTGTCGCTCGTGCCCGAGGCGTCCACCGGTTGGCTGGGGCGGCCGGGCCTGACCGGCTCGCGTGCCGGTCGGGATTGGTCGCCGCGCTGGGTCGTCACCGCCGTCGAGCGGATGGGGGACGCCGTCACGTACTCGTCGTCCGACGACGCGTGTGGGCTGGAGCTCTCGGTGGAGGTCGAGCTGACGCCGCAGGGGCTGGTGCGTACCCGCGCGTCGGTGACCAACACCGCGGACGACGACTACGACGTCGCCGAGCTGCTGGTCGTGCTGCCCGTGCCGCGCCGCGCCCGCGAGCTCCTCGACCTGGCCGGCGGCTGGGGCTCCGAGCGCCACCCCCAACGCACCCCGCTCGTGGTGGGCCAGCACCGCCGCGAGGGTCGCGCCGGTCGCACCGGCTTCGACGCACCCACGGTCCTGCACGTCGGGGTGCCCGGGTTCGGGTTCCGCTCCGGCGAGGTGTGGGGCGTCCACGTCGCGTGGAGCGGCAACCACGTGCACACCGCCGAGCGCACGGCGTCCGGCGTGCAGGTGCTGGGCGGCGGCGAACTGCTGCTGCCGGGCGAGGGCCGGCTGGCGCCCGGGCAGACCTACGCCGGCCCGTGGGTGTACGGGAGTTGGGGCGAGGGGCTGGACGCCGTGGCGCACCGCTTCCACCGTTGGCTGCGAGCTCGGCCGACCCACCCGGGCGTCGAGCGCCCGGTGACCCTGAACGTGTGGGAGGCGGTCCACTTCGGCCACTCCCTCGACCGGCTGCAGCACCTCGCCGACCTGGCCGCACAGGTGGGCATCGAGCGGTTCGTGCTGGACGACGGCTGGTTCGGGGCCCGGCGCGACGACACCCGCGGGCTGGGGGACTGGGTGGTCAGCCCCGAGGTCTGGCCCGACGGGCTCGGACCGCTGGTCGACCACGTCCGCGGGCTCGGCATGCAGTTCGGGCTCTGGGTCGAGCCCGAGATGGTGAACATGGACTCCGACGTGGCCCGCGCCCACCCCGACTGGGTGATGCAGCCCGGCCACGGCCGGCTGCCGGTCGAGGCACGGCACCAGCAGGTGCTGAACCTGACGATCCCCGAGGCGTACGAGCACGTGCGCGACCAGCTCCTGGCCGTGCTGCGCGACCACGACATCGCCTACCTGAAGTGGGACCACAACCGCGACCTCGTGGACGCCGGCGGCCCGGACGGTGCGTCCGCCGTGCACGAGCAGACCCTCGCCGCGTACCGGCTCATGGACGAGCTCAGGGCCGCCCAGCAGGGGCTCGAGATCGAGTCGTGCTCGTCGGGTGGCGGGCGCATCGACCTCGAGGTGCTGCAGCGCACCGACCGGGTATGGACATCCGACGTGATCGACCCGCACGAGCGCCAGCGGATGCTGCGCTGGACCGGACAGTTGCTGCCTCCCGACCTGCTCGGCTCGCACATCGCGTCGGGGCAGTCCCAGACCACGGGCCGCGTGCACGACCTGACGTTCCGCGCGTCCACGGCGGTGTTCGGGCACCTCGGGGTCGAGTGGGACCTGGCCGAGGCCTCGGCGTCCGAGCTCGCCGAGCTGGGCGCATGGATCGCGTGGTGGAAGGACGCCCGTTCGACGCTGCTCGCCGGCGACCTCGTGCGGGTCGACTCGCCCGACGCCGACGTGTGGGTGCACGGGGTGGTCACGCCCCAGCGGGGCATCTTCTCGATCGGGTCGGGGGCGTCGGGCCCGGTGTCGAACCTCGGTGACGTCGCACTCCCGGGCCTGGTCGCGGACGCCGTGTGGGACGTGCGCCCGGTCATCCCGGCCGCGCCGCCGCTCCTGTTCGGCCTGCCGGCCTGGTTCGGCGGCGTCCGGCTGACCGGTCGGGTGCTCGCCGAGGTGGGCCTGCGGTTCCCCGTCATGCCGCCCGACCAGGTGCTGCTCGTGGAGGCGGTGCGGGTCGGGTGAGCGCGACCACGACGGTGGAGAACGAGGTGGTCGTCCCGGCCGGGGTGGCCGCGGTCTGGGCCCGCGTCGTCGACCCGGACGGCATCAACCACGAGCTGCGGCCGTGGCTGACGATGACCATGCCGCGGGGGACCACGGGGCTGGCGATCGACTCGGTGCCGTTGGGGCGTCCCCTCGGACGTGCCTGGCTCCGCCTGTTCGGGATCGTCCCGTTCGACTTCGACCGGCTCGTCGTGGTCGAGGTCCAACCGGGCCGGCGCTTCCTCGAACGGTCGTCGATGCTGAGCATGCGCCTGTGGGAGCACGAGCGGACGTTGGCGCCCGTTGCCGGAGGGACGAGGGTCCACGACCGGGTGACGTTCCGGCCGCGGCTGCCGGTCCCGAGCTGGCCTGGCCGGCCGAGAACCCCGCGGGGGTGTGGCAGGAGAACACCATCGTCCACGGTGACCACCGCGGGCACCGCCTGGGGCAACGGGTGAAGGCTGCGAACCTGACCGCGCTGTTGGCCGAGAACCCCCACGCCCGACGGGTGCACACGTGGAACGCCAACGAGAACCGCTGGATGCTCGCCATCAACGACGCGCTCGGATTCGCGCCCATCGGCCTCGAGGGCCTGTGGCAGAAGAAGGTGTGACCCCGCCGGGTCTGTCCCAGCCTCAGGGGGTCGGAGGCACGTGCAGGATCACACCCTCCCGGGTGTCCTCGACCAACGTGCCCTCGGGGTGCTCGGCCACCATCCGCAGGATCATCCAGTCCCCGATGCACCCCGACAGGTGGAACGCGGCCGGCAGCACGAGGTAGGGGCCCCACGGGAGGGTGAACACCAGGACGGCCAGCAGCGCGTTGACGACGAACGTGGGCATCATCGCCACCCACCAGAACTGCCGCCGCGTGTACCTGAAACCGGGCGATGTGGCGTACGCGTAGGGGACCGTGCCCTGCATCATCCCGACCCCGAACTGCGGCCGGGCGCCGTAGCGGGCCATCACCAACCCGTGGACGGCCTCGTGCACCACCAACGCCGCCAGCGTCCCGGCGACGAGCAGGCCCGCGAACGGCACGAGGTTGCCGAGGCTCGCGAAGGGGTCGTGCAGCAGCGCCGGCCGGATCGCCAGCGCTGCGAACACCAGCCCGCCGACCGCGAACCAGACCAGGCTGCGCCGGGCCATCTGCTCGGTGTCGAACTGCTCCATGGTCCACTCGACGGTCGTCCACTCGGCCGCGGGGTCGGTCATGCGGGGGAGCCTATGCCGACCACCCCCAGGTCTCGCCGTCCGACGCGCGCACGACGACGCGCGGGGTGGGCTCGAGCTCGAGTCGCACGTCGACCCGATCGTCGCCGTGCGTCACCGCGTACTCGATCCAGGCGTTCTCCTTGGCGACCACCGCCAGGTGCCCGCGGGAGAGCCACGCGTGCCGACGGCGGAAGCCGATCAGGTCCCGGTACACCGTCTCCAGCCACGCACCGGTCGGCAGCAGGTCGGCCGGCGTCGCGGGCAGCGGCGGGCGGACGGCGTCGTCGGCGTAGAGGCCCGTGCCGCGCACGCCGGTGAAGCCCTGCTCGTCGCCGTAGTACACGCTCGGCATGCCGGGCACGGTGAAGAGCACGGACGCCGCGAGCGCGGCCCCGTCGCCCCCCACCAGGGACGCGATCCGGTCGACGTCGTGGTTGCCGACGAACGTGTTCAGCACGTGGTTCGCCGAGAAGGAGCGGTGGCGCTCCAGGGCATGGGCCAGCTCCCAGCAGTTGATGTCCTTGATCGAGCTCCAGGTCGCCTTCCACAGCTCGTAGGCGGTGACGGAGTCGAAGGTGGCGGCCTCCGCGATCGCGCCGTAGTCGCCGTGGATGACCTCGCCGAGGAAGAGCGCGTCCGGGAACTCGCGCCGCACCCGCGCGATCACCTCGCGCCAGAACTCCGGCGCCACGGCGTAGGCCACGTCCAGCCGCCAGCCGGCGATGCCGCGGCGCAGCCAGTGAAGCATGATCCCGGTGATCCAGTCAGCCACGTCGGCGCGGGTGTGGTCGAGCTCGACGAGGTTGTCGTGGCCCTCCCACGTGTACAGGTAGCCGTTCGAGCGGCGCAGCATGGGGGAGTCCTCGCCCACCAGCCCGTGCTGGGTGCTGACGTGGTTGAACACCCCGTCGAGCATGAGCGACAGGCCCCGCTCGCGGCACGCCGCGACGAGCGCGTCGAAGTCGCCGTCGTCGCCGAGCCGGGGGTCGATGGAGTAGTGGTCCAGCGTGTCGTAGCCGTGCGACACCGACGTGAAGATCGGACCGAGCAGCAGGCCCGAGCAGCCCAGCCCGACCGCGTGGTCGAGCCACGGCTCCAGGGCGCCCAGGCGGTGCACCACCTCCGCGCCGCGCTCGTGGACGGGCGCGCCCAGGGCACCGAGGGGGTAGACGTGGTACCAGATGGCGTGGTCGTCGAGGCTCATCGCATCTCCTGTTGACTGACGATCAATAACGTTGTTGAGAGTAGCTCAATAACCGGTACGCTGGCAAACATGACGGCAACACGACCCGCGCCGCGCAGGCGCCTCGGCCCCGAGGAGCGCCGCGCCGCCATCCTCGCGGCAGCACGCGCGGCGTTCGCCACGGCGTCCTACGGCGAGGTCGGGGTGCCCGAGGTTGCGCGGCAGGCCGGGGGATCGCCGGCCATCGTCTTCCACTACTTCGGCTCCAAGGAGTGCCTCTACGCCGCGGTCCTCGAGGCCGACCTGGCCCACCTCGCCGACCGCCAGCGGGCGGCGGACGAGGCGCTGCCGGCCAACACCTCGGCCCGCGACCGGGTCCGCACCTGGGTGCTCGCCCGGCTCGACCACGTCGCCGCGCACGCCCGCGGCAGCCTGGCCCGGGAGGAGCCGGCCGCAGCCGCCGGCGTCCGGGACCGTGCGCGCGAGGCCGACCTGGCCTTCCTCACCGAGGTGCTGCAGCCCACCGACGCCGCGCGCGACCGGTTCTCCCTGCTCGGCTTCCTCGGCTTCCTGGACGCCGCGGGTGCGGCCTGGGCGTCCGACGGCTGCCCCGAGGACGACCGGCACCCGCTCGCCGAGGCCGCCCTCGGCGCCCTGCAGGGGGCGCTGGGCGACTGGCGCCGCTGATCGGCGTAAGCTTGGCCGACGTGCCTGACGTCGTCCCCGAGCCGCTCCGCTTCACCGCCCCCTCCGGGGGATCGGTCGAGGTGGCGACCCCGGTGGTCCTGGCCCCGATGGCCGGCATCACGAACCCGGCCTACCGCCAGCTGTGCCTGGAGCAGGGCGCGGGCCTGTACGTCTGCGAGATGATCACCAGCCGCGGCATCGTCGAGCGCATCCCCAAGACCTTCGGGATGCTGCAGTTCGCCCCCGGCGAGACGGTGCGCTCGGTGCAGCTCTACGGCGTGGACGCCGACATCATGGCCCGCGCCGCGCACATCCTGTGCGAGGAGTTCGGCGTCCACCACATCGACCTCAACCTCGGCTGCCCCGTGCCGAAGGTGACCCGCCGCGGCGGCGGGGGAGCCCTGCCGTGGAAGACCGACCGCCTCGAGTCCATCCTGCGCGCGACGGTGAAGGCGGCTGACGCCCACGGGGTCCCGGTCACGGTCAAGACCCGCATGGGCATCGACGACGACCACCTCACCTACCTCGATGCCGGCCGCATCGCCCAGGACGCGGGCGTCGCCGCGATCGCCCTGCACGCCCGCACGGTGCAGCAGGCCTACGCGGGCGAGGCCCGCTGGGAGCACATCGCCACCCTCGTCGACGCCGTCGACATCCCCGTCCTCGGCAACGGCGACATCTGGGAGGGCGCGGACGCCCTCCGCATGGTCGAGCAGACCGGCGCTGCGGGCGTGGTGATCGGCCGCGGCTGCCTGGGGCGTCCGTGGCTGTTCCGCGACCTGGCCGACGCCTTCGCCGGACGCCCCGTCCAGCCCTACCCGACGCTCGGCGAGGTGACCGCCATGCTGCGCCGGCACGCGGTGCTGCTGGCCGAGCTGCACGGAGAGCGCTGGGGGCTCACCGACCTGCGCAAGCACATGGCCTGGTACTTCAAGGGGTTCCCGATCGGGGGCGACCTGCGCCGCGCCTTCGCGACGGTCTCGAGCCTGGCCGAGCTCGACGAGAACATCGCCCAGCTCGACCCGACGGCCACCTACCCCGAGCACGAGCTCGGCACGCCGCGGGGCCGTCAGGGGACGCCGCGGGCCCACGTCACCCTGCCGTACGGGTGGCTGGACAGCCGCGAACTCGGCGACGAGGACCTCTCCGCCGCCGAGTCCGACGTCTCGGGGGGCTGACCCTCGGGCCAGCCCGTCGGGGTCAGCCCGCCAGTACCGAGGCGGCCGGCCACATGCCGACCATCATCGCGATGACGCCGATGATGGGGGCGAGGGTGCCGAGGATGATGCCCCAGATCCCCAAGGTGCGCCCGCGGCGGCGGGAGACGGCGATGATGCTGACGATCCAGCCCACGATGCCGGCGAGCGTCCCGAAGGTGATCGCGGTGAACGGGCCCTGGAGCTGCTGGCCGAAGGCGATCAGCATCGGGTCGTTGGGGTCGGGGTTCTGCATCGAGTCGATGCCGTAGTCGAGCATGAACTGCCCCATCCCCGCGCCGACGAGGTAGCCGGCGATCGCGACGACGAGGGTGCAGATCGCGACGACCGCCAGGCCCATGAGGCCGAGCGTCTTGCTCTGCGG
The DNA here is from genome assembly GCF_014164675.1 of Propioniciclava sp. MC1683. Taxonomy (NCBI): domain Bacteria; kingdom Bacillati; phylum Actinomycetota; class Actinomycetes; order Propionibacteriales; family Propionibacteriaceae; genus Propioniciclava; species Propioniciclava sp. MC1683. The sequence continues at coordinate 7,176 of NZ_JACJFX010000004.1, read as the reverse complement.
GGGCTCGGGCTCGCTCGGCCACTGGGGCTGGTACTCGGCGGGCTGGTACTGCTGGCCGTAGGGCTGCGCCGGGTACTGCTGGCCGTAGCCACCCTGCTGCCCGTACTGCTGCTGGCCGTACGGCTGCTGCGGGGGCTGCCCGTACTGCTGCTGGGGCTGCCCGTACTGCTGCTGGGCGTAGGGCTGCTCGTAGGCCTGCTGGCCGTACTGCGGCGCCTGGTACTGCTGTTGGGCCTGCTCATGGCCGTAGGCCGGCGGCGCGTAGCCGCCCTGGGCCTGCGGGGGCTGCTGGTCGTAGCGGGGGGCCTCGTAGGCCTGCTGCCCGTAGGCGGTCGACCCGGTGGACCCGTACTGGGGCGGGTTGTAGGTGGCGTCGGACGCCGACTCGGGCGCCTGGGGCACCGACTGCTCGGGGGTGTCCGGATCCGTCTCGCGGCGCTGGGGGTCGGGGGTGGGGTACTGGTCGCTCATCGTCCGTCCTCGTGTCGGTGGTGGTCCCATCTTACGAAGGACGCGAAGATGAACCCATGACGGACGCGCTGAACCCCCGCACGGTCGCCTGGGCCCGCACCATGGCGGGCCACGCCGACGGCGACGTGGTCCGGGCCCACCGCGACTCGTCCGCCCGCCTCGACCTGCCCGCCCCGATCGGCCGCGAGGCCCGGGAGGAAACCCAGCGTAGGTTGTGGCGTCCGGAGGCCACGTTCGCGTCGGGGGCCGGCAACCGGGCGATCGAGGAGGAGCCCGACATCGAGCGCACCTGCTTCGAGCGCGACCGCGACCGGATCGTGCACTCGACCGCGTTCCGCCGGCTGGCCGGCAAGACCCAGGTCGTGGTCTACCCGACCGACCACCAGCGCACCCGGCTCACCCACGCCATCGAGGTCGCGCAGGTCGCCACGTCGCTGGCCCGCGGCATCGGCGTCAACGTCACGCTCGCCGACGCGATGGCGCTCGGCCACGACTGCGGGCACGGCCCGGGCGGGCACGCGTCGGAGGACGCCTTCGACGCCTTCATCCCCGGCGGCTACGACCACGGCCCGTGGGGCGCCGACGTCGTGCTCACGCCCCTGAACCTGTGTGTGGAGACGCTCGACGGCATCCGCAACCACTCGTGGTCGCGGCCGGCGCCGATGACGATCGAGGGCGAGCTGGTCAGTTGGGCCGACCGCATCGCCTACTGCGCCCACGACCTCGAGGACGCCGTGCACGCCGGGATCGTCTCCCTCGACGACCTCCCCGCCGAGGTCGCGGAGGTCGCCGGCCGGACCCGGCGCGAGCAGCTGGCCACCTTCATCCGGTCGATCATCGGCACGGTCGCCGAGACCGGCATCGTCGGCATGGACGCCGACGTCGCCGCCGCCCTCGCCGCGCTGCGGAAGTTCAACTACGAGCAGATCTACACCCGCCCCGAGTCGGTCGCGCAGAGCAACGCGGTGATCGAGGTGCTGCGGGGCCTGGTCGAGTACTACTGCGAGCACCCCCGCTCGATGCCCGGCGACTACCACGCCGGCGCCGAGGACGACCTCGTGCGCACCGCCGTCACCTACGTCGGCGGCATGACCGACCGGTTCGCGTTCGACATGGCCGAGCAGCTCCTCGGCTGGGATCCCGACCGCCTGCCCCAGGGCATCGGCCGCGGCGTCTGACCCACCCCAGGGTCACGGGTGCAGGACGGGGACCAGGTCGGCCGGGACGATGCGGGCCCGTCGCACCAGCTCGCCGAAGACGCCCACCGTGCAGGCCTGCCCGGCCATGATGCCGATGAGCACCAGCACCTGGGCCGCGCCCGCCTGGAGTGGGGAGCCGCCGCCGAGCAGCACGCCGATGAAAGCGCCGGGGAGGGTGACCAGGCCAACGGTCCGGGTCTGGTCGATGTTGGGGATGAGCGCCTCGCCGAGCACGCGGTCGGCGACCAGTCCGATGGCCGGGCGGCGTTCGAAGCCGAGCGACAGGGCGGCCTCGTAGGACGCCCTGTTGTCGCGCAGTTCCGCGAACGTGCGGCGCCCGGCCAGCGTGTGCGCGGTCATCATGTTGCCGGCGACGATCCCGCCCAGGGCGACGATGGTGATGCCGTTGAACGGCGCGGCCCCGGTGAGGAACACGATGAGCAGCACCGGCAGTACCCCGGCGGCCATCGCGAGCGCGGTCCACGGCCAGCGGTCCCGGACGCCCACCCGCCCGGTCGTCGTCCACACGCCGATGGCGAACATGACCAGCGCGAAGGCCAGCCCGCCCCACCAGGTCTGCACGGCCACGGTCACCACACCGGCGATCAGCGCGAGCTGCACCACAGCGCGCAGGGCCGCGACCACCTGCTCCCGGGCCAGCGGACGGGCCCGGCCCTGGGCGTCCGGGGCCCCGAGCCGGCCCAGCCGGGCCGCCACGACGCCGAGCGCCACCAACAGCACGAGAGCGACGGCCAGGCCCCACCCGATGGTCACGGTCATGCGCCTCACCCTACGCCCGAGCCCGGGCGCGGCCCGCGCGGCTAGACTGCGCGCCATGGCCGGCCTGATCCACCCCGAGGACCTCGAGACGGTCCGCGAGAGGAGCCGGATCGACGACATCGTCAGCTCGTTCGTGATGCTCAGGCCCGCCGGGGGCGGCGCGCTGGTGGGGCTGTGCCCATTCCACGACGAGAAGACCCCCAGCTTCCGGGTGACGCCCAGCAAGGGCTTCTACTACTGCTTCGGTTGCGGCGAGGGCGGCGACGTCATCAAGTTCGTCCAGCAGGTCAACAACATGGGCTTCACCGAGGCGGTGGAGTTCCTGGCCGACCGGTGCGGGATCCAGCTGCGCTACACCGAGGGCGACGGCGGTCCGCGGCACGAGCCCGGCCTGCGCATGCGCATCCTGGAGGCCAACCAGGCCGCCGCCGAGTTCTTCGCGGCCCAGCTGACCAGCCCCGACGCGCTGGCCGGGCGCGTGTTCCTCGACCAGCGCGGCTTCACCCGTGAGCACGCCGAGCACTTCGGGATCGGCTACGCCCCGCGCGGCGGCCGCGACCTGCTCAACCACCTGACGGCGAAGAAGTTCACTCGTGACGACCTGGTCAAGGCCGGCCTCGTGCGCGAGCAGGGCTGGGACTTCTTCCAGGGCCGCCTGCTGTGGCCGATCCGCGACGCCGGTCGATCGACGCTCGGCTTCGGCGCGCGCAAGCTGTACGAGGACGACCGGATGCCGGCCAAGTACCTCAACACCCCCGAGACGCCGGTCTACAAGAAGTCGCACGTGCTCTACGGCCTCGACCTGGCCCGCAAGAACATCGGCAAGAAGAACCAGGCCGTCGTCGTCGAGGGCTACACCGACGTCATGGCCTGCCACATTGCCGGCGTCGACACCGCCGTCGCCTCCTGCGGCACCGCGTTCGGCCCCGACCACAGTCGGATGATCGCCCGCCTGATGACCTCCGACGCCCTCGCAGGCGAGGTCGTGTTCACCTTCGACGGGGACGCCGCCGGGCAAGCCGCCGCGCTCAAGGTCTTCTCGTCGGACTCCACCTTCTCGTCGCAGACCTACGTCGCCATCGAGCCCACCGGGATGGACCCCTGCGACCTGCGCATCCAGTCCGGGGACGCCGCCGTGCGCGAGCTCGTCGCCCGCCGGGTGCCGCTGTACCGGTACGTGATGAAGAACACGCTGGGCCAGTTCGACCTCGACCGGGCCGAGGGACGCCTCGGCGCCGTCCGCGCCGCCGCCCCCCTCGTGGCGTCGGTGCGCGACCGGTCGCTGGTCTCGGAGTACCTGCGCGAGCTCGCCGGCATGGTCGGCATGGACACCGACACCGTCCGCGCCGAGGTGCAGCGGGTCAACAACCGCAAGGTTGCGCCCGAGCCGGAGCGCCACCCGCGGCAGGAGGCCACGGCCGAGCCCGCGGCGTCCGGGCAGGTGGCGATGATGCTGCTGCCCGACGCGGGGGACCGACGGCTGGCCACCGAGCGCGGCCTGCTCAAGCTGGTGGTGCAGCACCCGAGCCTGTTCCCCGATGACTGGGGCGGCGTGGTCGCCGACGACTTCCAGCACCCCAGCTACCGGCACGTCTTCGAGGTGGCCGCGGCCGCCGACCGCAGCCAGACGGGCTTCGCGCAGGCGATCGTGGACGCCATGCCCGACCCGGTGGGGGAGCAGCTCGTCGTCGCCCTCTCGGTCGAGCCGTTGCTGGCCGAGCCGTCGGGCGCCTACGCCCGCGAGTACGCCGCGCGCCTGCGCCTGGCCCGCGTGGTGCGGGACATCAACGACCTCAAGTCGCGCATGCAGCGCACCAACCCCGTCGAGGAGCAGGCCGCTTACAACCGGATGTTCGCGCGCCTCCTCGAGCTCGAGACCCAGCGCCGCACCCTCGAGCAGCACGCGGTCGGCTCGTAGGCAAGGGCTCCGGACAATCGTTGTTGTCCGGATGTTGCAGGCGGAACAACTCCCGGGGGGTCTTGCGGGTACCCCTCGCCCACGAGGCTCGGGTGCATGCCAGACAGCACCCCCACCGTCGTCGCCGACCTCGACACCCCGCCCACCCACGCCACCGAGAACGATCGCCTGCTGCGCCTCATCGAGGCCGGGACGATCGCCGAGGCCGCCCGACGCGGCTGGTTCGTGGGCGCACCCGCCGCAACTGCAGCCGAGCTCGACGCCATGGCCGCGGACGGCCGGCGCGCCCGCACCCGGCTCGCCGAGGTCAACGCGCCGCTGGTCACCTGGGTGGCGCGGCCCATCGCCCGCTCCACCGGCCACGACCTGGACGAGCTGGTGCAGGAGGGGGCGATCGGGCTCCTCGAAGCGATCGACCGCTTCGACCCCACCCGGTCGCGGTTCGCGACCTACGCCGTCCCGCGCATCCGCATGCGGGTGTGGGACGCCGCGGTCACCTCGCTCGGCAGCCTCGGCATGTCGCCGCGGCGGGCCCGCGAGTGGCGGCGAGCTCGGGCCGCCTCGGCCCGGCTCACCATGACGCTGGCGCGGCGACCACTCGCCGAGGAGGTCGCCGGCGAGCTGGGGGAGAGCGTCTCGGTGGTCCGGACGCTGCTTGCCTTCGCGCCGCCCGTCACCCTCGCCCCGGACGCCGCGGGCTGGCGCCTGCTGGCCGCCGAGGCCGAGCCCGAGGCGTCCGACGGGGTGGACCGGGCCGCCGTGAGACGGCTGCTGCGGCGGCTCGACGACACCGACCGGTGGATCGTCAGCCAGCTCTACGGCCTGGACGGGCCCGCGCGGTCGCACGCCGAGGTGGCCGGAGATCTGGGCCGCAGCCCGTCGACGGTCCGGCGGCGGGAGCGGCAGGCGCTCGAGCTGCTCCGGGCCGGGACGGACGACCTGCTCGCTGCGTGAGCCGGGCACAATGGGGGCCGTGAAACTCTTCTCGCGCACTGCCCTGCCCGACGACCTGGCGGCCAAGGTGTCCGGGTTCCTCGGACGCCGGCCCCGCATTCTGGCCTGGGGCCGCACCGAGAACGGAGCCGTCGTCGCCCTCCACGACCGGCTGGTCCACGTCGTCGGTGACGATGTCGCCGAGCTCGGCTGGCACGACATCCTGCGCGGGGGCTGGGACGGCGAGAGCAAGACCATGCGCTGGGTGCAGATGTCGACCGGCGAGACGACCCGCGTCCCGCTGGTCGAGCCAGGCTCGTTCCCCGAGGTGTTCAAGGAGCGCGTCGAAGCGACCTTCCTGTTCCAGACGGCGATCCACCCCCGGCCCGGCAAGACGATCACCATCAGCGCCCGGCGCAACCTCATGGACGAGGGCGCCCGCGTGCTGTGGACGGCCCACCCGGCCGCCGGGGTGAAGATGGACGAGGAGACCGTCGCCTTCACCGAAGCCGAGCTCGGTCGACTGCGCGCTGAGTACGCCTTCTGAGGCTGCCTGCGCCCCGGGCCTGCGGGGGAGGGCGGCCAACTTTGCGATCCCCAGCACGGCTGGTAGTGTTCCTTCTCGCGCACAGCGGTCCCCTGTAGCTCAATTGGCAGAGCATCTGACTGTTAATCAGAGGGTTACTGGTTCGAGTCCAGTCGGGGGAGCCAAACACCCTAGTGAAACCACTACTGGGTTGGCTTCACAAATTCCTCTATTGCCCAAAGTACCCACGTTGGTACCCACGTGGTGTTTTCGGCGACACCGATGACCCTTTGTGGGACAGGGGTGGACCCTTGTCGCATTGAACCGCCCCGGGTCTCGTGGTCTGATTCCGCGAGAGGAGGCAGACCATGCCAGCACCAAGGAAGTACCCCGAGGAGTTGCGGGCCCGTGCTATGCGGCTTGTGGCTGAGGCCCGTGAGCAGGACTCGGCGTTGTCGTTGAACGCGGCGGTGAAGCGGATCGGGTCGAGGATCGGGGTGAATCCCGACACCCTGCGGGGATGGGTCAAGCAGGCCGACATCGACGCGGGGAAGCGGCCCGGGATGACCAGTGATCCCGGGTTCCGCAGTTGGTGGGCAGATGAATCGCCTGAATTGGCGGGTTGACTAGGTCGAACGCGTGGTTTGGGTGCGTGGGGTCGTGTGCCCACGCGTCCGCAGGTCACCAGAAGCGCCGTTTTGCCTTGTCAGGCTGGGGTGAGGGTAGTCACGGTGGGGGGCGGGGTGACCTTGCAGGCGGCAAGAATGCCGCTTTGGGTGGTGTTGAGCGGGGTGACGTGGACCACGCTGCCGGCACTCCCGGTGAGGGTGACCGCGTGGACGCGGCCGAGTTCGATCGCGATCCGTCGCCGCGTCTGTCCGGTGGACCGTTCGGCCACGCGGATCAGCAGGAGGGCGAGCCAGCACAGCAGGACGTGGGCGCGGATCCGTGGTTCCAGGTGGTGGTGGACCGGGCGTAGCTCCAGGGTGGACTTCAGGTCGCGGAAGCCGCGTTCGGCCTCGAGCAGGTTCTTGTAGCCCAGGGCGATGTCTTCGGCGCTCAGGTCGGGGTCGGAGGTCGACAGCAGGTACTTGCCGTCGAGGCGTTCCTCCGCGGTGACCTTGGCCCGGTCGATGACCAGCCGACCCGAGGGTTGTTGCTTCACCCAGCGGCCGTAGGCGGGATGGTCCCGCAGGGCACACTCGGCCTTCACATGCGCCGGCTCCACAGACCGCCCGTCCGCCTTCCTTGACGTCTTGGCTGCAGTCCTGGTCGACGCCTTCGCTGGCGTCTTGGTGGCTCGGTCGCGTAGCGTCTTGATCCGGTCGAGTTCGGCACGGATGTGGTCC